>CAMGIP010000140.1 GCA_946056155.1 uncultured Mediterranea sp. | reverse complement strand
CGGGGACACAAGGATTTTCAGTCCTTTGCTCTACCAACTGAGCTATGACACCATCTTTGGTTTTGCGGGTGCAAAGATAGATATTATTTTTTATACCGCAAACCTTTTAAGGAAATATTTCCTCTTTTTCCGCAATCTTTTCACTTTTCCTTCGCTCAAGACTCTTTCCCACTCTAATCTCTCTGTTATTTCAAAAACCGTTTGACTCTCTCCTGACTCCTATTTCTTCCCCTACGTTCAGCAGAAAGAAGTTTCATTTGAGTGAGGAGGTGCAGAGAAGGAGGAGAGATGAGGAGAGGTTGAGTGAGGAGTATGGAGGTGCAGAGGAAAGGAAAAAGGGGGAGAGAGGAGGAGAAGTTTCATTTGAGTGAGGAGGTGCAGAGAAGGAGGAGAGATGAGGAGAGGTTGAGTGAGGAGTATGGAGGTGCAGAGGAAAGGAAAAAGGGGGAGAGAGGAGGAGAAGGCGGAGAGGGGGATATGGGTTGAGGAGCGGAAAGTAAAGAGAGGGGGATATGGGTTGAGGAGCGGAAAGTAAAGAGAGGGGGGAGGAATTATCTCGGCAGCGAATGGAAGTATTTCCAGAGCGGAGCCACCATGAGGGCCTGTCTGATTTGGTTGCTGCGGAGCAATGCCATGACCTGCTTGCGACTCATCAGCTGCACGACCAGATCCTCCGTAGCTTCCGTGTGAGGCTCCGAAGTGCGTTGCACCCCCGTAGCCAAGAAGCAGTGGGTGAGGTTGTTCATGGTGCTCGCGTTGGCCGAGAGCGTCATCAGACGGCTCCAGCTTCCGCCGGTATAGCCCGTCTCCTCATACAGCTCCCGTTGGGCTGCAATCATCGGGTCTTCTCCCTCCTCACATACCCCAGCGCAAAGCTCATAACGCGTCTCCCCCAGTCCGTGGCGGTACTGGCGCACCATCACAAACTTCTCATCCTCCGTGATGGCAATCACATTCACCCAGTCGGGATATTCCAGCACATAATACTCCGGCATCACCACTCCAGTAGGCAACTTCACCGTGTCACGTCGTGCCGTAAGCCAGGGGCGGCGGATGAGGTATTCGCTTTCGAGCACCTCCCAGCTCCGTTCGTGCAGTTGGTCCTTCTCCTGCTTCTCTCCCTCCTTCTTATCCTTGTCATTGCCCGAGCGTGAGTGCACCATCGTAGCCGATACGATGCCTGTGGGCACCGCAATGATGGTATAACCCAGCATCATCACCATGCCCGAGAGGAAACGTCCCATCGGCGTCACTGGCGTGATGTCGCCATAACCCACCGTGGTCAGCGTCACGATAGCCCAGTAGATGCAGTTGGGGATGTTGTTGAACTGCGTATCCGGCAGTTGTCCCTCCACCATATACATCAGTGTACCGATGGAGATGACCAGAATCAGCACAAAGAGGAAGAAGACCGCCAGCTTCCGGCTGCTCAGGTAGATGGAGTGGAGCAGCAGACGCCCCTCCTCCAAGAAGTTGAAGAGCTTGAAGATACGGAAGATACGTATCAGGCGGAAGGTGCGGATGACCAGCAGGTATCGGGCCGGCCCGCAGATCCAGGTCAGGTAGAGGGGTAGGGTAGCCAGCAGGTCTATCACACCGAAGAAGCTCAGCGCATAGTCCTTCGGTCGGGGCGAGCAGTAGAGCCTCAGCAGATACTCTGCCGTAAAGAAGAAGGTGAAGAGATACTCCGTCACCCGCAGGATAGGCCCCATCACCTCCTTGGCCCCATGGATGCTCTCCGCGATGGCCACTAAGATGCTCAACATGATACAGGCAATCAGCGCCACGTCAAACAGTTTGCCTGCCGGTGTGTCGCTCTCGAAGATGATGATATAGATCTTCCGCTTGAGCTCCTCATTGCTCATCAGCTCCTGCCATTTCCTCTTCAGCCTATTCATAATCTTCGCATGACAGATCCGTAATCATTTGCATAGTCTCTCGCTCAATGCCCAACTTCTCCATAGTACTCATGTCCCGTTCCATGCCAGAGACGAAGGCTTCCTGTTCTATCTCCTTCACCCGATCAAAGGCATTCTTGTAGAGTGTGAAGGCCTTTTGCACATCTCCTCTCAGCAGCTCGATATGTCCCCATGTTCTCAGATCAGCTTCATCAAGCTCCTCCTCCGGTATCATCCGAAGGAATTTCTCCGCCTGCTCCAACTTCTCCATGTGCAGCGAGCAGTGTGCTATTCCCTTCCATGCCTCCACCTTCTCCGAGTTCCAGTAGTAGAGCTTGAAGTAGAGCTGCAGAGCCTCCTCGTAGTAGCCTCTATCCTCCTGGAGCTTAGCCAGCTTTAGCGTGAACTTCTGGTTCTCCGGTTGCAGAGTCAGCAGCTTGCGGTAGAGTTGTACCACCTCCTCCTCGTCCCAAAACAGATTCTTGATACAGTAGATGAGGTGCTGGATGGTCCACACATCGTTGGGATTCAGCTGATGAGCCTCCTTCAGCAGCTTGTATGCCTCCTCGTAATCCTCCTCCTTCTCGCAGCAGTAGGCCCATTTCTGCAGCCATGTGGCACTCCGTTCCATCGGTTCCATGAGCCCTATCTGCTCGCAGTAATAGTCTGCCGTTTCGTACTCCTTCCGCTCCAGGAAGAAATCCACCAGCTGCATGTAGAACTCCTCGGTCCGCAGTACAGCAGAGAATGCGGGAAAATCTTCGGGTTGGAGGAACTGCTCAAACGGATTGTTGTACCCCTTATGGAAGGAGCTGAGCTTGAAGAAGCGGTAGAGATCCTGGAGGTAGAGGGCAATCTCCTGCTGTATATAATCCTTGAAGAATCCGGGTCGTCCCGTGTTCTCCATGGCCTGCTGCATCTCCGGCGGCATCAGGTTAGCCATCCTGTTCCGCTCCCTGGCGCTGAGTTTGCCCAAGGTCAGGCAGATGGAGTATCGGTCGTTGTCGCAGATAATCTGCTGAGAGATGAGGTTGATGATTCCCTGCTTGGCTCCCTTCCGCTCCAGACCGATGTTCTTGACCAGCTCCGGACAGAGTTCGTCAAAGGGGGCAAACCAGTGGGACATCTTGTAGTAGAAGGCATACCGTTTGCACGACTTGTAGGTGACGAAGTTCACATCCATCCCCTCCTTGATGTATGCGGTCAACTTATCCATGTGGCTCTCCAAGGCCTTCCTCAGCTGCCAGTCGGGGTTTCCGCTCTTCATCTCCTCGTCCAGGTCCTGCTCAAAATCCTCGTCATCATCGAAGCCAAACCCTTCATCGTCGAAATCCAGGTCATCCTGCTCCGGCCTGTTCAGTTCCCGTTCCATTTTACTCTTCAGCCCCTCTATAATCTGGGGGTTGAAATCATTCATCAGACTGTTTCCTATCTCCTCAGCCATCATGTTGCGGTTGCTCTGTTGGATGACAAACTGCATATACTGTCCGAAGGTAGGATCCTCGCAGAGCAGGTCCATCTCCTTCTTCAGCTCGGGGTGCAGGAGCAGAGAGTCGTGTTGGCGTCTCATGACGTAGGCTAAGCCCACGATGGCCCGGGCCGTCACCTTAGGCGACTCATGCCCCATGGCCTTGATCAGCCACTTCACCTGTGCCAGATCCATGAAACAGAGCAGGTTGAGAGTCACGCCCGAAATGGTGAGACAGAGGTTGTGCTCCGAAATCTGCTCGTCAGCCAACACTTCGTCCATTGTCCGGATGTCCTCCTTCTCCCAGCGGTCATAGACGGTGAGCACCTCAAAGAAGTCGTTGCGAAGCGCGTCCCTCTTCTCCAAGTCAGCCAACACATCCGTTTCCTCCTTCAGGCCGTTTTCCACCCGTTCATCAGCCTCCTTCAGACACTCCATCCACCTTCTCAGATTCTGTTTCTTGCCCTCCTTGCGCACCTTGATTCTTCGCTTAAGCACAGGGTTATTCTCAGTGGACTCCTCCAGTCTCAGGTTCACCTCCTGATAGAGCATAATCAGTTCATAGGATAGCTCGCGAAACATGCGAGGTCTCTCCTCATCGGCCACACCCTTTTTCAGATACTCCAGCATCGTCTGGTAGAGAGTGCGGCACTTTTGCAGTTTTTCTTGGAGGTCCCATACGTTGTCCTTTATCTGGCCGAAGGCTTCTTCAATAATCTGCATGGCCGGAAGCAGACGTCGGCTGGTCAGTAGAGGTTCTACTGCAGCGGAGAATAAAGAATCTGAGTCCCAATCCATATTATTTACGTTCATAGGATAAGTGTTGTTGAATAGTTGATGAGTTGACGAGTGGGCAAGGGGTTAGAATCTCCAGTAGAGCTGCAGGTCAAAGTTGTTATATCTGCCGTCCTTGGCTGTCGATTTGTCGCGGGTATGGCTGTAGTTGGCCTGCAACTTGAAGTTCTTGTGGAAGTAGTAGTTGGCCGAGAGGCAGTAGAGCGACTTCATGCTCTGCCAGTCGCGACGGTCACGATAGACATCCCACTTGGCATACACCTTGCACTTCTTGGTCAGCGGTGCACCCACGGTCATGTACCAGGCATCCGACTTGTCGCAGGCTGTAGCCTTCAGATCTCCGGTGGTGGCATCGTAGTCGCTTATCTTGTAGCCCTTGCTCGTGGCATACTCCGCACGCACCGTCCAGCGGCTTTCGTACTTCAGACCCACCGCCATGCGGTTGCGGTCCACCGTGACGTTGTTCTTCGTGAAGGAGCCGTTCCAGCCGAACACGCCCACCGCCAGATCCTTCACCGGGAATACATAGACACCCCCAATCAGGTCCTTGCCGTTGTTCTGCTCCTTCTGGTTGATACCCTGACCGTTGTAGAGCGCCAGCTGGTAGTGGAGGAAGTTATGCTTGTCGTTGCCCACGGGGATGAGGTCACCGGCCACCTGTACACCCAGGTCACGTCCGCCCGACGAGTGCTCCCCTACACGGTCGCTCATGCCCGCCAGTTTCATGACCAGTTGCGAATAGCCACCGAATCCGATGTCCCAGGGATTCATTGGGTTTTCAAAGGTGAAGGCCCGTTTGAACTGTCCGAAACGCACCGTGAAATATTTGTATTTGGCCCATTCACCATAGGCATCCACGATACGTGCACTCTTCTCGTTCGTCTCTCCTGCGCCTCCTCCGGTCACCTCCATTTGGAGTCTGTATTTCAGGTCCAGCACCTGTCCGTTGACATAGACACGCGCCATACGCAGGTCAAAGCTGCTACTGTTGGCTCCATCCTGGTCGGTAGCCCCCGCTTTGCCGATGACATATCCTCCAAAGGTAGTTTTCTGTATCAAGTCCTGTTTGGCCTTCTCCGCCGTCTGTTGGGCGAAGAGGTTAAGGCTCATGCAAGCCACTGCGGCCAAGCAAGCCCATTTTCTTTTGTTCATAGCTGTCAGAATCGTATAATTTTAAAAGAAAAAAGAAGAGGGCGTATCGTCTTTCGACACACCCTCTCCGTATTGTAAAGGATGGATATCCTTCAATAATGATTCAATGGTAGGTTCGGGCCTGATCCAAGCCCGTCCAACACTTATTCGTTGATGGCAGCGATACCCGGGAGAATCTTACCCTCGATAGCCTCCAGCAGTGCACCACCACCGGTAGAAACGTAAGAAACGCCGGCAGCCAGACCGAACTTGTTCACGCAAGCTACAGAGTCACCACCACCTACCAGTGAGAAGGCACCGTTCTTGGTAGCCTCTACGATAGCCTCACCTACAGCCTGAGAGCCGTGAGCGAAGTTGTCAAATTCGAATACGCCCGTAGGACCGTTCCAGAGGATTGTCTTAGAGCTCTTGATTACCTCAGCGAAAGCCTTCTCCGTGTCAGGACCGATGTCCATACCCTCCCAGTTGTCGGGAATTTCGTTTACGGGAGCAAAGCGCGTGTTGGCGTCGTTGCTGAACGCATCAGCAATCTTGGCATCGGTAGCCATTACCAGGTTCACACCCTTCTCCTTAGCCTCCTTGATCAGGTTCAGTGCCAGTTCCAGTTTGTCGTCCTCGCAGATAGAGAGGCCGATATGTCCACCCTGAGCCTTGGCAAAGGTATAAGTCATACCGCCGGTCAGAATCAGGTTGTCCACCTTGTTCAGCAGGTTCTCGATGATTTCAATCTTGGAAGAGACCTTCGAACCGCCCATGATAGCGGTGAACGGACGCTGGATATCGTTGAGCACCTTATCCACAGCCTTCACCTCTTTCTCCATCAGGTAGCCGAACATCTTGTTGTCCTTGTCGAAATACTTGGCAATCAGAGCCGTAGAAGCGTGAGCGCGGTGAGCTGTACCGAAAGCATCATTTACGTAGCAGTCCGCATACGAAGCCAGCTTCTTGGTGAACTCCTTCTGGCTCTCTTTCACAGCCTTCTTGGCAGCAGCCTTC
>CAMGIP010000139.1 GCA_946056155.1 uncultured Mediterranea sp. | reverse complement strand
CCTGCGGACTCGACGTGGACCAACAGGCCTACTCCAAACAGGTGGCCTTCTCCCTGCTCAAACGGTACGACCAGATGGTGGAGGATTACCTCCTGGATTGGGCCGAGGAACAACCGTGTGAATCGTGGCTCTACGGTGACATCGCCAATGGGTATGCCACATTTGTGGTGAGCGACTTTTACAGTGAAGATCTGGAAGATACACCCCAATGGGAAGCACTGACAAACGAAGCCATACAGGCCGAACTGAATTATAGAAACAGAAAGAATCAAAAATGAAACGATATAGCTTAACTCCCCTGACCCTACTTATCCTGCTGACCATCTGCAGTACACCCCTGTGGATGGGGTGTTCGGATGACCACAACGGACCCGATACCCCCCTGACTGAAGCAAGGGATACCCTCTATACCGTGGCACTGATTCAACCCATCAGCCGTGTGGGAGGAACCCATGTGATGCAAATCACCGACTGGATACAGGAGAACATCAAGCGGGCTCAAGAGGGGATGAGTCGCCGCTTCCGGCTGAAGCTGGAGCTGTATGATGAAGACCGCATCGACCTGGACTCACTGGCCCTGGAGCTGCGCCGCCGTAAGGAGGTGATGGCCGTCATCGGACCACGCTACTCCGCCCACGTGGATGTGGTGGCCAACCGACTCAAAGGAGCACGCAAGACATTGATTGCCCCCAGTGCCACCTCGGCGGACCTGATACGAAGCTATGCCGGTTACGATTTCTTCTGGGCCTTAGTGGAGAGTGACATTACCCAATGCGAAGTGGTGCTCGACCGCCTGCTGGCCAATGGACACAAGCGCGTTGCCCTGTTGGCTGCCTCCGGACTCTACGGGCAGACCTTTATCGACTGGTTTGCCTTCCAGGCCAGTGAGATGCAACTTGACCCAAAGGGAATCTTTGAATACCAAGACAACAACCTGGAGACACAGCTCACCGCAGCCTTGGCCAGCGGTTCAGATGCCATCATCTGCGCCCCTGGAAGCACTGCCGACGTGAAGAGGGTGCTGGAGGTCACAAGCCAACTTGACGAAGCCCCCGAACTGATTTTTACCGATGTGGCCTGCAACCCTGAGCTCCTCACGCTGGGCGAGCTGACGGAACGAACCATTGGCGTCACTCCCTGTGCCGACCCGGAATCTGGGTTTGAAATTGCCCACCGCGTAAGGTATGGTGGCGACACCACCTACAACAAAGAGGCACAGCTCTATGATGCCCTGCTCCTCGTCGTGGCAGCCCTTACCGCCGTGGATAATGGGGTCTGCACCACGATGAACGAGGCCATGAAAGAGGTGGTAGCCACCACACAGGAGAATGGCTCACCGCGTCCCTCACTCATGGCTTGGAATGAGACAGGTATGCGTACCCTGCTGGAAGGGCTGTGCGACAAAGAAGGACCACGCTACGATATCCGGGGAGCCAGCGGCAAACTGGACTTCGACACCGAACAGCAGACCAACGTAATCTGCTCCATCTATGGTTATTGGATGATTTATAACGGCCGTATCGTGATGCTTAGTCACCTTTCTGCTGACGGCAGTCGGCGCACCGAATCGACCCTGGCCGCCTGGAACTGGCTACCTACCATCAGTCAGGACTTTGATGCAGAGGCCTCATTTGATTATCCCACGTTGGGTGAGCGGTGGGCGTTGCTCGTGGCTGGCTCAGACAGTTGGGAGAACTACCGCCACCAAGCCGACGTGCTCGACCTCTACCAGTTGCTCCGTGAAAGGGGGTACACCGACGACCATATCATCCTCATCCAAGAGGATAACCTGGCCCAGCACCCACAGAATCCCTATCCGGGAGAGGTGCGCCGCTGGGACGATGTCAACCTCCATGTGAATGTCCATACCGACTACCACCTGAGCGACTTGACTCCCGATGACCTGACCGCCATTCTGTTGGGTCAATCGTCCGACCGCCTGCCTGCCGTCATCCGCTCCACCGATGCCGACAATGTGCTCGTCTTCTGGTGTGGCCATGGAGTAGAAGGTTGCTACCTCTGGGGAGAGCGACCCCAAGATGAGGGGATGACCACCCAACGAATGCGGGAGTTGATGACCCGTCTCAAGGCAGAGGGCCACTTCCGCAAGATGCTCTGGCTGGTGGAGACCTGCTACAGTGCCTCTGTGGCACAGGCCGCAGAAGAGTTGGAAGTACACGGTGTGATGTTCCTCACCTCGGCAAGTCCGTTGGAGCCTTCGAAAGCAGAAATCAAGGTAGATGGAGTCTATCGCACCAACCGCTTCACCCGCATCCTGACGGGGCAGATCAGGGAGGCAAAGGCCATGACCTACCGCGACTTTTACTACAACCTCTTCAGATACACCATCGGCTCGCACGTGCAAGCCATCAATTCGTCCCTATTTGATAACCTCTATAAAGCCAAGACAGATGAATATTTTGACCATCGATAATCCCGCCATGCATAAAGTACATCTTATGCTGTTGGGCCTCGCCTTGCTGACCGCCTGCGCAGAAGGCCCACGCCAAGCCGCCTCCACCCCGTTGGTAGAGACAGCGCCACTCACATTAGCCACAGCTGGCAATGAATCCACCTATCCAGGGCAGATTGAGGCCCAGGCCTCCTCAGAACTATCATTCAAAGTGACCGGCCACATCAAGCAACTGCTTGTCAAAGAGGGTGAGCAGGTACGCCAAGGGCAAGCCATTGCCACCATTGACGACCGTGACTACCGCCTGCAGTGGGAGGCCACTGAGGCCAAATACCTCCAGGTGAAGTCGGAGTGCGAACGCATCTTTGCCCTCCACGAAGAGCAAGCCGTATCCGAAAATAACTACGAGAAAGCCGTATCGGGACTCCAGCAGATGCAGGCCCAATACAACCACCACAAGGCCCAACTGGAGGACTGCACGCTCCGGGCTCCCTACAGCGGACAGGTGAACCGCATCCACCGACAAAAAGGGGAGCTGGCACTCCCCGGCGTACCGATACTCTCCATGATTTCACAGAGCGTGCCCGAGGTGGTCATCACCCTGCCTGAGAAGGAGTATCTGCAACTTCAGGAGAGCAGCTGCTTCACCGCCTCGATACACGCATTCCCTGGCCGCATCTTCCCCCTGAAGCTACAGAGCATCTCGGCCAGGAGCAATGCCTCACAGCAGTATCAGGCACGCTTCCGTCTGGAGAACGCACCTAAAGAGGTGAAGATAGGCATGACGTTAGTCGTACATATCCTCCATCGGCAAGCAGCGGAAAGCCAGCAGCTGAAGATAGCCTCCACAGCCCTCTTTGAACGTGAAGGAGGCAGCTTCATCTACCTCTGCAACGACTCGACGCAAACCATTACAGCCGTACCCGTCCAAGTGGAGCGTATCCTGCGCAGTGGTGAGGCCGTGCTCACCCCTCTAAGTGATGCACTCACTCCTGGAATGCAGGTTGTGACATCGGGAGTACGGACGTTGATAGCAGGGCAGCAGGTGCGTCCGCTGCCTCATCCCTCTGAAGAGAATGTAGGTCATATCATCTAATCCGCAAGCAAAGAAACAGCTATGAATATCAATCTCTCCGAATGGGCACTGGGCCACCGCAGGGTGGTGTGGTTGCTGGTAGTTATTTGCTTGCTTGGCGGGCTATGGGCAGCCTTTCAGACACCTAAGTTAGAAGATCCGGAAATCGTAGTAAGGCGAGCCGTCGTGGTGGGTATCTACCCAGGTGCCTCCGCCCATCAGATGGAGCTGGAGGTAGCCGACCCTTTGGAAAAAGCCATCCGCATGGTGGGGGAAGTGGATTATGTGGAGAGCACCAGCTATGCCGACCTCTGCTACGTAATGGTAACCCTCGCCCCTACCGTACCTGCTGACAAGCTGCAAGCCAGCTGGGACCTGATGCGCCACCACATCGAGCGAGCTTACCTACCCTCCTCTGTTCAACTGATGATACGCGATGACTTTGGCGATGTATCGGGCATGTTTTATGCTTTGACCGGTGAAGAGATTGCACCCGAGCGACTGCAAGCCTACGCTGAGATGGTGCAACGGGAGCTCCGTCTGGTGGATGAGGTGGGCCGTGTCGATCTGTATGGCAAGCAGCAACCCTGCATCCAGGTGATGCTGCGCCAGGAGCAGTGTGCTGCCCTCGGGGTAATGCCCATCGCGGTGGTCACCACACTACAGAAGCAGTTGGCCAACAGCTATGCCGGTTACTTCGAGAGCGGTGGCAAACGTATCCGCCTCCGTATAGGCGACCAGTGCCAATCAATCGAACAGGTAGCCGATCTGATCATCCCTGGCATCGATGGTAGTCCAATCCGTTTAGGTGACTTAGCTGACGTGACGATGGATGTGGAGAAACCAGTGCGTCAGCAGCTACGTTATGACGGCAAGCAGGCCATAGGCATCGTGGTGGCCGCACGCTCAGGAAGTGATGTGGTCAAGGTAGGTTACCGCGTAGAGCAGAAGCTGGAAGAGCTGAAGCGCGACCGCCTTCCTGCCGGCATCACGCTCCATCAGGTCTTCTTTCAACCCGACCGTGTGATGACAGCCATCTCCACCTTCCTGCTTAACCTGCTGGAGTCGGTGGCATTGGTTGTCCTGATTCTGATGTGCTGCATGAACATCCGCTCCGGTGCGGTGGTGGGAGCCGTCCTGGTGGTCACCGTACTGGGCTCCATCTTCATCCTTTCCCACCTTGACGGTACGTTGCAACGTGTCTCCCTGGCTGCCTTCATCCTGGCCATGGGGATGCTGGTGGACAACTCCATTGTCATAGCTGACGGCATCTGGGTCTCCATGCGTCAGGGATTGCCTCAGCAAAGGGCATTGACTGAAGTGGGACGACGTACCGCCATCCCGCTGCTGGCTGCTACCCTCATCGCCATACTCGCCTTTCTACCCATCTACATGAGTCCTGATGTAACGGGGCTCTACGTGCGTGACCTCTTTATCGTACTGGCTCTCTCGTTGCTCCTCTCCTGGCTGTTTGCCCTACTGCTTGTGCCCCTCGTAGCGGAGCGGCAATACCGCCTCTCGCCCCTGCAGGGACCTGCCGACAAAGAAGAGCTTTTCCAAGGGAAAGGATACAACCGGTTCCGCCGGCTGCTGCAATGGGCGTTGGCACATCGCGCGATCACATTAGGCGCCGCCCTGCTGCTCCTGGCACTGACCGCCCTCTGCTGGCACCGCCTACCGCAGAGCCTCTTTCCTGACATGGAGTACGACCAAGCCTACATGGAGTACTCCCTGCCTGCCGACTACAATTCCACACAGGTGGAAGCTGACCTCGACTCCATCCGCCACGAGCTGGAAGCCCTGCCCTACGTGCGCCATGTGACCACCTCCATCGGTGCCACCCCCGGACGCTACTGCCTGGTGCGCAACGTCAAGCTCCCCTCATTGGCCTACGGCGAACTGATTATAGACTTCGACTCTCCGGCCTCTGTACGCAAGCATCTGCCCGAACTGCAACAAGAGATTGCCACCCACCATCCCGAGGCGTTAGTAAACTTCAAACGTTACAACCTGATGTTTATGCCCTATGCAGTACAACTATTCTTTATGGGACCCGATCCCGCAGTACTCCACCAGCTGGCAGACAGCATGATGCAGTTTGTCCGTGAAGAGCAACTGCTCTCCCCCGTCACCACCGACTGGGAGCATAGGGTGCCGGTCCTCGAAGCCGACTATGAGCAGTCCAAGGCCATCTACCGAGGTGTAGGCCGCGAAGCCCTCAGCCTCTCCCTGATGGCAGGAACGGAAGGCATTCCTATAGGGAGCTATTACGATGGCACGCAGCAACACACCATCCGCCTGCAGATTACGGATGCGGAAGGCTGTCCGCTCCCCGACGTGACCGATGCCCCCCTGTTCAAACTGATGCCCCAGCTCAGCGACCTCTCTTCACGGGAGAACCTGCTCTCACTGGCCTCAAGCGATCGCTCACTGCCCGGACTGACCTCCTCGCTCCATCTCGATGATGTAGGGAGTGGAGTCTCTGTAACCTGGGAAGATCCCGTTGTGACCCGTTACAACGGTAAACGCAGCCATAGCGTGATGGGACAACCTGCTCCTGGCATGACGGCTGAAGAAGTCCGTCTGCGAATGGAAGACCGGCTGCAGAAGCTGTCGCTCCCTGCAGGCTACAGCTACGAATGGGGCGGGGAGAAGCTGGCCACCGACCTCTCCATGAAGTACCTGTTCCGCTTCTATCCCCTCTCGCTGCTACTCATGCTCTGCCTTCTGGTGTGGCTCTTCAACAGCTACCGACTAGGCATGATGCTCTTCTGTTGCCTGCCCTTCCTCTTTGTGGGCGTACTGCCAGCCCTGCTTATTTCAGGTAATCACTTCGGCTTTGTAGCCATTGTGGGT
>CAMGIP010000138.1 GCA_946056155.1 uncultured Mediterranea sp. | reverse complement strand
GTAAATTATTCGTTATATAATTATTAATTATCTCATTATTCATTATATAATTATTAATTATCCCATTATTCATTATTCATTAATTGAATGAAAATCGTCGAAAGTGACAGGTTACAGGTTACGAATTACGCTTCCTCTCCCAAGTGGAGCTCTAGAAATTTATTTCGGTAGCAGGAGAGGCGAAGCGGTTGAAAAACGCGTAACTGGAGTAACCGGAGTAACTGGAGTAACTGGAGTAACTGGAGGATGGGGTCTAAGTGTAACTCGTAACTCGTAACTGAGGTGACATTTCCGTTTTTTTCAGGCATGAACTTCTGTCGTAGGATATCCGCTATCCCTTCCTCTCGGAGGCAGAATCCGCCGCTTTGCGGCTGTTTTCAGAATGCTTTGCGGCTGTTTGCAGGCAGCTTTCACAAAGTTGGGGAAAACGGGTATTGCAGTGGGGGAAAAAGGGATAATCGGTCGTTTGGAGTCGTATTTTTGCAGTGTGGTTCCGAGGCAGTTCTGATGAGGAGCGATGAGGACTCATTGAGGAGCCTCTGAGGTGCTCGAGGACACTCCGGAGGGAATCACGATTGTTCAACCCCAAACACCGTCCTCAACGGGATATAAATGGTGCACAGGCGCTCTCGGCTGTGACGCTTTGAGGAAACGACTATGGCACGTATTACGCCTATCGATGTCATCAAGGGCATCTCCGGAAAGTATGGTAGCGGCAGCAACGACTACTTCGCCACCAACTCCAGTTCCAATCGCATCCATCTGGCGAAGTATCTGAACAAGCCTACCGGCGCTCCTACGCAGGAGCAGCTCAACCAAATGCAGAAGTTCGGATCAATGCAGAAGATGGCGGCTGCATGGCTCCGGGCCAACCGGCCTACCGACCTGAAGGCGGAGGTGGGCTCCGTGGAGCATGACGGTACGCCTGCCTATCAGGAGGCACTGTCAATCAAGAAGATGATGCACCTGAGCAATATCCGTCAGGTGGTGCTCAAGTACATGGACCAGGAGGGCAACGTGGTGCTCCCCTCGGGTGAGACCGGCGAGGCTTCCGGCAGTGGCACTCCCACTACCCGATATACCCTCAGCCTCTCTGCTTCGCCCGTGGCAGGTGGTTCGGTAACCGGTGCCGGCCAGTACAACGCAGGTGCTTCGGCCTCCATCACCGCAACGCCCAACGGCGGCTATACCTTCTCCCGCTGGAGCGACGGCAACACCTCGGCCAACCGCATCCTCATCATGGACTCCGACAAGAGTCTCAGCGCTATCTTCGTGACCGAAGGCAGTGGCGGAAGCACTGGCGAAGGCACTGGCCAAGAGGGTGGCGATGGCACTGGCGGCGATGAAGACATGGGTATGTGATCAAGGGGGAACGTTCCGCTTGAGTATCCGATGATTTCAGCAGATTCAGCAGGTCTTGGAAGGCTTTATTCCGGGCCCTGCTGAAGTCTGAAACGAAAAAGTTTTGGCAGCTATGAATGTAAAACCTTGCAGCTATGAACGTAAAACCTTGCAGACTATGAAGAATGAGAAACGTAAGACCTCGTTGACGATGAAGCGACTACAACCCATTCTGGCTTTTACGGTGGTTGTTTTTGGTGTAGTGATGATTACCGCTGCATTTCTGGTGCCCCCCACGGGGGTGATTGATCCCTCGGTATTGGCCGCATTCGGTGAGATACTGACCTTTTCCGGTAGTCTGATAGGGATTGACTATCACTATCGCTACAGGCAGCAAGAGTGATTCCGCTCCGCTGTAGCACTCGGGCATACCCCTCTTCTCAGGGGTATGCCTCACTGTTTTTTGTGATTCATTTGGTGATTCAAGAAATAGTTCCTACATTTGTTGTATAAATGTCATGTATGTTGAACCATTGAATCTATGATGAGAGTATAAAGAAGAAATGCCCGGCCGGCATACAGACTTTTTCTGTCGATGTTTTTACACAATAGCAAGCAGATGATGGATTGGAGTGAACTGAGTGAAAAGTACCCGGAGGTGTTTGATGTGAAGCGATATAGGGCGTGTGTCAGACTGAAGTCGGGACATGTGGGGGTGGTCGATCGCAAGGGAAATGTCTTGACAAAACTGGGGAAGTTCCAACGGATAGAGTTTGCGGAGCATGACTTCGTGAGGGTGGTGGACGAACCGGGCTTTTATGTGGATCTGCGTTCGAACACCCTCTTTTCGTACCTGCCGGAAATCAAGCGGATGGGGAGCATTGAACTGCTGCTCATCGGAGGATTCATCTATACACGCACTTCGCCGGTCTATGGGGTGAGGGGGAGTGCGCCGTTGGCTCATCCGGGAAGGGACTACCTCTACGTGTCGCTGCCGTGTGACTCGTTGGCGGAGCAGAACAAATGGGTCAAGCGGATGATTACGGACCGCCATCGGGCGGTCTGTCTGCTGGCGGGAGATGCGGACCGATACTACTGGCTCTACCGGGAACTGTCTGACGGGAGTGTGGTGGTGATGGATGATAAGGCTATCTTCTATCGGGTAGTTCCTGCAGTGCGGGAGGGGAAGGTGACCGCTCATCGGAAGCGGATGGTGCAGATGAAGAGTGTAGCGGATAGGACCATGGTGGAGGAGATGGTCGGGGGAATAGAGCAGGAATTAGCGGAGAGGAGGCGAAGGGCTGAAGTGGAGGTGATGAGGCAAAAAGAGCAGGAACGGTGGGAGAGAATGAAGCAATGGGTGGGGGCCTTGCCCTTCCGGATGGGGAACAAATGGGGATTGAAACTGGGGGAACGGATGGTGGTGCCGCCGCTCTACCGGGAGATCTCTGCGCCCGTGGGCTACTACTGTGCCGTGGAGATGCTGCCGAGGCAGTGGGGAGTGATAGCCTTGGATGGCAGGGTGGTGGTGGAGCCTAAGTTCGAAGAGGTGGAACTGCTGCCCGACGGCTCGGCACTCCTGACGCTCTTCAAGGGGAAGACCAAGCGGGTGCAGCTGCCCCAATCACCCTGAGGAACGGCTTCCATAGGAAAAGAGAAATCCTCCGTCTGTAGCTATAGAAACTACGGACGGAGGATTTTTTTGTTGGCCGTAGCCCAAGGGGGGGCTATGCCGATGACTCCGGACTATTTCTCCAAAAGATCCTTGAGGAAGGCATCCAGCTCTTCGTCCAATCCTTGGAGGAGTTCTTCGTTGAGGAGCAGGGTGTCGTTGTCCATCAGCAGGAGGTCGGTCACGGTCTCCTTCTCCTCGTCAATCATGACGAAGGAGTAGGGCTTGATAATGGCTACGTTGTCGAAAGCTCCATCCTTGTGGAGCTTATCCAAGATGGAGGCTAAGAGGCGACCGGAGGCCTCGTAGAAATCGTCTGTTTCGTCGGTCATCCACTCTTCCACTACGGCTTCGGCCAGGGTCTGGTCTTCGTCATCATAGATGGTGAGCTCGCCAGAGGTCTGGTGGGGCTGCAGATGGATGTCGGTCACAACGGTAGGTTCGCCTTCGCTTTGGTAACGGCTGAGGGCTTTCAGAATGGTGCGCTCAATGAGTGACATGGAGGATGGACTTAGCTTCATAACGATATGCTTTAAGGTGATTATTCTTCGCTTGGGGTTGTTTCTTCGGAGAGACGGCGGGTCTGCATGAGGAGCTTCTGCATGCCGGATTGCCGCTGCTCCAGTTCCTGACGGTAGAGGGTGAAGAGCATCCGCTCGGTGGTGCCGGCCTGGGTCAGGGAGAGGGCCTGGTCTATCCATCGCTTGGCTTCATCGATGCGGTCCAGCATCTCGTGACCTACGGCGAGGTTGTAGGCGGCAGCCATCTTGCGCTTGGACTTGCTCTGCTTGTACTCTTCGCTCCAGAGATGGATGGCAGCGTCCCAATCTCCCTCCTTGGCGCAGACGGCGGCATCGCGGAGGGCAACGCTACTGCCTCCAAAGAGGTAGCGCTGGCTGCTCTTCCAATGGGGCATCAGGCGGGAGGCGGGCAGACTACCGGCAAAGTCGGAGGCCTGACGGATAATCTCCTCCTCCTTGGGCAGAAGGTGGGACAGGTCTCGCTCTGAAGGGGAGAACTCGGACCAGAAGATGCTGTCGCGCATCTGCAGCGTGACCATGGCGGACTGACGGCCGGGCAGATAGACCCGGGTGGTGTTGAAGGCCTCGGCATCTATGGTGCCTTCATAGGCCTGCAGCTCGGGGATGAAGTGGGCTTTGCCGCTGTACTTCACGGCGACTGCTTCCAGCGAGATAATGAAATCGACATCCAACTGCTCGGTCAGACGGCTCACCTCTTCCATGCTCAGGGGGCGGGAGTGGGGGATGCTGTCGGTGGAGCGGAGGAGGGAGTCGCAGATGACCACCTCGTCGAAGTAGTTGCCATCGGCCAGAGCCTGAGCCAACGATTCCGTGGCTATGTCGGCATGGCCCCAGAAGCTGCGGGTGCTGTCGGTCTGCTCGTAGAGCTTCTGATCCTCAGCCAGCAGGGGGGCATTGTTGACCACGGCCACACGCCGCAAGGCGTCAGGGAAGCTCACCTCTGCCGGAAGCATGTAGTCGATGGAAAGCGACTCCACGGTCTGACAGGCGGTGAGCATCCCTGCGGATGCCATCAGGAGTATATGGGCGAAACGGAACATTTAGAGGTTCCTCCCGTGACAGTTCTTGTATTTCTTTCCGCTGCCGCAGGGACAGGGGTCGTTACGGCCTATCTTCTGCTCTACACGGATGGGTTCGCGCTTGGGCTGCTCGCGGGTATCTTGGGCTGCGGCGGCTTGCTGGTGGGGATCACCGAGCTCGGTGCGCTGCTCGCGATACTTGCTCATGTCCTGACGACGTTCGGGGGCAGCCTGACGCACTTCGATGCGCTGGGGAGCTGCTCCTTGCGGTGCGGCAGGACGTTGGGGAGCGGCTGGCTGTGAGGCTGCGGGCTGCTGGGCAGGTGCGGCCTGTTGGGGCTGCTGGGGTGCCTCGGGTACGGGAATCTGTCCGCGCATCAGGATGGAGATGGTCTGGTTGTTGATCTTCTCAACCATGGCGTCGAAGAGCTTCACCGACTCCAGCTTGTAGATGAGCAGCGGGTCTTTCTGTTCGTAGCTGGCATTCTGTACGGAGTGCTTGAGTTCGTCGAGCTCGCGCAGGTTCTCCTTCCAGGCTTCGTCGATGACGTGGAGCAGGATGCTCTTCTCGAAGGCTTTGACCACTTCGCGGCACTCGCTCTCGTAGGCGGCCTTGAGGTTGCAGGAGATGTTGTACATGCGCTTGCCGTCGGTGATGGGGATGAGGATGTTCTCATACATCTGTCCGGCTTTCTCATAGACATCCTTGATGACAGGATAGGCTACCTGAGACATGCGCTCGGTCTTGCGCTTGAAGGCGGTCATAGCGGCTTCGAAGGCCATGTCGGCCAGCTTCTCCTTCTTCTCTTCGCGGAACTGCTCTTCGGTGAAGGGGGGCTCTATGGCCAGGGTCTGGATCATGTCCATCTTGCAGTCTTCGTAGGTGGGCACTTCAATGGCGGAGGCGGCACGGTCCCAGATCATGTTGACGATGTCCATGCCGATGCGTTCGCCCATGAGGGCGTGACGGCGCTTGGTATAGACTACGGTACGCTGCTTGTTCATCACGTCGTCGTATTCCAACAGCCGCTTACGGATACCGAAGTTGTTCTCTTCCACCTTCTTCTGGGCACGCTCGATGGACTTGGATATCATGCTGTGTTCGATCATCTCACCCTCCTTGAAGCCGAGCTTGTCCATCACGCTGGCGATGCGGTCGCTGGAGAAGAGGCGCATGAGGTTGTCTTCCAAAGAGACGAAGAATACGGAGCTTCCGGGGTCGCCTTGACGTCCGGCACGTCCACGCAGCTGGCGATCGACGCGACGGCTCTCATGACGCTCGGTACCGATGATGGCGAGACCACCGGCGGCCTTCACTTCGGGGCTGAGCTTGATGTCGGTACCACGACCGGCCATGTTGGTGGCGATGGTCACCGTACTGCTCTGTCCGGCCATGGCTACGATGTCGGCCTCTTTCTGGTGCAACTTGGCGTTGAGCACCTGGTGGGGAATCTTGTTGAAGGTGAGCATCTTGGAGAGGAGCTCGGAGATCTCCACGCTGGTAGTACCTACGAGGGTGGGGCGACCCTGCTCGCGCATGGCGATGATTTCGGCAATGACGGCATTGTACTTCTCGCGCTTGGTCTTATAGACACGGTCGTTCATGTCGTTGCGGGCAATGGGGCGGTTGGTGGGGATAACCACCACATCCAGCTTGTAGATGTCCCAGAATTCGCCGGCTTCGGTCTCGGCCGTACCGGTCATACCGGAGAGCTTGTGGTACATGCGGAAGTAGTTCTGCAGGGTGATGGTGGCAAAGGTCTGTGTGGCAGCCTCTACCT
>CAMGIP010000137.1 GCA_946056155.1 uncultured Mediterranea sp. | reverse complement strand
ACATCCTCGATACGCTCCAGCAGCTCTGCCGGAATATCCGTATAGAGCACCGATGAGGCCGGATTCACGATGCCCATGTCCATCCCTTGCGCTATCGCGTGGTAGAGGAATACCGCGTGCATCGCCTCTCGGATGTAGTTGTTGCCGCGAAACGAGAAGGAGAGGTTGCTCACCCCACCGCTCACGTGCGCTCCCGGCAGATGCTTGCGAATCCAGCCTGTAGCCTGGATGAAGTTGGCCGCATAGGCATTATGCTCCTCCATACCCGTAGCCACGGCCAGCACGTTCGGGTCGAAGATAATATCGTAAGGGTTGAAGTGGATGCGCTCCGTCAGCAGTCGGTAGGCCCGTTGGCACACCTCAATCTTCCGCTCGTAGCTCTCCGCCTGACCCTGTTCGTCAAAGGCCATCACCACCACGGCCGCGCCATAGCGCTGGATGGTCCGTGCATGCTCCAAGAAGATCTCCTCTCCCTCCTTCAGCGAGATGGAGTTGACGATAGCCTTACCCTGGATGCACTTCAGCGCTGCCTCGATGACCGGCCATTTCGATGAGTCCACCATGATAGGCACCCGCGCCACATCCGGTTCCGAAGCTATCAGGTTGAGGAAGTTCACCATCTCCGCCTCCGTGTCCAACAGGCCATCATCCATGTTGATGTCTATCACTAACGCCCCATCCTCCACCTGCTTGCGGGCGATGCTCAGCGCCTCGTCATACTTCTTCTCGTTAATCAGCCGCAGGAACTTGCGCGAGCCAGCCACGTTGCACCGTTCGCCCACATTGACGAAATTGTTCTCCGCCTTCACCTCCAGCAGCTCCAAGCCCGAGAGCCAGAGCGAATGGGGAGGCTCCACCGGCTGGTGCGGTGCATAGTGAGGAGCCATTTTAGCCAGACGGGCAATGTGCTCATCCGTTGTGCCACAGCATCCTCCGATGATGTTCACCCATCCCATCTCTACATACTCCCGTACCTCCTCTTCCATGACCTCAGGCGTCTGGTCATAGGCTCCGAGGCTGTTGGGCAGTCCCGCGTTGGGATAGGCCGAGATGAAGTAGGGAGCCTTTCGGGCCAGCAGTTCCAGGAACGGCTTCAGCTGCCGCGCCCCGAAAGAGCAGTTCAGACCCACGGAGAGCAGCTCCGCATGCTGTACCGAAGCCAAGAACGCCTCCAAGGTCTGTCCCGAGAGCGTGCGTCCCCCCGTATCCGATACGGTCACCGAGAGCATCAGCGGCACCTCCCGTCCGCAACGCTCCATCACCTCCGTAGCCGCCAGGATAGCCGCCTTTGCGTTCAGCGTATCAAAGATGGTCTCCACCAGAAGCAGATCCACGCCCCCCTCCAGGAGAGCCTCCATCTGTTCCTGGTACGCCTCATTCATCTGGTCAAAGGTCACCGCCCGGAAGGCCGGGTTGTTCACATCCGGGCTCATCGAGCAGGTCTTGTTGGTCGGTCCCACCGAGCCCGCTACAAAGCGCGGTTTCTCCGGGTTCAGTCGGGTATATTCATCCGCTACTTGTCGGGCTATGGCAGCCGCTTTCCGGTTGATTTCCTTCACGAACTCCTCCGTGTGGTAGTCAGCCTGGCTGATGCGAGTGGCATTAAACGTATTGGTTTCGATGATATCCGCTCCCGCCTTCAGGTATTTCCGATGAATCTCCTCCACCACCTCCGGTCGGGTGAGGCAGAGCAGGTCGTTGTTGCCCTTCAGTTGTACGGGCCATGCGGCAAAGCGTGAGCCGCGGAACTCCTCCTCCGTCAGCCCATATTGTTGGATCATGGTGCCGAGTGCACCATCTAAGACCAATATTCTCTCTTTGAGCAGCTCTTGTATTTGTTCCATTCCTTTGTCAGATTACTCCTTTTCTGATTATTCCTTTTCTGATTATTCCTTTGTCAGATTACTCTTTGTCGGATTATTATCAGCTTCCCTCTTGTCCGGAAGGGTTTATGCCTTGTCAGATTGGCTCCAGTTCTGCCCGGTTAGGCTTATCGCTTGAACATACGGGCCATTTCCCGTTTGTCATCCTTCTCGCGGAGCGTCTGTCGTTTGTCAAACTCCTTCTTACCCTTGGCCAAGGCTATCACCACCTTGCAGAGTCCCTTCTCGTTGATGAACATCCGCACGGGCACGATGGTAAATCCCGGGTCTTTGCTCTCCCGTTCCAGTTTCTCCAGCTCCTTGCGTTGGAGCAGCAGTTTGCGGTCGCGCCGAGCGTTGTGGTTGTTGTAGCTGCCATAGAAATACTCGGCAATGTGCATATTCTTCACCCAGAGTTCCCCGTGGGAGAAGTAGCAGAAGGTATCCACCAGACTCGCTTTGCCCAAGCGGACCGACTTGATTTCCGTGCCCGTGAGCACGATGCCGGCAGTATAGGTATCGATGAAAGCGTAGTCAAAGGATGCACGCTTGTTCTTTATATTAATAGGAGGCTGTTTCATTGCAGTAAGCGTAGAAATTAATGTCAGATGTCAGTTGAGCCGAAGTGTCAGTTGGTCGAAGATCCACTCAATCACCCCGGGGCATAACAGAAGTGCCACGGAGGCCACTATCGTCATCGGGAGCCGATGCTTCTCCTCCATCTGCAGCAGCTGTCCCATTCCCTCCCAGACGATGAGGAAGGTGTAGAACTGCAGCAGGATGGCGATGATGCGGAAGTCTGGCAGCACTCCCAGCAGGATGCGCAGCAGGAAGCAGACCACCATGCCGTAGCCCGCTATCTGGAGGATGATGCCTTTGTCGAACTCACACTTCAGCATGTTGCGGGCATAGAGATGCACCAGGTTGGCCGCCAGGAAATAGCCGCCGAAGAGCGACACCGCTGTGGAGCAACAGAGCGTCATGGCATAGCGGAATCCTTCCGGTCCGCCCCAGCCGTAGGTGAAGAGGGCTCCCAAAAAGACTGAAAGGCCACAAAGGCCTATCATCGGATAGACAAAGGCGCCGAACACCTTACGTCTGTCCTCTTCCAAACGAATTTCCTCCCAGGCCTTGGCCGGGGAGGAAATCAGTAGTAAGGCTCTATGAAACAAATCTTTATAGTTCAAAGCCGAATATTTTTTAATAGTTAGACTCTATTTCCGTTGACCCGCCCTCCTTTTTCCGTTGACGGGTTCATCATTCTCCGTTGACAACTCCAATTTTTTCGGTTGACAACTCAAACTTTGTCACGACTGAAGGCTCAAACCTTCTGAACTTTCCGTTCAAATGCTCTCAACTGTAAGCTGAAAGTTAAATCCTTTTCGGTTGACAACTCAAACTTTCTCACGACTGAAGGCTCAAACCTTCTGAACTTTCCGTTCAAATGCTCTCAACTGTAAGCTGAAAGTTAACTCCTTTCCGGTTGACAGCTCTGAATCTCACAGCGGTAAGTTCAACTCCTTTCCGATTGACCGTTCAATCTCTCTCAGCTGACAGCTCAAACAGAACAGCAGACCGGCCGTTGTGAGCTGTTCATCCGGCCGGTTCGCTTTGCGTTTTACTGTAAGGTGATGGGCTTGCGCTCCACCGTCAGGCTCTTCTCTTCGCCCTCCTTGAGGTCGGTGCTGTATTCGTCAGCCACATACTTGATGGTGATGCGGTCGGGCATGTCACCGGGACGACCCGTAGCGTTGGCCCAGTCATACATGGCTCTGCTCAGATCGAAGGCATAGAAGTAGGCATAGGGATAGTTCGAAGCCAGGTCAAAGGAGTCGTAGTTGGTGCTGCTGTCCTTGGCGTCATAGTGGCGCAGGTAGAGCGTCATCTCCTCTTCACCCTCCACGCTCAGGTCGTGGCGATAGACCAGCGTGAACTTGTGGTGTTTCTTTGCACTCAGCGCATAGCTGATGGGCAGCACTAAGCTGGTTTTGTCATAGAAGAACCAGGGGGTATTGAAGGCATTGCCGTAGTAGTTGTTGCCCCGGTTGGTATTCTCAATCGATCGGATGCAGGCATGGTTGATGGAGTCGTTTGCCGCCCCCTCGCTATAGACCACCTCCACAGCGCCATCCAGCGGGGCAGCGTAAGAGAGGTTCACATTATTATACTCCTGTGTCTGCTCAGCTTCAGGGTTGAGTTCCTTGCTGTAGGTACCCTGTACAAAGGCAATGTTCACATTCGACAGCTTCATGCCGTTGCCCTCCAGCTGAGTGATGGAAGAGGAGGAGGGGTTGATGGTCGATTTGCCATCGGGACCCTTGAATGCGTACATTCCCATATAGCCGGAAACCTTCACGAAGCCACCCACATAGAGGGTATCTGTATCGTTGTCCGAGTCCAAGCAAGAGGTGAAAGAGAGGCCCATAAAGAGAGCCATTGCAGTTGCAAAAAAATGAATCTTTTTCATTGTAACGTTACGTAGTTTTTAAGAGTTTGCAAATGTAGATAAAAGAATTGAGTTAATCCTCAACCTCTATCCGTTTTTTATTGTTTTTATGACAGAAACGGGGTAGGGGAGCAAATCCTGCATGGAGTGGGGTTGATCTTAACTCATATTAACTTTTGCTACTTCATAAAGACGAAATAGACCGCCAGAATCAGACAGACAAAAGCGGCAGCATGGTTCCAATGGAGCGACTCTCCCTTGAAGAGAACGGTGGTGAAGAGGGTGAAGATAATCAATGTCACCACCTCCTGGATGACCTTCAGCTGCATCAGCGAGAAGGGTCCTCCGTTGCCTGTAAAGCCGATGCGGTTGGCCGGCACCTGACAACTGTATTCAAACAGGGCAATGCCCCAGGAGAAGAGGATGATAAGATAGAGCGGCCAGTGGGTCGAGATCTTCATCTCCTGCAACTTCAGATGGCCGTACCAGGCAAAGGTCATGAAGATGTTGGAGACAATGAGAAGCAGGATGGTGTAGAAGGCTTTCATTTTTTTAATAGATAATTAAATAATGAATAATGGGATAATGAATAATGCGATAATGAATAATTAATAATTAGTTGTAAATCTTATCCGTTTGTATTTTACGGGACGGTAGTGATCATTCACAATGAACAATGATCAATGAACAATTCGAACTTTACAATTCATAATTTATGATTTACAATTTATAGTTCACGATTTATGATTTACGATTATCAATGAACAATTGTCGATTAGCAATCAATAATCAGCAATCAGCCATTTACAATTTGCTGTTGATGATTAATTATTTACCATTATCTAATGCGTGATGATTAATGAGTGATAGCGATATACTGTTGGGTGGACGAGGGGTTTACTTGCTGATGTATTTGTTCATTCCTTCCGAGCAGAAGGTGCCGTAGCTGCCATCGGGCTGGCTGTAGATGAAATAGACCTCCAACTCGGGATGCTGCTTCAGAAACTCCTTCGCCTCCTCCAGTCCCATCACCATGAAGGCGGTGGCATAGGCATCGGCACTCATGCAGTCGGCTGTCACCACGGTCGAGGAGAGGATGGTGTGCTGCACAGGATAGCCCGTGCGCGGGTCGATGGTATGGGCATACTTCTTGCCCTCGTGGAGGTAGTAGTTGCGGTAGTTGCCGCTGGTGGCAATGCCTACATCGGTCAGTTCAAGGATGGTTTGCAGCTCCTGGTTCGTGGCCAACGAATCCTCCACCGGCTTGTTGATGCCGATGCGCCACAGCTTCTGCTGCGGGTTGCTGCCCCGTACCACCACTTCACCCCCGATGTCCACCATCAAGTTATTGATTCCTTTCGACTGCAGCAGGTCAGCCACCACATCCACCGCGTACCCCTTGGCCACGGCACTACAGTTGAGCATCAGACGCGGGTCGCTCTTCGTCACCACCCCATTCTCCTGCAGCGCCACCTTCTCATAGCCTACAAACTGCAACAGGCTGTCCACCATCTGCTTGTCGGGAAAACGCCCCTTCTTGAAGCCGAAGCCCCAAGCGTTGACCAAGGGAGCCACCGTAATGTCAAAAGCCCCTGCCGTCTCTTTCGAGACCTGCATACTCTTGCGGAACACCTTCGTAAAGAGGGAGTCCGCCACCACCGTTTCGTTTCGGTTGATGCGGCTGATGATGGCCGTATCGTTAAAGGGTGAGAGTGAACCGTCAATCCGCTTCAGTTCCGCCTCAATCTCGCTCTTGAGCGAGGTCGGGTGCTGGTAAGTAATCTGGTACATCGTACCGAAAATCAGCCCCTTGTCCGTATGGAAAGGAGCCGGCCGGTTGTTCCTGCTGATAATCCAGATGGAGAGCAGCAGCAACAGCGCCACCCCCAGAAAGTTCCGTTGTTTAGTATGAGAATCCATGATGATAATTTGTTAATCTATTAATGAATAATTAATAATTATTCCACAAATAATGATTCCGCACGGCAATTATTCATTTCATGTTTGTTCCGCACGGCAATTATTCATTATTCATTATGTAATTATTAATTAGATATTTGTTCATTATA
>CAMGIP010000136.1 GCA_946056155.1 uncultured Mediterranea sp. | reverse complement strand
AACTGCAGGAAAAGATTTGCTTGTTTGCGGCAAAGAAGCTATTTTTGCAAAATATGGTTATGATGGGTTATTTGCATACGAATAGTGTGGACATGAATGGAAAATACAAGGGTGCACAGGTGATTTGCATACAATATTACAGTTCTCCTTGTGGAGAGCTGATCTTGGCATCGATGGACGATGAGCTTTGTCTGTGCGACTGGAATGGAATGGCTTGTGCCGAGCGAAACAGACGTAGGCTGGGACGATACGTGAATGCTGAATTCAGCATAGCGTCTTCCCCTGTGCTTGAGCTGACTAAGAAGCAACTTGATAACTATTTTGCAGGTAATCGCAAGGAGTTTAATATCCCACTACACCCTATCGGAACCGGTTTTCAACTCCGAGTATGGAAGGCATTGCTCGACATCCCCTACGGAGAAACGAGGTGTTATAGGGAGATAGCTCAGGAGATCGGCAATCCCAAGAGTGTAAGGGCCGTGGCACAAGCCATCGGTGCCAATGGTATTGACATTCTTATCCCCTGTCATCGTGTCATTGGCAGTAACCACTCCCTGACCGGCTTCGCAGGAGGAGTGGAGAAAAAAGAGTTTTTGTTATCACTTGAGAAGGCGGCATATAGGTGAGTCTCTCTGGCTCAACTTGCCTATGGTCAGTATGTCGCAGAGATGAAAAACTCTTTTTCTTTATCCTGCCGATGTAGAATCTCGCAGTTTTTATCTACATTTGCAGTCACATTGAGTAAAGCATTATATAAGTATATGAAGAAGAGCATACTTTTCGCAGCATCTCTGCTCATCCTGGCAGCCTGCGCACAGAAGAATCAGAAGAGCGACATCAATCATGAGCCCACCACCATCACCTGGATAGAAGATAAACCGGGAGGGAACATGCAGCCCAACCAACTGTATCCTGAAGTACCTGACTCTGTATGGCAATCTTTGGGGCTACAGGAGGGCATTCCCTCAAGCATGAGCTGCTTACTGCTTCATACGGAGGGGAAGACAATATTGCTGGATGCGGGACTGGGTGCTCCCTTCAGCCAACTTCCTTCCAAACTGAAGGAACTGGGTGTGAAACCGGAAGAGCTGCAATTGATCTACATCACACATCTTCATCCCGACCATATCGGCGGTCTGCTGAAGGAGGGTCAGGTGGCTTTCCCCCAAGCCCATCTGTATGTCAACCGTATAGAAGCCGAGGCATGGAGGGCCATGGAGGGCGATAAAGGTCTGCTTGCGAAGCGTGTGCTCGATGCCTATCAGGATCGCTTGCACCTGTTTGAGGCGGGAGACACCCTGGAAGGGGGCGTGAGAACCATTGCTGCCTACGGACACACACCTGGACATACGCTGTTCCAGAAAGACAGCATCCTTGTCATTGCCGACCTTATCCACGGGGCTGCACTCCAACTGAAATATCCTGAATATGGTCCGACCTACGATATGGATGCCGATGCGGCCCGTAGCTCGCGCCTGAGCATCCTTGAATATGCTCGTGAGAACCATCTTATCATGTACGGTATGCACCTGCCTGCTCCAGGGTATATCAACTTGGCAGATTAATCCATAATGAGTGCGCCATCTATTGATTCATCAACTCGGGAAGAGCGCCTGGAGTATGTGCTGAGCGAGTGGAAATGCCTGCACAACTGCAACTTGTGCGGCAAATGCCATATCCTGAAGGGGCGAAATGAAGAGATACTCTATGCCGACTACATCGATGGCAAGAGATCATACATGGATATCTCATTGGGAATCAGGAATATCAAATAGTCTGAAATATACTTATAATCTGAGATTATTGAGATTCTGAAACATATAGTAGATTTGAAATACGCAGAGATTCTGTAATTTGAGATAACAAAAATTATCAGCATGAGAAAGAAAAGCAGAAAATGGATGCTGCATAGGCACTTGAGGTAATGGATAAGGCTCCCTACATCACGGTCAGCATGACAGATGGACTGTGACAGAACTCCTTGAAAAAAGGGGAAGCTGCCTGGGTATGAGCATATCAACAGAGAAGAAGGAATCAGAGAAAGAACGGAGGGAAAGAGCCCTACGAAAAAGGAACAGAGGGAAAAGGGGCTGAAAAGGGGGAGAACAAGCAGTTTTTGGGGTAGCGATATAGGAGGTTACGGGAAAAATCACTACTTTTACCGCCGAAAAAGAAAGTTATACCCTAACGCACCATCCCAACATGACTGATTACCGACTCTTAGTGCTGGACCTTGACGGCACGCTGACCAACTCGAAGAAGGAGATCTCTCCCCGCAACCTCGATACCCTCATCCGACTGCAGGAGCAGGGGGTGAAACTGGTACTGGCCTCTGGCCGCCCTACCTACGGCATTGCCCCACTGGCCGACCAGCTACAGATGGAGCGGTTCGGCGGATTCATCCTCTCCTTCAATGGCGGGGAAATCATCGACTGGAGCACCAAGAACATGCTCTACAGCCAGCAACTCCCCGATGAGGTCATCCCCATCCTCCACGAAGCTTCGGTCACCTACCACCACCCCATCCTCTCCTATGACGGAGTGCATATCCTCACCGAGGAACCGCTCAACGACCATGTGCGCAAGGAGGCGTTCATCAACAAGATGAAGGTGCGCCGCGTGGTGAACTTCCTCACGGAGACACCGCGACCGCTGCCCAAATGCCTCATCGTGGGAGACCCCGACGAACTGATAGAGACGGAGGCGGAGCTCTCCCTGCGGCTGCAAGGCATCATCAGCGTCTATCGCAGCGAGCCCTACTTCTTGGAGCTGGTGCCGCTGGGCATTGACAAGGCAAGGTCGCTCGCAGCCCTGCTGGAGCATCTGGGACTCACCCGCGAACAGATGGTCTGTATGGGCGACGGCTACAACGACCAGACCATGATAGAGTTTGCCGGCATGGGAGTGGCCATGGCTAACGCACAGGAACCGGTGCGCAAGGTAGCCGACTATGTCACCTGCTCCAACGACGAAGATGGCGTGGCCGAGGCCGTAGAGCATCTTTTCTTCGGGAAATAGGTGATTTGCACTCCCCCGCCGCTCTTTTTTCCGCATAGCCCATACGGAATTGAAAAAAAATGGTCAACTTTGCCGACAAATAAAAGGCGAAGCCGAAAGGAAGCCGAATAGAATCTGAATAGAATAACTAAAACATACTGAACTGATTATGGAACAGCCACTTATCATTTATAACACGCTCCACCGACAGAAGGAGTTGTTCGTACCGCTGCACGCCCCTCACGTGGGCATGTATGTCTGCGGTCCTACAGTCTATGGCGACCCCCATTTGGGTCATGCCCGTCCGGCCATCACTTTTGACCTGCTCTTCCGCTACCTACGCCACTTGGGCTACAAGGTGCGCTACGTCAGAAACATCACCGACGTGGGCCATCTGGAGCATGATGCCGACGAGGGCGAAGACAAAATTGCCAAGAAGGCTCGCTTGGAGCAGTTGGAACCTATGGAGGTAGCTCAGTACTACACCAACCGCTTCCACAAGGCGATGGAGGCTCTCAACGTACTGCCCCCCAGCATCGAGCCCCACGCCAGCGGACACATCATTGAACAGGAGCAGCTGGTCAAGGAGATCCTCGACAACGGCTTTGCCTACGAGAGCCAGGGTTCGGTCTATTTCGACGTGGCCAAATACAACGCGCAGCACCACTACGGAAAGCTCTCGGGACGCAACCTGGAGGATGTGCTCAACACCACTCGCGAACTGGACGGCCAGGAGGAGAAGCGAAATCCCGCGGACTTTGCCCTCTGGAAAAAGGCGCAGCCCGAGCATATCATGCGCTGGCCCTCGCCCTGGAGCAACGGATTCCCCGGTTGGCATTGCGAATGCACAGCCATGGGCCGCAAGTACCTCGGTAGCCACTTCGACATCCACGGCGGCGGCATGGACCTCGTCTTCCCGCACCACGAATGTGAAATCGCTCAGGCAGTAGCCAGTCAGGGCGATGACATGGTGAAGTACTGGATGCACAACAACATGATAACCATCAACGGGCAGAAGATGGGCAAGAGCCTCGGCAACTTCATCACACTCAACGAGTTCTTCACGGGCGAGAACCCCAACCTTACACAGGCTTACACACCCATGACCATCCGCTTCTTTATCCTCCAGGCGCACTACCGCAGCACGGTGGACTTCAGCAATGAGGCGCTCCAGGCGGCTGAAAAGGGTCTCTCCCGACTGCTGGATGCAGCGCGTGCCTTGGAGAAGATTGCCCCCGCTGCTGCCTCGACGGTACAGCTCAAGGAGCTCCGTCAGAAGTGCTACGATGCGATGAACGACGACCTCAATACGCCCATCGTCATTGCCCACCTCTTTGATGCAGCCAAGAGCATCAACAGCGTGGCTAACGGCAAGGATACGCTCAACGCGGATGACCTGAAGGAACTGCGCGAGGTGTTCCAGCTCTTCTGCTTCGACCTGCTGGGGCTGACCAACGAATCAGCATCAAACGCTGCCCGTGAGGAGGCCTTCGGCCATGCCGTGGATATGCTCCTTGAGGAGCGGGCCAAGGCGAAGGCCAACAAGGACTGGGCTACAAGCGACAAGATTCGCAACGAACTCACCGCCCTCGGATTCGAGATCAAGGACGGCAAGGGCGGCAGTGAATGGAAACTGAATAAGTGATTGCAGCAGCAAGAGAACTGATAAGTAACTGCAGCAGGGAAAGTAATAACTTGTCAACTCAATTGTATAATTGGATTATTAATTATTCATTAAATTGAGCAACGTATGATAGAGCGTCTCAACGAAGCTACCAGGGAGTTTATCCGTCGGCATCGCACCCAACGGGTTGAGGAACTGGCCCTCAAGGGGTGCCGCGACAGCCAAGTAGATCTGAAGGAGGCTCTCGTTCAGATAGCTGGCTGGCAGATGGCACGTACCAAGCTCCCGCTTTGGGCAGAGACGGAAGGCATCCTCTTCCCGCCGCACCTCTCCATGGAGCAATGTTCCGGCCTCATCGCTGCCCGGCTCAAACGATGGGCCATCGGGCAGACCATGAGGGAGGAGGCTCTCTTGAGGAAAGAGGAAACTCACCCGGGAGAAGAAAGAGCTGAGGAGAATCTCTCTAAGGAAGCTGAAAAGAGTGAGAAAAAATTCTCAAGGAAAGCTGAAAGAATTTTCTCAGAGAAAACAGAAGAGATTTTCTCAGAAGAGGCTGAAAAGAGTGAGAATAATTTCTCGAAGGAGTCTGAACAGAATGAGGAAACTGAGGAGTACGCTTTATCGGAAAAACTGAATAGACTGACGGATTTGACGGGAGGGTTCGGCGTGGACTTTGCCTCGCTCGCCCCCCTCTTCGGGCAGGCTACCTATGTGGAACGGCAGGAACATCTCTGTCAGTTGGCCGCCCACAACTTTGCGCTGTTGGGCTTGCAGCAGTTCCAGATACACCACGGGGATGCCGAGGAGTACCTCAAGAGTATGGAAAGGGTGGACTGGATTTTTATCGACCCTGCCCGAAGAGGAGCACATGGGCAGAAAGTGGTCTTCATCGCCGACTGCGAGCCCGATGTCAAGCGGTTGGAGCCTCTCCTATTGGAGAAGGCGGGGCATGTGCTCATCAAACTATCACCTATGTTAGACATCACCCAGGCGCTACGAGACCTGCCCCACGCCCAACGTTGCTATATCCTCTCCGTAGATGGGGAGTGCAAGGAGATGCTCGTTGTGCTGGGAGATCGAAAGGCTGCATCGCCCGATGAGGTGGAGATGGTCTGCGAGGTGGTGAGAAAAGGGAAAGTCTCCTGCCGCGTAGCCCTCACCAAACGGATGGAAGAGGAGAGTCGGCCCCGCTATGCCGCCGAACCGCTCAACTACCTCTACGAACCGGACGCCTCCTTGCTCAAGGCAGGCATGTTCAACTGCATCACCCAACGCTATCCTGTGGCCAAGCTTCACCCCAACAGCCACCTCTACACCTCAGAGGAGCTTGTTCCTCACTTCCCGGGGCGCACCTTCCGTATCACGGGGTATGGAGCATGGAGCAAGAAGGGGATGGGCAGCCTGATACCAGATACCCGTCAAGCCAACATCACCGTGAGGAATTTCCCACTCAGCGCCGAAGCACTCCGCAAACAATTCAAGCTGAAGGAGGGAGGACGCTATACCCTCTTCGGCACCACTATAGGCAACAACCGGAAGATACTCATTGGGGCTGAACCGGTCGTATAAGTCCATCGCCCACTTAAAAACATCGAATCCCCTAAAAGCATCGCACCTCTCACTAATTCCATACCACCATGCTGAAAACACTATCCCTATCGCTTATCCTACTCATCGGACGGGGCATTTACACCCAAGCTGAAGCCTCAGCACCCGTCACAGCTAAAAACTCGTCATCTGTTGTAGCCGAGAAGTCAGCACCCGTTGCAGCTG
>CAMGIP010000135.1 GCA_946056155.1 uncultured Mediterranea sp. | reverse complement strand
AAGTCGGGGCTTTGCGATAAAAAATGAGGATGTGCCTATTTTGACACACCCTCTTCTGCCTACTTCATCGTTCCAAGTGCAGCCCCACAGAGTGGATATATCCCTCCTGAGGCATGTTGTTCCGGCACTTGCAGTTTTCGATAAACTCCTGCATGGCGCGTCGGGCTACCTCCTGGTCGGGACGGGCCTCACGAATCTCCTTGTAGGTGGTGCGAGGTGACTCGGCAAACTTTACCACCTGGTCCCAGTTTTCGGGTCGCCGAATGCCCATGAAGCAGGACTGGTCCACCTTCTTGTAGGGCCAGAAGGTATATCCGATGCCGTTCTCACGCATCACACGGCTGAAGGCTGCCTGCCACTCGTCGCTGTTGTGGCCTATCTCACCCATATACATCGGTAGATTCACACTGTCGCGGAAGTGGATGAAGTCAGCAATGGCCTCTTTCGTGGCATCACCTCCGTAGCGGTGACAGGTGTACATCAGCTTATCGTCGTAGCTGCCATCTTTGAAGGGACGGAAATTGCCGTTCCACTGTGCACCGCCAATCAGGATGATGTGGTTGTTGTCTGCCTGTCGGATGGCCTGTGTGGCTCGCCGGTAGAGTGGCTCCAAACGGGCGTTGAGCTCCTCCATCTGGGGAAAATAGGGGGCAATAGGTTCGTTGAGCAACTCATATCCGAGAATGACCGGCTCGTCCTTGTAGTAGCGAGCTATGCGTTGCCAGATCTGGCAAAAGAGTTGCTGGCTCTCCTCGCTCTCCAACAGCCAGGGATAGCCGTAGCTGTCGTCGATATTGTCGCCTGTCTGTCCGCCGGGAGCGTCGTGCATATCGAGGATAAGGTAGAGGCCGTTGTCGCGGCACCAAGTCACTACGCTATCCACCCGCTCGAAACCATCCTGCTGGTGGGTGAGACCCATGTAGTCCTCATCGGTGAAGAGCTTGTAGTGAAAGGGCAAGCGGATGGTATTGGCACCTGTGGAGGCGATGAACTCGATGTCATGACGCGTGATGTAGTTGTCCTTGAACTCTTTCCAGAAGCGGGCCGTATAGTCGGGACCTACCAGCTGACAGAACATCTCGTTGATGAAGCGGGCGGAGTTGGTCTTGCTGAAACCGAACATGTAGCCTTCGGGATTGAGCCAGTTGCCCAGGTTTGTTCCCTGAATGAAGAGTTTCTCTCCCTGAGGGGTAATGAGGTCGTGGCCCGAGATGGTGACAAACTGCGGAGGATTGCTACTGTGGTCTGCCTCACCGGATTGGCAGGAAGCAAGGAGGGCAGTTGCCCCCAATAAAAAGGGAATAATTCTTTTCATACACATGATTGAAGATTAATGATTGTATTTTGATGATTGTTTTCCAAATGATTTGTCCAACAAAGGCTCTTTTAAGATTGATTATCGGCAAAGATACGGACCTTAATTTACCACATCAAGGAGGAGTAAACGGAAAAGGTAAACCTATGAATGGATAAAATACTGATTATCAATGAATCTTTTTAACTATCAGTAGGCTCTGCCCATGCAGGGAAGTAGGTATGGCATGACAAGAATAGTGTTGTGACAAGAGGATAATACCCAATTCACGAGGAACAACCTCTATTTTCTATACCTTGTTATATATAAAGGTAGCAAATCAGAATTTGATAGACAATTGCATATTTATGCAGAAAGTCAGACAGAGAGGGATGTAGAGGAAAAAATTTAGGCATGGAAGAGTAAATATGCAGAAACGAAAGCGGATAGTAATAAAAAAAAGAGTATCTTTGCCGCCAATGAAGCAATATTTCAAGAAAGGTAACTATTATCAAGTAACAGTCAACTTATAAACAAGAACAAGGGATGAGAAAATGGCGTATTGAAGACTCCGAAGAGCTCTATAACATCACGGGATGGGGCACTTCGTACTTTGGTATCAACGAAAAAGGTCATGTGGTGGTCACGCCTAAAAAGGATGGCGTGGCGGTGGATCTGAAGGAACTGGTGGACGAACTGCAACTCAGGGACGTCACGGCACCTATGCTGATCCGGTTTCCCGATATTCTGGACAACCGCATCGAAAAGGTCTCCTGCTGCTTTGAAAAAGCGGCCGCTGAATATGGATACAAAGGGGAGAACTTCATCATCTACCCCATCAAGGTCAACCAGATGAGACCGGTCGTGGAGGAGATGATTACGCACGGAAAGAAATTCAACCTGGGACTGGAAGCGGGATCCAAGCCGGAACTGCATGCTGTCATCGGCATCAATACGGACCTGGATTCACTCGTGGTTTGCAATGGCTACAAGGATGAAAGCTTCATCGAAATGGCGCTCTTGGCGCAGAAGATGGGCAAGCGCATCTACCTCGTGGTGGAGAAGCTCAACGAGCTGAACCTCATTGCCAAAATGGCTAAACAGCTGGGCGTAAGACCGAACATCGGTATCCGCATCAAGCTGGCCAGCAGCGGAAGCGGCAAATGGGAGGAGAGCGGAGGAGATGCCAGCAAGTTCGGACTCACCAGTAGTGAACTCTTGGAGGCTCTGGACTTCCTTGAAAAGACGGGACTGAAGGATTGCCTCAAGCTGATACACTTCCACATCGGAAGCCAGATAACCAAAATCAGACGCATCAAGAACGCGCTGCGCGAAGCGTCGCAGTTCTACATCCAGCTGCATAAGATGGGATTCAACATCGAGTTCGTGGATACGGGCGGCGGCATGGGCGTGGACTATGACGGTACGCGCTCAAGCAACAGCGAAAGCTCGGTCAACTATTCGATACAGGAGTATGTCAACGACGTGGTTTCAACCTTCGTGGATGCTGCGGACAAGCATGGATTTGCTCACCCCAACATCATCACGGAGACGGGACGTAGCCTCACGGCTCACCACTCAGTGCTCATCTTTGAGGTGTTAGAGACGGCTTCGCTGCCGCAGATGGATGATGACTGGGAACCGGGAGAGGATGCGCACGAACTGGTGAAGGAGCTTTATGCCATCTGGGACAACCTCAACCAACGGAGTATGCTGGAGCCGTGGCATGACGCGCAGCAGATACGCGAAGAGGCGCTGGACCTCTTCAGCCACGGTATTGTGGACCTCAACACCAGAGCGCAGATTGAAAAGCTCTATTGGAGCATCTGCCGCGAAATCAACGGCATTGCCACCAACATGAAGCACTGCCCGGATGAGTTCCGTAAACTGAGCAAACTGTTGGCTGACAAGTATTTCTGCAACTTCTCGCTCTTCCAGTCGCTGCCTGACTCCTGGGCCATTGACCAGATGTTTCCCATTATGCCTATCCAGCGGTTAGATGAGAAGCCCGACCGCGAGGCTACGCTGCAGGACATGACTTGCGACAGCGACGGCAAGATTGCCAACTTCGTCTCTTCACGTCCGGATGCCACCACGTTGCCGCTGCACGCGCTGCGCGACAAGGAGCCTTACTACTTGGCCGTATTCCTGGTGGGAGCCTATCAGGAGATTCTGGGCGATATGCACAATCTCTTCGGCGACACCAATGCAGTGCACGTCTCGGTCAACACGAAGGGTTACACCATCGACCAACTCATCGACGGAGAAACGGTGGCAGAGGTGCTGGACTATGTGCAGTACAACCCCAAGAAGCTGGTGCGCTCGTTGGAGACCTGGGTAAGCCATTCGGTCAAGGAAGGTCGCATCTCGCTCGAAGAGGGCAAAGAGTTCCTCAGCAACTACCGCTCCGGACTCTACGGCTACACTTACTTGGAGTAAGATGAGCCACGACAAAGATCAATGGAACGGAGCAGCAACTCATTATAAATTATAAATTGTAAATTATAAATTGAATAAATGGAACGGGTGACTGTCATCAAGGTTGGAGGAAAGATTGTAGAGGAGCAGGAGACGCTCATGGCGCTGCTCGACAGTTTTGCCGCATTGCCCGGACATAAGGTGCTGGTGCATGGCGGAGGACGTTCTGCCACGAAGGTGGCTGCCCAATTGGGCATCGAAAGCCGCATGGTGGAAGGACGCCGCATCACCGACGCTGAGACGCTGAAGGTGGTGACCATGGTCTATGGAGGCCTGGTGAACAAGCAAATCGTGGCGGGCCTGCAGCAGCGGGGCGTCAACGCATTGGGACTCACAGGAGCAGACATGAACGTGATACGCTCGCAAAAGAGACCGGTCAAGGAGGTGGACTACGGATTTGTGGGGGATGTGAAGGAGGTGAACGCAGATTTGCTGGCCGACCTCATCGGCAAGGGAGTGGTACCTGTCATGGCACCGCTTACGCACGACGGTGAGGGACATCTGCTCAACACCAACGCGGATACCATCGCGGGAGAGACGGCCAAAGCTTTGGCCAAGCATTTCGACACCACGCTGGTCTTCTGCTTTGAAAAGAAGGGGGTGCTGGCCTGCGAGACTGACGATGAAAGTGTCATCCCGGTCATCACGCGCAGCGACTTTGCCCGCTTAGTGGAGGAGAAGGTCATCTCGGGAGGCATGATTCCCAAAGTGGAGAACTCACTACAGGCGGTGGAGGCGGGTGTTAGCCGCGTCATCATCACCCGTGCTGATGCCATCGGAGAGCCGGAATCGGGTACAACCATCCGATGAACAGGTGAGAAATAGCCGATAGGCAAGGGGGAAAGGAAGGTAGTGAATGAAAATGAAGACTTATTTGATGTAGTAATATAATAAACCTAATTTAATTTTATTTTTTGTAGGACTCAGACTTGGCAAGTTCTGGCAACAGAGCTTTACAGTCTGCAAGAATAAAGTGACTTCCGGGGCTGTGAAGCTCCAAAAAAATTTTATCATTATGACATAAAGACAGGTGCTGCGTGAGTAGCGCCTGTTTTTTTTGTCTTCACCGCTACATTTGGCTTTTTCATTCATATAGTTCCATCTTTTATGTCAAAAACAACAACTTATTGCTAATATTGTATAAATTAAAAGTTAACAGCTCCCATAATGTCACCGGTCTCTGTTATAAGTCGTAAATTTGCCGTGCGAAAAAGGACGATAACAGCTATATTCGAGCAAATTAAGTTAGAACAAGACACAAACGCAGTGGATTGTTCCACCCGCTTTGGAAATTAGTTTGGTACATTTTACAGTTTTCCTGGTTCGTGCCGCTGCAGCTTGCTGTGGAGGTGCGGAAGTGGGTTTTGCTGTGAAGTGTCAGTTCAATATTAACTCTATCTATTATTAAGTGTAAACGATGAGAAAATACATTCTCTTGTTTGTCATGTCAACCCTGTTGGGCATGACCTCCGCCTGGGCGCAGTTTCAGGTCAAAGGCCGGGTAATCTCGGACGAAGACAAGGAGCCATTGGTGGGTGTATCGGTGCTCGAAAAGGGCACAGGAAACGGTGTGATTACCGACGTGGACGGTAACTATACCATTACAGTAACGGCCTCTCCGGCTACCATCGTCATGAGCTACGTGGGTATGAAGAGCGTGGAGAAGAGCTTTACTGCAGCAGCCCGATGGGATGTGACCATGACGAGTGACAGCGAATTGATGGATGAGGTGGTGGTCGTGGCCTACGGCGTGCGTAAAAAAGGTACCACCACGGGATCCATGGCGGTAGTGAACAACAGCAAAATCGAGAACGTGCCGGCACCGAGCTTCGACCAGGCACTTCAGGGACAGTCACCCGGACTTCAGGTGCTGAGCAACAGCGGTGAACCCGGAGCAGTGGCTACCTTCAAGATTCGAGGTGTGAACTCCATCAATGCGGGTACTGAACCGCTCTTTATCCTCGATGGCGTAGCCATTTCGTCGGCTGACTTCTCGGCCATCAACCCCAGCGACATCGAAAGTGTATCGGTCCTCAAGGATGCCTCTTCAACCTCTATCTACGGTGCACGTGCGGCCAACGGTGTGATTGTCATCACCACCAAGCGCGGTCGCATCGCGGACAAAGGCAACGTGACTGCCCGCGTGCAATGGGGTCTCTCCTCATTGGCCTACGGCAAGTGGGACCTGATGAACACCAAGGAGCGCCTCGACTACGAAGAGGAGGTGGGCCTGCGTGTGCCGGGCACCTATGACCGCGCCCTTCTGGAGCGTACCGATGTGGATTGGCGTGATGTGGTCTATGACGATGCCGCATCGTTTACCAGCGTGGAACTGCAGACCAGCGGTGCCTCACAGGGTGGATTCAACTACTTTATCTCGGGAAATATCTTCACGCAGGACGGTATCGCCCTCAATTCTGACTACAAGCGATATACCTTCCGTACCAACTTAGAGGCCAAGGTGAACAAGTGGATCAAGGTGGGCACCAACGCTTCTATGGCTTACGAGCAGATGAGAGAGGCTGATGAGGGTACCTATACCACCAGCACGCCCATCTCGGCTTCACGACTGATGCTCTCCTACTGGAACCCCTTCCGCGCCGACGGCTCTTACACGCAAGCGGAGGACGGCTCATGGATTGGCTCCAACGTGAACCCC
>CAMGIP010000134.1 GCA_946056155.1 uncultured Mediterranea sp. | reverse complement strand
TTTCTTGGTATGACAACGAAATCGGCTACTCTAACAAGGTATTGGAACTGATTGCCCACATGAAGAAGGTAAACGGCTAATCTACGGTTAGAAAATAATAAAAAATGGGCGGCTTTCATCGAAGTCGCCTATTTTTTTTGCACTTTTGCAGGTGTAAATCCATTTACCAGACAATCAAGCAATCATTCAATGAAATATTCAATTCTCATCATCTCATTATTTTGCATCATGAACAGTACATTGGCTCAGAATCCATTCACACAACCCTACCAGACACCCCACCAGACTGTACCCTTTGACAAGATACGTATCGAACACTTCGAACCGGCTCTTCTGGAGGGAATCCGACTACAGAACGAAGAGATTGAAGCCATCATCAACAACCCCGAAGAACCCACCTTCGATAACACCATCGTGGCTCTCGAAAACTCGGGAGATATTATCGAAAGGGTAAGCACTGTCATGGGCAACCTGATGAGTGCTGAGACCAGTGATGACCTGCAGGCAGTGGCACGAAAACTGATGCCTTTGATGACCGAACATAGCAACAACATCATCCTCAATGAGAAACTCTTTGCCCGTATCAAGGCGGTCTATGAGCAACGCCAATCACTCGGACTTAACAGTGAGGAGATGGTACTGCTGAAGAATACCTTTGACGAATTTGCCGAAAATGGAGCCAACCTCCAAGGAGAGGCCCGCGACACGTTCCGCCAGCTTAACTCCGAACTGAGCATGCTATCACTCCAGTTTAGCGAAAATCTGTTGAAATCTACCAACCAATACCAATTAATCATCACTGACGAAAGCCTGTTGGAGGGTCTGCCGCAAAGCATTCGCGAAGCGGCACGCGAAAGTGCAACCGAAAAGGGACTGGAGGGATGGCGTTTCACATTGGACTACCCGAGCTATGCCCCTTTCATGGAGTATGCGGCCAACCGGGAACTCCGCCAACAAATGCACCAGGCCTATGGCTCACGTGCCTATAAAGGTGACGAGCTGGACAACAGGGAACTGGTGAAGCAACTGGCCAACAAACGGTTGGAACTGGCACAGCTGTTGGGCTACCCCAACTACATGGCCTACAAACTGACCCACCGCATGGCTCGCACTACAGAGGCTGTGAGCCAACTGCTTGACCAACTGATTGAAGCTTATACTCCCTCGGCACAGGAGGAGGTAAAGCGTGTGGAGACACTGGCCAAGAGCATGGAGGGGGAGGAGTTCGTTCTGATGCCTTGGGATTGGAGCTACTATTCCCATCTACTGAAAGAAAAGACCTACCAGATGGACGATGAACTGCTCCGCCCCTACTTCCCGTTGGAACAGGTTATTGATGGAGTATTCGGTCTGGCTACCCGCCTCTATGGCATCTCCTTCAAGGCCAATCCGCAGATTCCCGTATATCATCCGGAGGTGACAGCCTACGAGGTGTATGACCGGGACGGGGACTTCCTGGCGGTATTATATACCGACTTCCACCCTCGCGAGGGCAAACGTTCAGGGGCCTGGATGACGGAATACAAGGGCCAATGGATGGACCGCAAGACGGGTGAAGATAGTCGTCCTCACGTCTCGTTAGTCACCAACTTCAGCCGTTCCACAGCCGAACGTCCGGCATTGCTCACCTTTGACGAGGTGGAGACGCTGCTGCACGAGTTCGGCCATAGCCTCCACGGCATCTTTGCCCGTTCTACCTTCCGCAGCCTCAGCGGCACCAACGTCTATTGGGACTTTGTAGAACTCCCCTCACAATTTATGGAGAACTTTGCCACGGAGAAGGAGTTTCTCCACACCTTTGCCCGCCATTACCAAACCGGTGAGCTGATTCCTGACGATCTGGTGCAACGCATCGTTGACTCAGCCAACTTCAATGCCGGCTACCTCTGCCTCCGTCAGGTGAGCTTCGGTCTGTTAGACATGGCGTGGTACACCCGCACCACCCCCTACGAAGGTGACGTGGAGAGTCTGGAGAGGGAAGCCGGATGCCGCACACAACTGCTTCCCCGCGTCAAGGGGAGTGCCATGAGTCCGCAGTTCTCCCACATCTTTGCAGGAGGATATGCAGGTGGATACTATAGCTACAAATGGGCGGAGGTACTGGATGCCGATGCCTTTGCCCACTTCCAGGAGAAGGGAATCTTCAATCCCGAAGTGGCGGACAGCTTCCGGAAGAATATTCTGTCAAAGGGGGGCACCGAAGACCCGATGACGCTATACGTACGCTTCCGCGGCCAAAAACCGACCATCGATGCCCTGCTCAAACGCAACGGCATCAAACAATAGACCACAGGTAATGAGTTTGACATCTGGTAATCATCCTGAGAATAAGCAATGCCTTCAAAATTAGGATGACCGAGGGTGAATCTCTGACAATCGGCCAAAAAGATTGCTTTCGGAAACAGAATGACCAACAGGTCATACAGACGATAACCGGAGGAAGGGAATTTTTCCCGAAAGTAGAGAACAAAAAAGAGATGAATAACTTTATCATTAAGGACCCCTCACCAACTGAGGGGAGCCTTATAGAAAAAGTAAGAGAATATGAAGCAGAGAAAACTGAAGTTATCACTTTGCAGATGGGCCCTCATGATGACCCTCCTGCTGCCTTGCATCAGCTCGTGTAACAACGATGATGATGTATTGGACATCTTCGTGGGAAGAAACAAGACCTGGAAACTGACCTTCATCAGTCGTGCTAACCAAAATACCTGGTACGACTTCTGGGGTAGTAACGAGCAGGCTCGAGAAAGTAGCCTCAAAGCAATGGAGAACGATCAATACTTTATCCTCAACTTTGAGGGTGGAGTCGGAGGTGTGGAAACGGGAGGCGGCTTGAGCGGACGTGCCGTAAAGGCTCAGCTCAACGGAACTTGGAACGTAAGAGAGGGTAGAAAACTGACCATCACGCTCCAGGGATCACCTAATGAGACTGACCCGTTGGCCAAAGCCTTCGTCAACGGTCTGAAAGGAATTACCCGATACGAAGGGGATACCGACAACCTTTTCCTCTACTACAAAGAGGGACAGACTGACATGAAGATGGCCTTCCACGTAGAATGAACAGAGAGAAGCACTCGCTCATCGGACTAATCCATCTCCTGATAACATAGCACAGGATTGGCTTACCCACAGCATGCTATCCTTCTATCCATCAGCAGTAAAATACGGGAAAGCCCGAAACATCAAATACCTCATACATACATAAAGATAGAGCAATATGGAAAAAAGCGCAACCGATAAACAACACGAACTGGATCTTCGCTACCTGCGTATGGCAGGTATCTGGGCGGAAAACTCCTACTGCAAACGTAGGCAAGTGGGCGCACTCATCGTGAAAGAAAAGATGATTATCTCCGATGGCTACAACGGCACCCCTTCGGGCTTCGAAAATGTCTGCGAAGATGAGCAGAACGTAACCAAACCCTATGTGCTGCACGCCGAGGCCAACGCTATCACCAAAATCGCACGAAGCAACAACAGCAGCGATGGAGCTACCCTCTACGTCACAGCTTCCCCCTGCATCGAATGTGCCAAACTCATCATCCAGGCAGGTATCAAGCGGGTGGTCTATTCCGAACGCTACCGCTTGGAAGACGGCATCGAATTGCTGCGCAGAGCTGGCATCGAGGTACTCTTCCTGGAAGCGGAAAAATAAATTCCCTACTACATCCAACCTAATAAGAAAACCCTTTCATCAGCAAAGATAACAATCCATTCCCATGACAACGAACAGACCCTTCCGTTTTATGCCGTTGATCATCGCCATCAGTGTAGTGATGGGCGTCATGATAGGCACCTACTATACCAGAAATTTTAGTAGCGGCAACCGACTTGGCATCATCAATGGCTCGTCAAACAAACTGAATAGCATCCTTCGCATCATCGATGACCAGTACGTAGATACCGTGGACATGGCCGACCTGGTTGAGAAAGCCATGCCACAGATTCTGGCCGAATTGGATCCACACTCGATTTATATCCCGGCACAGAACTTAGAGGAGGTCAACTCTGAACTGGAGGGGAGCTTCAGTGGCATCGGCATCCAGTTTACCATACAGGATGATACCATCCACGTCAATAGCGTCATTCCGGGAGGCCCCTCGGAAAAGGTGGGTCTGATGGCTGGAGACCGCATCGTGAAGGTCAATGACAGCCTGTTCGTAGGCAAGCAGGTGACCAACGAAAAGGCCATGCGTACCCTCAAAGGTCCTAAGGACAGCGAAGTGAAATTGAGTATCAAGCGTAAGGGAGAAAAGAATCTGCTGGATTTCCTCATCGTCCGTGGAGACATCCCGCAGAACAGCATCAATGCTGCCTACTTGATTACTGATCAATGGGGCTACATACAGGTGAGCAAGTTTGCCCGGACCACGCACGTGGAGCTACTCAATGCCATGGCCCAACTCATGGCCGCCAAATGCCAGGGACTGATTATCGACCTGCGTGACAATACAGGCGGTTACATGGAGGCTGCTATACGTATGGTAAACGAATTCCTGCCGGTGGGCAAAATGATTGTCTATGCCGAAGGCCGTAACTTCCCTCGGGTGGATGAATATGCCAATGGTATGGGCAGCGGACAGCAATTGCCTTTGGTGGTGCTCATCAACGAATCATCGGCTTCGGCAAGCGAAATCTTTGCCGGTGCCATCCAGGACAACGACCGCGGCACCATCGTAGGACGACGCTCCTTCGGCAAGGGACTGGTACAGCAACCCATCGAGTTCAACGACGGATCTGCCGTTCGCCTCACCGTGGCACGTTACTATACCCCTTCGGGACGTTGCATCCAACGCCCCTATACCAAAGGATCCGACAGCGAATACCAAATGGACTGGATTACCCGTTACGAGCATGGAGAGTTCTTCTCCAAGGATAGCATCAAGCAGAACAAGGACGAACTCTTCCATACCAATCTCGGCCGTCCTGTCTATGGCGGAGGGGGCATTATGCCAGATGTATTCGTGCCGCAGGACACCACAGGCTACAGTTCCTACCTCATTGAGGCTGTCAATCGAGGATTGATTCAACGCTTCAGTATCTACTATACAGACAATAACCGCAGTAAGCTCAACGACTTTGAGAGCTACGAACCTCTGCATAAGTACCTGAGCCAACAAGGCATCGTAGAACAATTTATTCGCTTTGCCGAAAAAAAGGGGCTGAAGCGTCGTAACCTGCTGATACAGAAGTCCAGAAAACTTTTAGAGCGTCATCTCTATGGACAAATCATCTACAACGCACTCGGACAATTGCAATACATTCGCTTCTTCAATACCAGCGACAATACGGTACAGAAAGCCATAGAGATCCTGGAAAAAGGGGAAGCTTTTCCCAAAGAACCTACAGAGGAAAATAGCGCAAATCAACATGGATGAGAAAAAAACTTTGCGTAAGCAGATGTCTGCCTTGAAGGCACACTACCGAGAGATTGGTCAACTGCCGGCATGGTCTGCGGAAGCTTTAAAGAAACTGGAGCAGCATCCCACCTTCCGCCAGTCGGAGGTGGTGATGCTCTACCACTCCCTGCCCGACGAAGTTGACACCCATTGCTTCATTGAGCAATGGGCCCGCAAGAAACAGATTGTGCTGCCCGTTGTGGTGGGCAATGAGCTGGAACTACGGCTTTACACTGGCCCACAGGATCTCTCTACCGGAGCCTATGGCATTGAGGAACCCACCGGTACCCTCTTCCTACATCCCGAACTGATTACCTGCATAGTGGTGCCTGGAGTAGCCTTTGACCGCAAGGGCAATCGCCTCGGACGTGGCAAGGGCTATTATGACCGGCTCCTTCCCCACCTTACACATGCCTACAGAATCGGTCTCTGCTTCCCCTTCCAATATATTGATGTGGTGCCGGCCGAACCTTTCGACATCCGCATGGACGAAACTATCTATTAACGGAAAATAATATCGGTAATCACTTGAGCCCCAACTTTCTGATTAAGATTTCGGACAAGAATCGAACGCCCCATCATCAGTTCCTGGCGCAAGACGGCCGAGGTGAGGTGCACATAAAGTACCTGATTCTTGATAAATAGCTCCTGGGTGTAGGAATTGATGATCGGACCCAAAACCTCCGGCCAAGCCTTGATGAGCCTATGCTCGTTCAGGGGAGTCTCTAAACTCTCCTGACGAATATAGTGGCGAATGAGATCACCGATAGAAGAAGCCTCTGTCCGTTTCATTCCAAGCCCTCCCCTTGTTCAGTCACACATCCATGATCCACCTTGAAGATACGAAAGTCACTCCCCACCTTGTGCAAGATACGATCCAAATGTTCGCGATTGGTATCAGTAATGAAAATCTGTCCAAACCGTTCACCCGCCACAAGTTTCACAATCTGCTCCACCCGCTGAGCATCCAGTTTGTCAAAGATATCATCCAAAAGCAATAGAGGTGTAGTACGCCCGTTGCGCTTCAGGAAATCGAATTGAGCCAGTTTCAGAGCCACTAAATAGGTCTTG
>CAMGIP010000133.1 GCA_946056155.1 uncultured Mediterranea sp. | reverse complement strand
TATTTTTGAGCAGATGTTATTTCGTTTTGAGGGCACAATGGGGTTCCATTGCAACCGAAAAACGGGAAAACAGATGACAAAAAGAAAGTTTGTTTGCGCATAATTGTCTAATGACCGATTTGGGTTGAATAGATTGTAACGAAACTATTATCAAGAAAAGGCCCTTTGTATTTCGCGGTGCCCTGACAGCTACTCTGCTTGTTATGGCTCAGATAGCCAATCCCGTGACATGGAAGCATTCCGTCCAGAGGGCAACTGCATTGCAATAATGCGATAAACGAAGCCTCCCCAATCCGCTGTGCAGTCGGGCTGGGGAGGCTGTTTTGGGGAATTGCTCTTGCTGAAATAACGATTTTGTGCAACTTATGCGCTGTACTGCACATTATAACATCTGTTTGATGAAATGAAAGGAGGTAAAAGAGACTACAGATATCATCTTACTTCTAATAAGATTAATAATCTTACAGCGAAAAGATTAATAATCCTACACATGAAAGATTAATAATCCTATCGGCAATGAAGCTAATATCCCCTCCACTACATTATTCATTGAATTCGTGTGATAATAGCATGTTTTAGAACAAGACTAAGCAGCAAGTGTTGAAATTGGGTTAATAGGGCAAGATTCATCAGTTTATTGAAATATCGCAATGAATCAGCCCCCCCCCATTTGCTCAGAAGAAGGTTGCAATTTATGCAATACATACGCTGTACTGCATATTTTTATGCAATACGCATTGCTTTCTGAACTTTTAAACCAGCGGATTTTCCTACTCCTGCAACTTTCTCGATACCTTCATCAGGTTGATGGTATAGTTGAGGATATTTTGTGTCTCCTGGATCATGGACAGATAGACCATGCTCACCTTGATGCTGACCGACTGGCTTTGGATGCGTTGTAGCTCTTGCCTGTTGAGGTGAGAGAGCTGCATATTGAGGCTGTTGGCCTTCTTCAGCTCCTCCTCCATGCCCTGATAACTGCCGCTTTCTACCCGTTGGCGGCACGACTGCAGCAGGTAGAGGATATCCTCTGATACGTCCCGGAACTCCTCTTGCTGAGTAGCATCTAAGGGGTTGAAGTTGTTGTCCACGTGCTCCAGGCAAGGTTCGCAGAGTCTTCCCACACTATAGACAAGCTCTCCTGTGAAGTCATTGCCTTGCGAGAAGTAGAGTCCCTTTTCCAGGATGGTCCGGTTGTTGAGGCGACAGAGGGCCAGTGTGCCGGTGCGTTTCATCTGTTTCACCAACTGCTTCTCAAACTTCACCGAGCCCTTGGAACGGCGCAGTCCACGCAGGTTCTCTTTGAAGAAAGATCTGATGATGCGTTCGTAGTTTTCCTGTACAAAATCCATCACCGAGCTCCACTGCTTGGCAGTCAGTTGGCGCAAGAGGTCCAGAATCTCCTGATTGTTATCACTCTTCATCAGCAGTTGGAAGGTCTCATCTCCCTTCTCCTTCGCTTTACGCTGCTTGTACATCACCTGACTGCGCACCAGCATGATGACCACCAATGAGATGAGAATGATGATGGCCGTAGAGCCTCCGTAGTGCACGATAAGCGTGACGAAGAAGCAGATGGTGAAGGCGGCACCGGCAGTGATGAACCATCCGCTGATGACACTCAGCACACCTGTGATACGGAACACGGCTGAGTCACGGCCCCAGGCACGGTCGGCCAAAGAGCTACCCATAGCCACCATGAAGGTGACGTAGGTCGTAGAGAGCGGTAACTTGAGCGAAGTGCCGACAGCAATCAGCAGTCCGGCCAGTACCAAGTTGACTGAGGCGCGTACCAGGTCAAATGCGGCACCGTTGGCCAAGATAATCTCGTCTTTGCGGAAACGGCTGTCTATCCATCGCAAGGTGCGTTGGGGTACAATCTTGCCCAATCCATTGGACAGGTTGAGGCTCACTCTCACCAAGGCTCGAGCCAAGGGAGTACTTCCGAAGTTCTCCTCTCCCTCGTCCTGACGGGCCAGATCCACTGAAGTCTTGATGACATGCTGTGCCTTTTTCGAGGTGGCCAAGGCATAAACCATGATGACGCCAGCTCCAAAGAGGAAGATCCACGGGGTGCGGGCCGATTGCGTGAGCGAGGTCATCAGGAATCCATCCACCCCGGCTCCCGTGCCGTTCGCCATATAATCCATATAGGAGGAGTAGCCTGCCAAAGGTACACCGATGAAGTTGACCAAGTCATTGCCTGCAAAGGCCAATGCCAAGGCAAAGGTACCCATCAGCACCACCACCTTGAAGATATTCACCCGGCACCAGTAGAGAATCTGCATCAGCAGGGTGAAGAAAATCAGGAAGGCTCCTACGAGGGTGAGTGTGTTCTGCTGTATCCAAGCCTTGTATTCAGGAGTCATGAAGGAGCTGTCCTTCAGTCCTTTGATGAGCATGAAGTAGATGATGGAAGTGGCTGCTATGCCTCCGAAGAGTGCAATACCCCACTTCTCGTGCTGCTTATAGTTGAATGAGAAGAGCAGGCGGGTAATCCATTGCACCAGCATACCGAAGAAGAAGGCGATGGCCACTGAGACGAAAATACCCATGATGACCTGTAGTGCCTTGTCGGTGTTGATGAGTTGACCCAACTCCAAAGAACTATCGGTCCAGGTCTTGACCAAAGCGAGGGCAAAGGTACCTCCGAGCAGTTCGAAGACCATCGAAACGGTGGTCGAAGTGGGCAGTCCCAAGGTGTTGAAGAGGTCCAGTAGTACCACATCGGTCAACATCACCGCCAGTAGGATGGTCATTACCTCAGCAAAGTAGAAGTATTCCGGTTGGTATATTCCGTGACGGGCGATATCCATCATGCCGTTGCTGAGAGAGGCACCGATGAATACGCCCGCTGCGGCAATGATGAGTATGGTTTTGAAGGGTGCGGCTTTGGCACCCACGGCCGACTGTAGAAAGTTAACGGCATCGTTGCTCACGCCCACCATCAGGTCGAAGATGGCAAGCACAAAGAGGAACACCACAATGCAGAGATAAATCGTTTCCATTTGTATAACAGGTATGATTGATACTTGATGATTTCTGGCTGCAAAGCTACGGCAAGCGCATTGCGACAGCATGTCATACTTGTTACATACCTGTTACAGGATATTACAAAACGGTTACAGCAGAGGTGCATTCACTCACACCTTTACCTCTGGTGGTTAGGATGGGTTCTTCGTCTTGAGGTAGTCGTAGAAGGCATATTGGGCACGCACCTTCTCGTTTTGCGGATGCTCACTCTTCCACACATTATGCAGTTCTCCGTCCACGAAGCAGGCCTTGCGGCGATCGTTGAGCTGAATCTCCAGCATGTCGGTGAGTTCCTGTTTAAGTTGGGGATCCAGGATCGGGGCCACAGCCTCAATGCGCCGATAGAGGTTTCGTTTCATCCAGTCCGGTGATCCGATGAAGACTTCCGGCTTTCCTCCGCCACCGAAGTACCACACGCGGGCATGTTCGAGGAAGGTATCCACGATGCGGGTTACTCGGATGTTCTGGCTATAGGTCTGTCCGGGTATGAGGCAACAGATGCCGCGGACGATGAGGTCAATCTCCACACCCGCCCCCGAGGCTTCGTAGAGTCGCTCTATCATCGCCGGATCCTGCAAGGCATTCATCTTCAGGATGATGCGTCCTTTCTTTCCCTCCCGTGCCAGTGCAATCTCTCTATCAATGAGCCGATTGAGCGCAGGTATCAGGTTGAACTGTGCCACCAATAGCCGATGGAAGGTGGGATTCTTTTTGCCCTGGAGGGTACGGAAGAGGTTGTGCAGGTCGTTCACAATCATCCGGTTGGAGGTGAACAGTCCCACATCAGCATAGAGCGCGGCCGTTTTCTCGTTGAAGTTGCCCGTGCCGATATAGGCAAAGCCAGGCAATTTGTGCCCCTCGTCATCGCGGCGGAGCACCAGCGCCACCTTGGCATGCACCTTCAGCTTAGGTATCGAGAAGATGATGTGTATGCCAGCCGCTCTCATCATCTCCGCTGTAGCCAAGTTGTTCTCCTCGTCAAAGCGTGCCTTCAGCTCCACAAAGACCGTTACCTTCTTATGGTTCTGTGCGGCTGCTACCAGGGTATTGATGACCTGCGAGTTTTCAGCCACGCGGTATTGCGTTACCATAATTTCACGTACGGTAGGGTCATGTACCGCCTCATAGAGGAAGTGGATGAAGTGGTCGAACGAGTGGTAGGGGTAGTGGAGCATCAGGTCGCGCTGCTCCACATACCTGAAGATGCTGGCATCATTGTCCAAGGCATGGAGATGCATTGGTTGCGGTTTGCGCAGCGGCTTCACGTCAGGGTTTGGGTTGGGCAGGTAGCGCAGATCCTCCAAGTTGAGGTGCTTGTCTCCGGGCACCAGCTCCCCGGGATTGATGCGGTAGGCCTTCATCAGGAAGAGGAGAAACTCCTTCGGCATGGCCCGGTCATAGACAAAGCGGCACACCGCCCCTATCTTACGCTTCTTCACCTTCTTCTTCACCGTCTCCACAATCTCCTGCGTGTTGGCCGTGTCAGGAATCATGATGTCCGCATCGCGGGAAATCTTGATGCTGTAGCTGCTCTCTATCTCATAGCCGGGGAAGATGGCATCGAGGTTGGCCTTGATGATATCCTCGATGAACATCAGGTAGTAGTTGTCGCCTATTTTGGGCAGTTGGATGAATCGGGGCACCTTGCTGTAGGGCAGTTTCATCACAAAGTACTGGGTATAGAGTGGCGAGATGGGCTCCACGCCCCGCTGGTGCAGCTTCACCGCCAGATAGAGCCGGTCGGTCCGGAGGAAAGAGACCACCCCTTTGTTGACCGGTACGGGGGAGAGGTAAGGCATAATCTCCTCTCGGAAGAAGCGGTGGATAAACTCCTTGTGGGCATGTTCCACATTGCGGCTCTGGTAGAAGATGATATGTTCCCGCTCCATGGCAGGCAGAATCAGCTGTTCATAGATGCGCACGCGCTCGTCCAACTGCCGGTTCACCTCCCGATTGATTGCCTCCATCAGCTCCACTGCCTCCTGTTTGCTCTCATCGTCTTCCGCAGGAGCTACACCGTCAGCAATGGCCTTATGGTCGGCCACCCGGATCTTGTAGAACTCCTCCAAGTTGGAGGAATAGATGGAGATGAAGTTGATACGTTCATACAGGGGCAGACTCTCATCGGCTGCCTCTAAGAGTACGCGATAGTTGAACGATAGCCAACTGATGTCCCTCTTGAAATATCTGCTTTCCATGGCCATGATATAGCTGATTTTTTGCAAAAATAGTTACCTTTGTGGAGATAAGCAAACATTCCGTGGAGAAAAACAGACTCTCCGAGGTAAAATCGGAGCAGAGGAGAGTGGGAGGAGTTTTGAACTTTTCCTCAGACAGACTATCCATGTAATCTGTTTCTATCTCTCTCCGCCATAGGATGAAGAGAATCACCTTTTCTGAGGTCATTCTCTCCGAAATTCTCCGCCATAGGTTGAAGAGAATCGGCTCTACAGTTTTTGTGTGGGTTATCCACGGACAAAATCTGTAGAGCCAATCAAAGGCGCCACAGACAAAAAGTGTGTAAATACACAAAAAATGTATCTATATGAAATTCGAAAGAGAACATTACATTGAAAAGTTGATAAGTAGCAAGCATAATCATTTGATAAAGATTGTTACTGGGTTACAGCATGTTGGCAAATCGTACCTGCTACTCAACCTTTATAAACAACATCTTTTGGATAGCGGTGTTGATACCAACCGTATCATTGAAGTAATGCTAGATTCATTTGTGGTAAAAACGGAGCAGACTGTTACAGCAAAAACGGCCATGCTGTTACAGTTCTGACGCGCCAAAGTTAATGTTTTTTGGCTCACATATGTTGAGGAATTTTTCCTCCTGCAGGACTAATGGCAATGGCTGATGCCTTACAGTCTTACAGATGGCAGTCTGCCAAAACTGGGAGCGGCATTGGATATAAAGAGATAAATATATATTTATTTTTTTGACCCTCGTCTCAGAGGTATAATCCTGTCATCTGTAAACTGTAAGAAGTGAAAGAAGGAGGTATGGGTATGGGGTATGTTTTATGGGGCCCTCGCCACCTCGCAACGATTTCCTCGGGGAGTAAATTTTGCCGCCTCGCGTGGTCGCAAATTTAACTCGTGAGACCGGCACCGACACTTAGTGCCTCTATGCGGAGTATATAACCCTGCCTGAGGTAGGATGCTTACACTCCTTACAGATTGCAGAGGAAGAATGTGAAAGGCATCATGTCCCATCATGCCCCCAAAGAGATTACTGCGTGTGGCCTGTGTGCGTTTTAGTCCACTCAACGCCCCCCCCCCTATGAACGATGTAGGTTAAGTTGTCTGAGCAACGCCTTTTCGGTCAGAAATCTTCACCTGTACTGGATAGTACGCGCAGAAACAACTTTTTCTGGTGCTTCTGATGCAGAATCTCGCGAATATTATCTATCTTCGCGCAAAGATAGGCTGCGGTGACCATTTCTAACAGTCGTGATATCGCTCGGTCATCGTATGTATGTAGAGTTTGATGTTGAAACGTA
>CAMGIP010000132.1 GCA_946056155.1 uncultured Mediterranea sp. | reverse complement strand
TCTTCATCATCAGCAACGGCACCCTGACCAAATATTACAGCAACACCACCCGCTACGCCCACTGTCGCGAAGCGCAGAAGCAGAAGCTGCGCATCAAGACGCAGAGCAACAGCTTTGAGTTCACCAGCTACTGGGCCGACGTAGAGAACAACCGCATCGAGTCGCTGCCTGACTTTACCCGCACCTTCCTGAGTCGCACCACCCTGCTGGCCATCCTGACCCGCTACTGCGTCTTCACCGTGGATAAGAACCTGCTGGTGATGCGACCCTATCAGATAGCCGCCACCGAACGCATCCTGAACCGCATCGAGTATGCCCACAACCGCCGCCTCTACGGCTCATTGAAGGGCGGTGGCTACATCTGGCACACCACGGGCAGCGGCAAGACACTCACCAGCTTCAAGACCGCACAGCTGGCCACCAAGAAGCCCTACATCGAAAAGGTGCTCTTCGTGGTGGACCGCAAGGACCTGGACTACCAGACGATGAAGGAGTACAACAACTTTGAGAAGGATTGCGCCAACGGCAACAGCTCCACGGCCATCCTCCTGCGCCAGCTCAACGACCCCGAGTGCCGCATCATCATCACCACCATACAGAAGCTATCCACCCTGCTCAAGCGGGCAGACGAACGGATAGCCTGCCTGCAGAGCCAAATGGTCATCATCATCGACGAGTGTCACCGCTCGCAGTTTGGCGACATGATGCGCAGCGTCAAGCGGGCCTTCAAGAACTACTACCTCTTCGGCTTCACCGGCACCCCCATCTTTGCGGAAAACGCTGTGAAGGGCAGCCTGGGCAAGCCGCAGACTACCACCGACCTCTTTGGCGACCAGCTGCACAGCTACACCATCATCGACGCCATCAACGACCATAACGTCCTTCAGTTCAAGGTGGACTACCTGCGCACCATGCGCCTGAACGAGCAGATGACCGACGGTGAGGTCTATGACATCGACCGCCCCGACCTGCTCTGTGCCCCCAAACGCTTGGAACTTATCACCCACCATATCCTGACCCATTTTGCCCGCAAGACGCACCGCAGCGAGAGCTACACGATGAGTGCTACGCAGAACATCAGCGAGGTGGTCCGCAGCCGGCATCCGGGCGGAGAGAAACGCATCAAGGTGGAGGCCAAGGGGTTCAACGCCCTCTTTGCCGTACAGAGCACCGAGATGGCGCGACTCTACTACGAAGAGTTTCAGCGCCAACAGGCCGAGCTGCCGCCAGCGCAGCGGCTGCGCATTGCCACCATCTTTACCTATGCCCCCAACGAGGCCGAAGAGGAGAGCTTAGGTGCCTTAGAGGATGAGAACCCCGACGGCATCGGGCGGCTCGACACCATCAGCAAGGAGTTTCTCTCCCGGGCTATCGACGACTATAACGCCCTCTTCAGCACCCAGTACAGCGTAGATGGAGAGCGGTTTGGCAACTACTACAAGGATGTGTCGCTCCGCATGAAGAACAAGGAGATAGACCTGCTCATCGTGGTGGGCATGTTCCTCACCGGCTTCGATGCCAAGACGCTCAACACCCTCTGGGTGGACAAGAACCTGCGGATGCAGGGGCTGCTGCAAGCCTTCAGCCGCACCAACCGCATACTCAACAGCGTGAAGGATTGCGGCAACATCGTCTGCTTCCGAAACCTGCAAGAGGAGGTCAACCGCTGCTTCAGCCTCTTTGGCGACCGCAACGTCAACTCCCTCATTTATATCCGCCCCTTTGCCGACTACTTCTACGGCTACGACGAGCGCGACAAAAGCGGACTGACGGTGCACCGCGACGGCTACCACGAGATAGAGCAATGGCTGCTGGCCAACTGTCCCGTAGGTCAGCTGGGCCAGATGGTCTCTGAGGAGGAGAAGCGGACCTTTATCCGCCAGTTTGGTGCCCTGCTGAAGCTGCGCAACCTGCTCTGCAGCTTCGACGAGTTTCGCCTGCAGGAGGGTATCGCGACCGACATGGAGGGGCATCCGGTGGAGAAGCTACTGCTGGATGAAAGCACGTTGCAAGACTATACCTCATACTACATCGACCTGCGCGAACAGTTCCGCACCCACAAAAGTGGCGAGGCCAAGCAGGTGCACGACAACGTGGTCTTCGAGTTAGAGTTAGTAAAGCAGGTGCAGATCAGCATCGACTATATCCTGATGCTCGTGGCCCAGTATCACGAGAGCCACTGCCAGGACCGCGAGCTGACGGTGAAGATAGAACGTGCCATCGGTAGCAGTCCCGACCTGCGCGACAAGCGCGAGCTGATCATGCAGTTCTTGGAGCGGATAAATCCCTCTGCCGGGGAGGATGACATCTTCGACCAGTGGCAACGCTACATTGCCGAGCAGCGTAGGGCCGACCTGGAACGGATTATCACCGAGGAGAAGCTCCATGCCGCAGAGACACGGACCTTTATGGAGCGGGCCTTCAAAGAGGGAGAGGTGCCCGAGGTGGGCATGTCCATCGTCAAGATTCTCCCCCCGATGCCCCTCTTCGGCGGCAAAGGGCTGGCCGAGAAGCGGGCAGAGAAGAAACGTAACGTGCTGGAACGGCTGAAGACTTACTTCAGGAAGTACGACCAGATGTAACGCTGTGAGTGATAATGAATAATTATTTAATGGATAATTAATAATTACTTGAATGAATGATTGTGTAACGAAAAATGATTGACAAATTGACAAAGTAACGATATATACATAGAGCGTGTAAGCAGCGCAGCGGTCTCAGCCTCGAATCGCCAAATTCAAAATCATGTAAGAGATTGCCGACGCCATTACACTTCCGTGTGGTTTCATCACCATACGGAGGCAGTGGTGGCATTTGCATTAATCTTACAGAGGTTTTGGCGAACCCGAGGCTGATTTTTGTATCTGTCCCCTGCCTCCGCTTACTCACTAAATAAACGCTTATCATGAAAGACTCTACATACCATAACTTGCTGAAACGGCTCAACGCTATGCTGAAACTTACCGCAGACTATATCACTCAGCCTGTGACCATGAAGCTGCACCTCTATGCGCTATGCCTGGAGCTGCGCGAGGTCACCCGGCAGTTTGAGGAGCTGAAAAGCAATTACAGGGATTGGATGCTCAAACCGGAGAATACCGAGATGGATGCCCTGGGCGATGATCAGGAGTGGAGTCAGGAGGATTTTCTGCAACTCCCCAAGGGATTGATCTACCGAAACATCGAGGCTGAGCAGATTACCTTGATCAGGGAGAGCTTGGATAAGTTGCCTCAACTCATCATCGACGCTTCGCCCTGTGATACTTTTGAAGTCAATCTGGTTCCGATGAAGGAGATTCTCTGCGATGAGATTCAGGGTGAACATCTGGCCCATACGATCGAAGGGTTGTTGGAGACCCTGCGCGATACTTTGGACGATTTGCGCCAGTTGCTTCAAGACAATACATTTACCGATGAAGAGGCCGAACTCTATTGGAACAGGGTCGTCACCCATTACCAGCTCAACTACAGCCGGCAGGCAAAGACTCTGTTCGACCAATGGATGCTGAACAACTCTATTGCGGATGATGAGGAGCAGCTGGAAAGACACTATAAGGGTAAAATCAGAATAGAGATAGAGCAGCTGTTTCAGTCGGGATTCCTCAAACCGAGGCTGAAAGACCAGTACGAGGTGGACTTGGAGGTGTTGAAAAAAGAATTGCTGGAGTGGAGGATAGAACAGATGACCGGGATAGAGCAACCGAAGATGCACTTTTCTGCATTCCGGGATTTTTTCAGACCCATCCCCAATGGTTTTGAGCCCAAGAAAAAGTCGCTTGGCCGCTACATGCTGGCGCATCGGAGGGAGGTCAATGAGGAAATGCGCAAGGCGTGCTGCCATTTCTGCCGCACCCTGGAACTGCTGATGAAGCTCAGACAACCGAAGATGGAGGGGCAAGAGAGGGTGAGGAAAGTGGAAGAAAATAGTAAGATGGCAGCAGAAAAGCCCAAGAAGAGAGTAAAACAAGGTCCTCCAATCACGCAGATCTTTAATAGCCACGAGAAACGTCAGGCGATGGCGGAGTGGATACATGAAACCTACACCGCCTATTATGACAATAAGCGATCGGCGCTGGTGATTGAGAACAGCAGTTATGACCTGACCGATTTCTTACTGGCTATCTATTATGTGTTGGTAGAACGGGGGCACACCATCAGTGTGATAAACAACAATATCAACAAGCAGTACTACAAGTTTCTGACCGAAGATTGCCGGCTGGAAGGCTGTTTGAAATCGGATAAGACTTTTCAGAACCACCTGAGTAAACTGATTGCTACAGGCAAGGATTTCTATCTGCTGACAGAGGATATTGTCGATGAATGTACCAAATACAGAGGGTTCACCCTGAAGGAATATGAACGTATGAAGAATATGACGGCCACCGTCAGCCGATTGCTCTCAGCGAATAATTAGTTCCATATCGTAGGTATCACACAGGATGGTGATAGTCTGACCTTGGACTGGAAAACAGATTTTTTCCATTTTTATGGCGTATAGAACTTTTTATATAAGATTTTTTAGTATCTTCGCAGGTATAAACAGTATGTAGTGGTGGAGTCGTACCGAATTAGTTCATTACGAACGCGCTTTGGACTACGCTGATGGTATGCATAATAGCCGCTCGTCTGATATGAACGGGTGATTAAACATTTACAATATGAAAAAGGTTTTAATTTCTTTAGTTTTATGCTGCCTATCCATGGTGGGTATGGCGCAAAAGGATGTAACCAAGTTTATGGGCATTCCAGTAGATGGCGACAAGAGTGAAGTAATAAGTAAACTCAAATTGAAGGGATTCACACCGAGCCCTTATAAGGAGGACGTGCTTACAGGAAAATTTAATGGCATGGAAGTGTACGTTGCTATAAGTACTAATCATGATAAGGTTTGCCGTATCGGGGTCATTGATGTGCATAAAACGGATGGGACAGACATCAGAAACCGCTTTAACAGGTTATGTCAGCAATTCAAAAACAATCCAAGGTATATGAGTTTTGCAGATGATGACCAAACAATTAAAGAGGATGTGGATGTTGCATACGAAGTGCACGTTAATAAAAAACGCTTTGAAGCTGTATTTTACCAAGAACCGGATACTGCATCTGTAAGCAACAAAGAAGAATTAAGGTCTTTGTTTTTATCAAAATATACGAAAGAACAACTGCAAAATCCATCGGACGATATCGCTTTGGATTTAGTGAAGATGGCTATCAATCAACGTTTCGAAATAGCTTTAAAAAAGTCTGTCTGGTTTATGATTTCCGAATTGTATGGTGAGTATTACATTTCGATGTACTACGATAATGTGTACAACAGAGCGAATGGTGAGGACTTGTAGGTGTCCTCAGCGGTGAGAACCTGTGTCTTGTCTTAGTAATATCGCAGTAATCTCCTCTTACTCTCTATCCATTTGCTGACAGTTCCTTGTGGACAACGTATAGATGCAGTCAACCGCCCAAGCGGTTGGCTGCTTTTTTTATGTTAACCTGTTTCTTTTATTTCCCCTAATTCCGTTTCCCTTATTTCTATTATTTCTTCCAATAAATAGGGGAAATAGTAGAAATCAACAATCTCAGGCGAAACCGCTTCCTTTGCAGCATCTTAATCGTTAAACAATTTTTTTTGATTATGAAGAGATCGGAATTTTACAATTTGATAGGATTGCCCGATGCGATGCGTGCAAAGGGTTATCTTAGTATTCACTTATTAAAAATGTATAGCGTATGAATGGAATTTACGTTGTAACCAAGCGTGAGCCGGTGACGGAGGTGAGGAGCCAGAAGAACCCTAACTCTACCATGCCGGCATGTAACATCATCCTGCGTAGTGCAGACAATAGCTATGGAGACAGCTTCGTGGCGCGTCTCTGCGGAGATCAGACCCGACTGCCTATTCAGGAGAATGACCTCGTGGTGGCCTCTCTCTCGCTCTTCTGCACGGAGAAGGAGGGAAAGTATTATCAGAATGTAAGAATTAATGCAATTAGGAAACTTTAAAAACAAGGAAAATTATGAACGTAGATCTTCGTTTTTTCGACATGGAGAGTGATGGTAGCAATTGGGCTACGGGTGAGAAACAGAATAAGAAGGAGGCGGCTAAAGGCAAGCAACCGCTGCTCTCGAAGAAGGAACTGCTGGCCCATGCGTACTACCACGAGGACGGCACCATCGAGGTGAACCCCTTGTCCGGGGAGCTGCCTCGGGAAGAGTCGGCCACTCCCTCAGGAATCATGACTTCCTACCGTGGCAGGGTCAGCGTCAATGGCAATGGCTCCATGGTCTTCAAGCCGTATCACGAGAAGACCCAACGCAAACGCCCACTCAAGGTATTTGCCAGCGCTCACTGCACCATCAAGCTGCTCGGCAACGGTACGCTCAGAGAAACATGGAGCTTTGACCTCTCTTCTTCGATGGGCGAAGCCTCCATCCTCCGCGAGCGAGAGATGCAGCAGGTCAACGAATTCTGGGCAAACTTCTAAACTTTGCCTGAATAAAAGGCTGAATGCTACAACCAATCAAGGAACTCTCCCTGCCTCGACGGGGAGACTCTCCTTGACTAAAGAGGTAAAGTTAGCCCATGGACAGCATCTCTCAGCCCAACTCAAATTATTCATTATTAATTATTCATTGAATCATGTTTGGTATAGGTACAAATATAAGAAATAAGCAG
>CAMGIP010000131.1 GCA_946056155.1 uncultured Mediterranea sp. | reverse complement strand
GCTGTTTCTGCTGTGCAATCGGTGCTTGGCTACATGGCCGCCTCTTCCGATGCACTCCTATGCTTCATGCCATATCGGGACTATACTTATTATATATAGGGTAGATTCCGAAGTGCAGCTGAGGCTGAACAGCGAGTCTTAACCGTTGCTGATGACCTTGAAGCGGGCGAATCGCAGAAGGAGTCGTTTGGTACCTGCCTGACGGAAAAGGATGACCGCCATGGCATCATCTCCCTGACCTGACAACTGCATCACCTCACCGATACCAAACCGCTCATGCTCTATCAGATCACCCACCTGCAGATTATTCAATCCTCTGGCTGCAATTCGCGCTGTTACGGAAGAGGCTCCCGAGGAAGAGGCTCCCGAGGAAGGATTTCCCGAAGAAGAGGTTCCAACCCGCTTCATCCCTGCGGGAGGAACCGCAGCAACAGAACTGCTCCCTCCCCCTTGCCGATACTCATCCTCCCAAGAGGGGCGGCGATTCGTTTCTCCCGAAGAGGAATAAGAGGAACGATGATTCGTTTCTCCCGAAGAGGAATAAGAGGGGCGGCGATTCGTTTCTCCCGAAGAGGAATAAGAGGGGCGGCGATTCGTTTCTCCCGGACGGGAATAAGAGGGGCGGCGATCAGTTTCTCCCGAACGGGAATAGGTACGCTGTGGAGAACGGCTTCCTGCAAAGTCCTCCGGCACCTCCTCCCCACGGGTGCGGAAAGGAGGCCGCGTATCGCCCCAATCCATAAAACGGCTGTCAATATCACGAAGGAAACGACTGGGCGTAGAGAACTCCATCTTGCCGTAGCGATAACGCATCTTCGCATAGGAGAAGAAGCAACGCTTCTCGGCACGAGTGATGGCTACATAAAAGAGCCGGCGCTCCTCCTCCAAGGCTCGCGGTGAGTCCGCAGCACGAGGACCCGGAAAGAGGTTCTCCTCCATACCTACCACAAAGACTAAGGGAAACTCCAGCCCTTTGGCCGAATGTACCGTCATCAGTGTGACCCGCTCGTTGCTCTCCCCCTCGTCTGTGTCCTGGTCGCTCAGCAGCGACACCTCCGAGAGATAATCCGTCAGGAAGATACGGTCATTCCCCTCCTCCTGCCGCTGGGCACAGAAATCCTTCAATCCGTTGACCAACTCCTCCACATTCTCTACGCGGGCCTGACCTTCGGGGGTACGGTCCAACGAGAGCTCCTGGTAAATCCCTGACTCCTTGATGATAGCTACTCCCGCCTCAAAGGCCGACTGCTGCAACAAGGTCTCCCGCCAGCCCTGAATCAAATCGGAGAACCTCTTCAGTTTGGCCGATGTAGGTCCGTTGAACTTCACGTCATACACCTGAGGTGATTCGAGCACGTTCCAGAGACTCACCGCATGGGTAGAGGCCGCCACAGTCAATTTGCCCACGGTAGTCTCCCCGATGCCTCGGGCGGGATAGTTGATGACCCTCTTCAGTGCCTCCTCATCACGCGGATTGACGACCAACCGGAAGTAGGAGATGATATCCTTGATCTCTTTCCGCTGATAGAAAGAGAGACCTCCATAGATGCAGTAGGGCACCCCCATCTTGCGCAACATCTCCTCAAAGACACGGCTCTGCGCATTGGTCCGGTAGAGAATGGCAAAGTCGGTATAGGGGTGCTGATCACGCCGATGCAGTTCCGAAATCTTCCCCACCACCTCCGTGGCCTCCACCATGTCGCTGTAGCACTCCATCACCGGAATACGCTCCCCCCTCGCATTCATCGAGAAGACCGCCTTCTGTATCTGCCTGCTGTTCTTCTCGATCAGGCTATTGGCCGCCTGCACGATGGTCTGCGTAGAGCGGTAGTTCTGCTCCAGCTTGAAGATTTTCGTTTCGGGAAAGGTGTGCGAGAAGTTGAGGATATTGTCAATCTCCGCCCCGCGGAACGAGTAGATGCTCTGGGCATCATCGCCCACCACACAGACCCGATGATGAATCGCGGCCAGCTGCTGCACAATGGCATGCTGCGCCAGGTTGGTATCCTGATACTCATCCACCAAGATGTACTGGAACCGCTCCTGATAGAGGGCCAGCACCTCGGGGAATTGCTGAAAGAGGAAATGGGTATAGTAGAGCAAATCATCAAAGTCCATGGCATCCGCCATGCGGCATCGCGCCATGTAGCGGGCATAGATATCCCGCACCAAGGGGATGTGTTCGGCCTGGTCGGCCAAAAAGGCCTCCCGGTTGGAGGCATAGGCATCCGGAGAGATCAACCTGTTCTTGGCCCCCGAGATACGGGAAAGCACCACCCCCGGCTTATAGACCTTCTCATCCAGCTTCATCTCCTTGAGGATAGAGCGCACCAGGCTCTTGCTGTCGGCCGAGTCATATACGGTAAAATGGGACGAGAATCCAATCCGCTGAGCCTCCGAATGGAGGATGCGCAGAAAGATGGAATGGAACGTGCCCATCCAGAGTTTGCCAGCCTGCTCCATCCCCACCTGCCGGGCGATGCGTTCCTTCATCTCCCTGGCCGCCTTGTTGGTAAAGGTGAGGGCCAGCACGCTCCACGGCTTGAGCCCAGACTCCAGCAGATAGGCCACCTTGTAGGTAAGCACACGGGTCTTCCCCGACCCTGCACCTGCTATCACAAGCGAGGGTCCATCGTTGTAGAGCACAGCCGCCTGCTGGCTCTCGTTCAGTTCATCCAATCCCATATATCTATCATGAATAGTTTAAAACGTAAAAGGACCGTCCGGCCCGATATTGCCGCAAGGCAACGCAAGCAGTACACACTTTGCACACTGAGCCAAACGAAAACATGCGCAAATATAGTGTTAATTTACAAAATAACGGCATAAAAGAGGCATCTAACATATTTTAAGCTAAAAGATAGACCTTGGTACCGGTTATTTCACTAACTTTGTTTTACAATTATGTTAATTGCTGATTCGCATGAAAATCATTGCCATCACTACTCCCACTTTTTTTGTGGAGGAAGACCAGATTATCACTGCCCTTTTTGAAGAGGGACTCGATATACTTCATCTACGCAAACCGGAGATACCCGCCATGTACTCCGAGCGGTTGCTTACGCTCATACCCCAAAAGTATCACAAGCGGATTGTGGTGCATGACCATTTCTATCTTCAGGAGGAGTTTGGGCTGATGGGCATACACCTCAATGGACGCAACCCTCATGAGCCGCACGACTACGCGGGCCATGTCAGTTGCTCCTGCCACAACCTGGAGGAGGTGAAGCAGAGGAAGCATTTCTACGACTATGTCATGCTCTTCCCCACCTACCCCTGCAATACCTCAAAGGGACCGATGGAGGGTTACACCTTCGAGGAGCTGAAAGCGGCTGAAAAGAGCCACATCATCGACAGCCACGTCATGGCTTTGGGTGGCATTAATGAGACGAACATCAAACAGACCAAGAAGTTGGGATTTGGCGGTGCCGTGCTGATGAGTACTCTCTGGAATAAGTTTGATGTCCATACCAACAGCGACTACCGAGGCATCATCGAACATTTCAAGAAACTGAAAGATCTAATTGACTGAACCTTGCCGCCCCATTAATCCTCTGAAATCTGTAAGATTTGACAGAGTGAATCAATCGAATCATTAATCCGCAAAACGCTGAAAGACTAAATCTACCGCCCCCATTAATACTCTGTAATCTGTAAGATTTGACAGATTGAATCTGTCGGCTCATTAGAATTTGCCATACTCTTTGAAGAGCAGCGTAGCAGGCAAAGTGAAGTAGAAGGTTGAGCCTTCGCCCTTCTTGGACTCCACCCCAATGCCCCCACCGTAGTGCTCCACGATAGCCTTGGAGATAGAGAGTCCCAATCCCGTGCCCTTGATATTCTTGTTCATCTTTACGAAGCGGTCGAAGATGGCTCTGCGTCCCTCTTCATCCATACCGCACCCCGTGTCTGCCACATAGAAGTAGAAGGAGCCGTTGTCCAACCGGCGAGCTCCCACGCTCACCGAACCCTGCTGGGTAAACTTCAGCGCATTATGCACCAGATTGGCCATGACCTGCGTAAAGCGCTTCTTGTCGATTCGCAGCCGGCAACCCTGGATACGCTCCACCACACGTGCCTCTACCCCCTCCGCATGGTTCAATCCATTCTCCCGCATACAGGTCTCATCGATCAGTGCCATGATGTCGGTATCCTCATCCACATACTCCAGCGTGTTGGACTCGATACACGAATAGTCAAAGAGGTCACTCACCAACTGCAGGAGGTGCTCCTTGTTGTCATTGATCTCCTTCCGGCACATCGCCTTCGACTCCGGATCCAAATCATCAATATCGATAATCATGGTGGCAAATCCCACAATGGCATTCAAGGGTGTACGTATCTCATGCGTCATGTTGGCAATGAAGGAGTCCTTCAGTGCCACAATCTCCCGGTTCTTCTCCTCCAGTTTCTGCATAGCCTCCCTGTCGCGCTGCTGCTGCTTCCTCATGCCGGCCATCAGCAAGAGCAACATGAAGATACAGAGCACCGACAGTACTATCAGTGCCCCATATACCAGTTCGGAACTCCATCCAAGGAAATAAATCGTATCTGTCATAGTAGTAATCTTTTATCCGTAATCTCCGGCAAGTATTCTCATCGGTTTTGTTCGGCAAATATAGACAAAAACTGCGAGATACTACACCGGCAGGATAAAGAAAAGCTATTCTTCAGCGTAAAGATACAGCTCTCTATCTCATCCAATCCCGTATCCGTCAGGTCTATATCGGATTCTACTGATATTTATTAAAGCTCACTACCTTAGCCTGTGCTTTGCGTGACTTCTTGCGCTTAGGCTTGGTGGGATATCCGATGGTGATGTCCAGCAGCAGCCGTTTGCCAGCCGGAATGCCCACCAGTTTCTTGATCTCGGGTTCATCAAACCAGCCCAGGATGCAGGAGCCTAACCCCTCATCCTCAGCGGCCAGCGCGATGTGGGCGGCAGCTATGCCGATATCTATCAGCGGGAAATATTTGTCCTTGATTTTGGCACCGAGGAAAGAGGTGATGTTCATCGACTCCTCCACGATGAGGATATGCACGGGCGCATCCTTGGCAAACTTGTTCATACCCAGTCCCGCTGTAGCCTTCCCCACCTTACGGGAGAGTTCAGGGTCAGTAATAACCACGAATTTCCACGGTTGGGCATTGCAGGCCGAGGGAGCAAGACAAGCCGCATCCAAGATGCGCTGCAGCTTCTCCGGCTCCACCGGTCGCGTCACATCGTACGCACGGTCACTCTGGCGCGAAGCGGCCAGTTTCAGAAAATTCTCCATACCTATTACTTATATGTATATTATCACTACTGTCCCGTAAACATTTCTGCTTATCCCTGATAGGCAATCATCCGGCTGATGTACTTGCCGATGATGTCAAACTCCAGATTCACCACACTGTCCACCTGGATAGCGTGGAAGTTGGTATGCTCAAAGGTATAGGGAATGATGGCCACCTGGAAGGTATCGTCCGTGGGATTGCATACCGTCAGGCTCACCCCATTCACCGTCACCGAACCCTTGTCCACCGTAATGTAGCCCCGTTTGGCCAGTTCCTTGTCAAAGGCATACTGGAAGGTAAAGTAGTAGCTACCCTCGGCATCCTCCACGCGGATGCAACGGGCCGTCTGGTCCACATGTCCCTGCACGATATGTCCGTCCAACCGTCCGTTCATCATCATGCTACGTTCCACGTTCACCTCATCGCCCACCTGCAGCAGTCCGAGGTTACTACGCTCCAGTGTCTCCTTCATGGCCGTCACCGTATAAGTCTGGTCCTCGATGCTCACTACCGTCAGACAGACTCCGTTGTGAGCCACGCTCTGGTCTATCTTCAGCTCACCCACAAAGGAGCAGGTAAAAGTGAAATGCACATTCTCTTGTTCTTTCTTAACAGCCACCAAACGGGCACACTCTTCTATGATTCCGGAAAACATAATAAATCTTGCTATATTAAATCAGTGAATAGAGGCGTTGAACAGCCAACGCCAAGGCAAAAGTAGGCAAAAAGTTTGGATTGCACCTACATTGGGATAAAAAAAGGGGAAAAAACCTTTGTATTTCGATAAAATGAGCTAATTTTGTGTGGTCAACCCAAGGTGACAACAACAGATTAAACTAAAAACATTACAGCAATGAAGAAAATCAATTTGAAGATGGCTGCCACCCTGATGGTATGCGTGGCCTTTGTGTTCAGTTCCTGCATAGGTTCGTTTGGTCTCCATTCGCGGCTCAACAATTGGAACCAGCAGATTGGCAACAAGTGGGTGAACGAACTGGTCTTTCTCGCTTTTAATATTGTTCCGGTCTATCCGGTCTGCTATTTGGCTGATGCCCTGGTTATCAACTCCATCGAGTTCTGGAGCGGCAGCAACCCCATGGCCCATATCGGTGATGTCAAGAAGGTGCAGGGCGAGAACGGTACCTATCTGGTAGAGACGAAGGCCAACGGCTACACCATCACCAAAGAGGGTGAAGAGGGTGCCAGCATGGATCTGGTCTATGATGCCGAACTCAACAGCTGGAACGTGGTTACAGCCGAAGCCTCTGCTGAACTGATCCGCTTGGAAGGCAACGGACTGGCTCAGATTACGCTTCCCGATGGTCAGGCCTATGAAGTGTCTCTCTCGGCTGAGGGTATCAGCGAGGCACAGAATCTGCTGAAGTAAACAGCCGCAGCACCTTCCGTTTTTTAAGCGGATGCGGAAGCAACCCTGAACAGACAACATCAATGCGCGAAGTACATGAGGTCACTCCCCTGTGCTTCGCGCATTTGCTATCCCTCCTTAACGAGTAAA
>CAMGIP010000130.1 GCA_946056155.1 uncultured Mediterranea sp. | reverse complement strand
GGCATACTCTAAATATTAAAACATTCACTAAAGCTTTAATGTATATGTTGGGCACTGGCAAAGTGCCCTAAAACGGTGGTATGCTCTAAATAGAGTACATACATTCAGAGTGACATACAGAGACTCAGCAGAAATGTCTCAAACCGCATCTTTATACAATAAAAAAAGTTAATTCCGAAAAAGAGGCTGGAATGAAGGAGAGTGAATTGAATGATAATTAGTACTTTTGTCAGATAGAATACTTTAAACATTTGAATTATGGCTAAACCTATAGCACCCACACCTGTTTTAAAAGGAGAAGCAGCCATCGATTTCCTAAAAGAGCTTTCAAAAAACAAGAAGGCCTCTAAGGAGGAAACTGAGCGCGTCAACAAGGGGGCGGATCGTATTCAATCCATGCTTACATTTACCATATAAAAAAGTTTTGTAGGCATGAATGAAGAAATGCGCCTCGTGAGATTAACGGAAGATTATGTATTCAAGTCCTTCGACTGTGGAGAGAAGGATTTGAATGAATTTTTGCTGTTTGATTCTAAAGACTATTTGAAGCGGTTAGTCTCTGTTACATATATCATTGAGACAGATGAAAGAATTGTGGCCTTCTTTTCTGTTTCAAATGACCGCGTATCTATTGCAGACTCAGACAAGGCTACATGGCGCAAAATTAAGAAATTATTTCCGCATACAAAACATCGTAGTGATTACCCCGCTGTAAAAATCGGACGTCTTGGAGTTGACATTCATTATAAAGGTCAACATATTGGCTCGGACATTCTGAGTTTTCTAAAGCGACTGTTCGTAACAAACAATCGTACAGGATGCGTTTTCATCACCGTGGATGCTTTAAGGAATGCTGTTCCCTTTTACATGAATAATGGTTTCCTTTTGCTTGATAAATCGTTCGCTGAGGATGAATCGAAAGACACTTGTCCTTTGTACTATGACTTATTCCAACTTATTCATTGATTTCTGATAATCAAATACACAGGTTACCGAGTGCTTGCGCTACAATTGCTGATTCTTCGTAGCAAAGATACTAATAATAAAGCAATTACGCAATTTTAGTGACATAAAACTGCATAAAATCGAAAGTTTTATTGGTTCTAAACTGCATAAAATGGAAAGTTTTATTGGTTCTAAACTGCATAAAATGGAAAGTTTTATTGGCTCTAAACTGCATAAAATGGAAAGCCCCCACGCTCTGACGAGAATGGGGGCTGGGGTGGGCAAGCCCGCGAGCGACTTGGCATTGCGGACTGAGCGGTCCGAAGGGGCAAGAAGCAGGGGAGAGGGTACCCGGAGGGAAGGGAAGATCAATCCTTGATTAGGTTGGAGATGACCTGCCGGCGGTTGTCGGACGCCTTCAGCGAGACGTGAATCCAGAAGGTGTCGGAATCCCGGGTCGGACGCTCACGGATGAGTTGGTCGAACGGACAGTGATTCATCAGAAAGAGAAACCAACGGTTGCCGGTGGCCGAATCGGGCACGCGGATATCCACGGCTTCACCGGTCATGTGCTGCGAACGGGCAGAGCCTCTCACCTTCGGATGGAAGTTGAGCAGCGGAGAGCGATAGCCGCTGTTGATGACGATGGGACGGCCGGCATACGCGCGCAGGGGTTCGAGAACCTGATCGCAGAGGCGACGGAGGTTGGGGATGAGGGACGGGGGAACCTGATTGTCGATGCCGTAGCGTGAGGCTGTGGCGGAACGCTCAAACTCGGATAAGTCAAAATGTGCAGATAGTTTCATATCAGCATAAAAGGGTCAAGAATTTAAACATTACGGGTGGAGGAAGTGGGATGGGCGATAGTCCAATAGTGGCTGGGCCGACGCTGGACCATCTTCTCCTGGGTGATGACCAGCAGGATGAGCTCCTTGCGCTGGAGCCCCTTCTCGATACGCTCGAAGAGACGTTTGTAGGGGGCGGTGCCGCGGTAGAGGACGCCGGGGATGAGGGGATGACCGATGCCGATGCGCCTGTTCTTCCGGCTGTCTTTCCAGGAGTGGACCAGGCCGATGCTCCAGGGATCGTTCCCCGGATGGGTGGCCATCGGCCAGAAGATGAGCTCCCGATGACGGGACTTGCCCTTCCCGAGTTGCACTTCGTAGTAGCCCTCCGGGAGCATCACTTCGGTAGATTCTACGGTCTGGATGATTTCGCGACCGTTGACGGCCAACGTACCTTCGGTATAGAGGTGGTTGCTGGTCTTGCGATAAAGTGTGAGTTGCATAATGAAAAATGTTTAATGGTTTAAAATGTAATAATCTGAGAAATCCTTACAGCCTGGGGGAAGGGAGTGGCGCGTGACGCAGGCTCCAATCTGGTTGGCCAGGTGAAGGAGCTGGATGTAGAGCTTCTCGCCTGCAATGTCCTGATCGGGATAGATGTGGAGATTGAGGGCTCCGAAGTGGCTGAGGAGCTGCATATCCTCCTTGTTGAGGAGGGTGGCGCTGGGAATGGCTATGGCTTTGTGGCCGGCCGAGAGTAGCGCGATGCAGTCTGTGATGCCTTCGGAGACGAAGAGGGGCTCTCCCTCCTTGAGGAGCTTCAGAATGGGCAGGTTGAAGATGTGACACTTCGAGCCGCGGGGGAAACGGAACCGGGGGATGTCGGACTTGGATGTCCGGCTTCCGGCTTTGGGCCCCAGGTAGCGGCTCTGTACCGACTGGAGCTGTCCCTCCACGTCCCGGTAGGGGAAGAGCAGCGAGGGGGCGTCGAAGTAGGGGCGGCCGTAGCGCCAGCAGGGGGTGGGGCGGGAGATGCTGCTGATGCCCAACCAACGGACTACGGAGGCATGGTAGTGGCGCGTGTCGAACAGAAACTCACGGGCGGCTTCGCTGAGCACGGGTGGGGTCACGAGGCTTTCGAGGTACTCCGTGTCCAAGGCGTAGTGCCGGTTGGCCGACGGCTTTCGGACGGGCTTCCAGCGCTCAAGGATGAGGTTGTGCTCATTGGCCAGCCACTCACAGGTCTCGACGAAGTTCTTCCCCAGCACCCGCATGGCCAGGTCGATGACGCCTCCGTGGGCGTTGCATACGAAACACTTGAAGCTGTTCTTTCCGGTGTGGAAGGTCAGCGAGGGATGGGTGTCCTGATGGAACGGGCAGTGGGAGGTGTGTCGGCTCACCGGCAGTCCCAGTCTCGAGGCTACTCCCTCTATGGGGAGCTCCCGAATCTTGTCAAGGGTCTTCTTTTCTATCATGAGGGGTTTTCTGAATTTTGAGGTGACTGATTGCCTGAAGCTTGAGGCGACTGATTGCCTGAAGCTTGAGGTGACTGATTGCCTGAAGCTTGAGGCGACTGATTGCCTGAAGCTTGGGGTGACTGATTGCCTGAAGTTTGAGGCGACTGATTGCCTGAAGCTTGGGGCGACTGATTGCCTGCGGTGGGGGTGGAACCCTGCGTAGTGGGGTAGTTCTTGACGTAGATCTCCTCGTCGCTCTTCGGCTGATAGATGAGTTTGGCCTTCTTCCACTTGTGGAGGAAGACGCGGGCCGGGGAGAGACGCAGTTTCATGCAGAGCTCCTGGAGCTGGTCGCGCGAGAAGCGGGTGGGAATCTGGTCGTAGAACGGAACCTTCTTGATGCTCTCCTTGTCGTCGTCCTGCTTGTGCAACTCGTCGTAGCTCTTGCCCCACTGGTTGAGCAGTCCTTCGAGGATGTAGTCGGCCATGCAGCGATAGAAGTGGGTGCACTTGGCCCGGATGGTGTTCAAGGCCTTGGTATGGCTCCCGGCGCTGTCGTCCTCTCCCTCGGAGAGGCACCAGAGATGGTAGAACATGACGGTGAGGCGGAAGGCACTGACGGACGAACGCTTGTAGAAGCAGTTGTGGGCGCGTGAGCCGGTCTTCAGGACGGTGTTGCGCTGCTCCTTGCACCACTGCTTGACGGCCGGGTCCAGCCAGCTCATATCCACCAGGTGGACGGGTTGCAGCAGGTCGTCGTCGGTGTAGGTCTCCTGCATCAGTTGGTTGACCGTCTCGCTGATGAGTTTGGTCTCCTCGGCCGTCTGCTGACGGAAGCAGGGGGCGTCGGCTCCGAGCACATCTTCGTCGATGCGGGTCAGGATCTTGCGGGTGCAGTTGCCCCCTTCGATGGCCCGCTTGTTGATGTACTCCGAGAGGGCATTGTCTGTCCCGCAGAAGAGGCTGCAGTAGATGATATCCACGTCGGCATTGTAGCTGCTGTCGCTCAGCGTGTCGCTGCCATATTCGGCCCCGAGGTCGTAGGCCAGACGGTCCATGGTGTTGAGGTCGGCAAAGGCCCGCTTGTTCGATTCGGTCATGGTGGCCAGCTCTTCGTTGAAGAAGAAGAAGGCGAGCGGTTCGCCGTACTTGCGGATGAACATGTCGGCACGCTTCACCAGCTTGGCACGGGTGATGGTCTGCAGGTTTCGGGTGCAGGTGACGGGCTCCTCGGGCAGCGGCTTGTTCTTCGAAGCGGTCTTCTTCAGCTCCTGATAGGCCTGCTCGATGCGCTTCTGCTCGATGTCCTTGAGCCTCAGGGGATAGAGGAGCTGCCTGACGATGGGGCGGGTGAAGGACTTGCCCGATCCGGGTTCGCCGAGCACGAGCAATTGGATGAGCAGGGCGTGGGGTTCGAGGTCATACACATACTTGGCTCTCAGGCGGGTGCTCAGGGCACAATAGCAGTCGAGGGCGGTGAGGATAGAGGGGACGCGGAAGGCCTCGGGAGCGGTCTGCCAGAAGACGCGGACAGCCGGTGGCAGGTCTGCTGCCTGTAGCTCAGAGAGCGAACGGGGGGTTAAACGGGATGTGGTCATTAGTCAAGAATTTTTAAGGCGTTAGTGATTTCAAGATAGACATCGACGGCAAACTTCCTGCGGTCAAGGTCCCGGGAGAAGGTCTTGAGGTGCAGATGGTAGCGGCCGTTCTGCATGCGTACCATGGAGATGTATTGGCCGTCGAAGAGCTTCAGGTTGCGGGGGGCACGCCTCCGGCGGATGGCCTCTTCGAAACGGAAGGTGCCGTCGTCGCTTCGGGTGAGCAGGCCGGTGTGGCTCTGGTTGGGGGTAATCACTTCGACCGCCTGCATGAGGCAGAGGAGGTCGGTCTGGAGGAATGTCAATTTTTTCATAACGAAAAACTGTTTTAATGGTGAATAATGGGTGGCAAGCCTTCGCCAAGGGGAGCAGCGGTCCGGTGGTTTCGCCCGGGCTGGAAACTTGGGGCCGGAGTGCCTCTACGGTGGCTTGTCAACGGTGCAAAGGAAACGGTTCCATGTCACGGCCAAGCCTTTTGGGAATTTTTCATTATGGAATATTTCAAGTGACTGACTGTCAATGCGTAAACCGTGGCTCTCATGCCTTGTGGAAGCGTATGGAAACGGTATGGAAGCTTTATGGAAGCTGTATGGAAAGGAAAATATAAGCGGTTATGAGGTACGATACACTGAGTATGGAGGAGGATTCGCGGAGGTATCGCGAGTTCATGCGCACGCAGCTGTTTCGCAATGTGTGCCGCACACTGACGCGACTGGAAACGGAGGAGGGGGGACTGACTCCGGCGGAGGTATGGCACGAGGTGGAGCTGATCATCAACGAACTGCGGGGCATGGAGGCGGAGGACAGGGAGGTGATGGTGAGCCAGATGGTCACCAATCTCAGACGCAAGCTGAAGGTGATAGTGCGGGATGAGGTGACGGTGACGAGGAACGGGGAGCAGCTGGACCGAACGCTGACCTGTATCCTCTACTGTCTCGCGCTCCGCCTGGAGGCTACCACGAAGAGGCAGGAGGAGAATCCGCACAACGACCTGCTGAATGCGCTGGTGGAGGAGCTGGGGCACATCAATCACCCCTGCCTGCCGCTGCTCTACTACTACATCCTGGCCGATGGCGAGCGCAACGAGAGGCGGATGCAGACGGTGCCTGAGGAGAATCCGCTGATCATCCATGATGTATGGGCGCAACAGATGGGGGTGGTAGTGAATCACTATGCCGACCGCATGTGGCCCATGGTCTGCAGGGAGAGAAGGGAGGCTTTCAGCCGGTTCTGGGAGAGGGCGCTGGGGGACTCGGTGTTCAGCAGCCTGCTGCGGATCAGGAAGAACATCGCGGGGGACGAGCACAGGGAGCTGGGGGTGGACTACAACAGCACGTTTATCTTCAACCTCTATGGTGTGCTCTACAAGCACGGATTCTTCCAAGCGGATAGGGTCAGGGGATGGAATTCGCTGGCCAAGGGGGTAAGCGGGCATCAAGATAGGGAGAAGGGGAAAGAAGTGATGGCAAAGCAGGAGTATTTCAAGTGTATGGAGATAGGGGTCTCGTCGCAATTCTGTGCCATGTCTGCCGACCAGGTGGAACATATCGAGGAGTTGCTGAGGAGGGCCTGTGAGAAGGAAGAATGCGTATGAATGACTTTACTCTTGCTAAGGCAGCACTCACCATGGAGCGTATCATGTACCGACTGCCAATGACCAACTACCCCATGATGGGTATGGTGAACCCTAACTGCGGGATGAGCGACTTCCGGCCTGTGCTGAACGAACAGTTTCAAATTCGACAATTCAGAATGCCCTGGAACGACAAGTTGCTGGGATTTCGGTTTAGGGATATCGGTCGTGACCTGGAGGCTGAGGCGGAGGTGATCATCAAGGAACAGCATGGGACTCCCCTGCAGCCGGACATTATGGAGGGTGAACGTAACCGAAACCAGGTTTCGCTGCCGAAATCCGCTATGCCGCTGAGAGGATAGGCTCTGCCTCCTCTCTATAAGGTTTTCTGACAGGGTATTAAGAGAATCAATAGAGATGATCAATTATCAGAGGTTGATAATTATAAATTGTACATTGATGATTGATAATTGATAATTGTAAATTAT
>CAMGIP010000129.1 GCA_946056155.1 uncultured Mediterranea sp. | reverse complement strand
GCCGGCCGACAATAGGGAACCGCAAATTCCCACTGTCGGCCGGTTTTTTGTCTTCTGTACGGTACACCTATTATATATAAGGTACAGGATCCCCTCATGAGCTACTTATCTTACGCGAGTTTGATAACTGATGTATAGGAAGGGATATTAGCTTCATTGCCGATAAGATTATTAATCATTCAGGCGTAAGATTATTAATCTTGTTGGAAGTAAGATGATATCTGTTGTTTCTCTTATTACCTCTCGTTTCATCAAACTCACGTTCTCTTGTACTCTGGCAGCTCTTCAAATAGATGCAAAACTTGGGTAAGACCAACGACAAACCACTGATACTAAAAGCAAATAAAACATCGTAGATTGACATTATGTCAGCGAAGAGCGCTGATAAAGAGAACATTCTCTCCTATAAGCAGAAGAAAACAGGGTAAGAAAAGGGAGATAGAATGACAAAATGAAAAGTAAAAAAATATGCCCCTTCCGAAAGGGGAAGGAGCATACCAGTAGTCTCGCCGGGAATCGAACCCGGATCTAAAGTTTAGGAAACTTCTATTCTATCCGTTGAACTACAAGACCTTAGAAGGCAATATCGGCCGTTTTTCCAATCTTTGCGAGCACAAAGATAATACTTTCTGCTGATTTTTACTAAAAAAAGTTTTGTTTATCCGATTAACTTTACGAAATTTGTCGGCCAAAGGAGATAATTAACATTCCTACAAACCTATTTTTCGCAAATTATGACAAACGACGTGATGGTCAAAGAACTGGAGAAAGTGGTGGTCCGCTTCTCCGGTGACTCCGGCGACGGCATGCAGCTGGCCGGCAACATCTTCTCTACAGTATCAGCGACGGTGGGAAACGACATCAGTACTTTTCCTGACTATCCCGCAGACATCCGTGCCCCGCAGGGTTCTCTGACGGGTGTTTCTGGCTTCCAGGTACACATCGGAGCCGACAAGGTCTATACACCTGGTGACCAGTGTGACGTATTGGTGGCTATGAATGCAGCTGCACTGAAAACGCAGTATAAATTTGCCAAGAAAACAGCATGCATCATCATTGATACAGATGCCTTCCAAAAAGCCGACTTGGAAAAAGCGCAATTCAAGACTGACAACCCCATCGAGGAGATGGGTATCAAACAGGATGTCATCGCAGCTCCCATCTCACAGATGGTTAAGGATTGTCTAGCTGATACAGGTATGGACAACAAGGCCATGCTGAAGTGCCGCAACATGTTTGCCGTTGGATTGGTCTGCTGGCTTTTTAACCGAAACCTCTCTATCGCCGAAAACTTTATCCGTGAGAAATTTGCAAAGAAACCGCAAATTGCAGATGCTAACATCAAAGTAATCCATGCGGGGTATGATTATGGGCACAACACCCACAGTAGTGTGGCACACACCTACCGTATTGAAAGCAAGAGCACGAAACCCGGACGCTACATGGATATCACAGGCAACAAGGCCACAGCCTATGGATTCATTGCCGCAGCTGAAAAGGCAGGTCTCCGGCTCTACCTCGGATCCTATCCTATCACTCCGGCTACCGATGTGTTGCACGAACTCTCCAAGCACAAATCGCTGGGCGTAGTGACCGTACAGTGCGAGGATGAGATTTCAGGTTGCGCCTCGGCAGTAGGTGCTGCATATGCCGGTGCACTGGCTGTAACCTCTACTTCCGGTCCGGGTGTATGCCTGAAGAGCGAGGCGATGAACCTGGCGGTGATTATGGAACTTCCGCTGGTGGTACTTGACGTACAGCGCGGCGGTCCCGCTACCGGACTTCCCACCAAGAGTGAGCAGACTGACCTGCTGCAGGTGCTCTTCGGGCGCAACGGCGAGAGCCCCATGCCAGTCATGGCAGCCACCTCACCTACCGACTGCTTCGAATGCGCCTATGCCGCTTCCAAGATGGCATTGGAGCACATGACTCCCGTGGTGCTGCTGACCGACGCCTTCGTAGCCAACGGCTCTGCTGCTTGGAAACTGCCCCGACTGGCCGACTATCCCGCCATCAATCCGCCCTATGTGCGCGAGGAGATGAAGGGAAGCTGGACTCCCTACCAACGTAACCCGGAGAACGGAGTAAGATATTGGGCTATCCCCGGTACCGAAGGATTTACCCACATTCTGGGAGGTCTGGAGAAAGACAACAAGACAGGTGCCATCTCCACCGATCCTGAAAACCACGACCTGATGACCCACCTGCGCGCTGAGAAAATTGCCAAGATCGAGGTGCCTGACGTAGAGGTATTGGGCGACAAGGAGGATGCAGACCTGCTCATCGTGGGCTTCGGAGGCACCTACGGACACCTGCATGCAGCTATGGATGAATTGCGTGCCGAAGGCAAGAAGGTGGCTCTGGCTCACTTCAAATACATCAACCCGCTGCCCAAGAATACAGCAGAGGTGCTGAAGAAATATCCCAAAGTGGTAGTGGCTGAGCAGAACATGGGACAATTTGCCGGATACCTGCGCATGAAAGTGGACGGATTCGTTCCCTATCAGTTCAACCAGGTCAAGGGTCAACCGTTCCTCGTCAACGAACTGGTGGAAGCCTTCACGGAAATCATAAAGGGTTAAGTAAAAGATGTTCAACACATTGAAAATCAAGCAATATGTTTACTGCAAAAGATTATAAAAAAGGACAGCCCCGCTGGTGTCCGGGTTGTGGTGACCACTTCTTCCTGGCTTCACTTCACAAAGCAATGGCCGAGATAGGCGTTGCACCATGGGATATTGCCGTCATCTCCGGAATCGGCTGCTCCAGCCGCCTCCCCCACTATATGAACACGTATGGCATGAATACCATCCACGGACGTGCTGCTGCCATCGCCACCGGATGTAAGGTGGCCAATCCCAAACTGACCGTATGGCAAGTAAGTGGTGATGGTGATGGACTGGCCATTGGTGGTAACCACTTTATCCATGCCAACAGACGCAACATCAATCTGAACATGATTCTGCTGAACAACCGCATCTACGGATTGACCAAGGGACAGTACTCACCCACCTCACCCCGTGGCTTTGTCAGCAAGTCGTCTCCCTATGGCACGGTGGAGGACCCCTTCCGTCCGGCAGAACTCTGTTTCGGTGCACGCGGACACTTTTTCGCACGCGCAGTAGCCACTGACGCTGCAGGCACCGTGGAAATCTTGAAGGCAGCTTACAACCATCAGGGTAGCAGCGTATGCGAGATTCTGCAAAACTGCGTTATCTTCAACAATGGAGCACATGACTGTGTAGCCAAGAAGGAAGACCGCGCCAAGAATGCCATCTACTTGGAGCACGGCAAACCCATGCTCTTCGGTGAGAACAAAGAGTATGGTCTCGTACAGGAGGGCTTCGGCCTCAAGGTAGTGAAACTCGGCGAAAACGGCATCACGGAGAAGGATATCCTCGTACACGATGCACACTGTGAGGACAATACGCTGCAGATGAAGCTGGCGCTGATGGAGGGTCCCGACTTCCCCATCGCCTTGGGTGTCATCCGCGATGTAGAAGCTCCTACCTACGATGATGCTCTCTACGCACAAATTGACGAAGTGAGCAGCAAGAAGAAGTACCACAACTTCGAGGAACTGCTCCTGACCAACGACACCTGGGAGGTGAAATAATCACCATCAGGGAGATTAACTCTCTGAAAGCAAAAGAGCTACAGCACGCTACGCTGTACGCAACAATATCATGAGGCTGTGCGGATTCCCCCGTGGAATTCACGCAGCCTCATCGTTTTACTGCCTGCGCTATACACGATGCTTCAGAGGGGCTTCTAGTTTGAGCGCAGAATTTTTGCACCCCTGCTTTGCAGATTCATCCATCACGACCGTCTCCAATACCCACCTCGGAACCCCTTATCTGATAAGACTTCGCACGGTAAAGTGGGCCGAATTGTCACATCGACTTTGCAGATTTAGTTAGCGATTTATAAAACCCATTTGCATTACAGAAAAATTTCCTCAATTATGCATCCATTTGAAAAGAAAATGCTATTTTTGTGCTCGGAAAAGTGGGATTTGACCCTTCGCTAATAAACAAAACGATTATACACCAAACATTAAAAATCTTAATTAGAAATGGCAAAATTGGATTTAAGCAAGTACGGAATCACAGGTGCAACTGAAGTGTTGCACAACCCGTCTTATGAAGTGCTGTTTGAGGAAGAGACCAAAGCCGGTTTGGAAGGCTACGAAGTAGGCCAGGTAACCGAGCTGGGTGCAGTAAACGTAATGACCGGTATCTACACCGGCCGTTCTCCTAAAGATAAATTCTTTGTAATGGACGAAGTCAGCAAGGACACTGTATGGTGGACTTCTGACGAATACAAGAACGATAACAAGCCCGTGAGCGAAGCTACTTGGGCTGAACTGAAGAAGCTGGCTACCTCTGAGCTCTGCAACAAGAAGCTCTATGTAGTAGATGCATTCTGCGGCGCTAACCCCGCTACCCGCCTGAAGGTTCGCTTCATCATGGAGGTAGCATGGCAGGCTCACTTCGTAACCAACATGTTCATCCGTCCGACCATGAAGGAACTCTCTGATTTCGGAGAGCCCGATTTCGTAGTTTACAACGCTTCAAAGGCTAAGGTAGAAAACTACAAGGAGCTGGGTCTGAACTCTGAAACAGCTGTTGTATTCAACCTCACCAGCAAGGAACAGGTCATCATCAACACCTGGTATGGCGGTGAAATGAAGAAGGGTATGTTCTCTATCATGAACTACTACAACCCGCTGCGTGGTATCGCTTCTATGCACTGCTCAGCCAACACCAATAAGGAAGGTACTGACTCTGCTATCTTCTTCGGTCTGTCTGGTACAGGTAAGACTACGCTCTCTACCGATCCGAAGCGTCTGCTTATCGGTGACGACGAGCACGGATGGGACGACGAAGGTGTATTCAACTACGAAGGTGGTTGCTATGCCAAGGTCATCAACCTGGACAAGGAGAGCGAACCCGATATCTACAACGCTATCCGTCGCGATGCCCTGCTGGAGAACGTGACTGTTGCTGCTGACGGCAAGATTGACTTCGCTGACAAGAGCGTAACAGAGAACACTCGCGTATCTTATCCTATCGAGCACATCGAAAACCGCGTGGCTCCTGTTTCTAAGGGTCCTCACGCTCATCAGGTTATTTTCCTGTCAGCTGACGCATTCGGTGTATTGCCTCCCGTATCTATCCTGAACGCAGAACAGACGAAGTACTACTTCCTCTCTGGTTTCACTGCTAAGCTGGCTGGTACAGAGCGCGGTATCACTGAGCCCACTCCGACCTTCTCTGCTTGCTTCGGCGCAGCCTTCCTGAGCCTGCACCCCACGAAGTATGGTGAGGAACTGGTGAAGAAGATGGAAAAAGTAGGCGCTAAGGCTTATCTGGTGAACACAGGCTGGAACGGTACAGGCAAGCGTATCTCTATCCGCGATACTCGTGGTATCATCGATGCTATCCTGGATGGTTCTATCGACAAGGCTCCTACGAAGGTTATCCCCTTCTTCGACTTCGTAGTACCCACCGAACTGCCGGGTGTAGATCCTCACATCCTGGATCCTCGCGACACGTACGAGTGCGCATGCCAGTGGGAAGAGAAGGCAAAAGACCTGGCCGGCCGCTTCATCAAGAACTTCGCTAAGTTCGAAGGTAACGAAGCAGGTAAGGCTCTCGTAGCTGCTGGTCCTAAGCTCTAAAACGATCCCATTTTGATAAAAAAGCGGTTTCCTTCACGGGAAATCGCTTTTTTTTGTACCTTCGCCAAGCATTGGCTACGCTATATCGTTGACCGATCTATCTTCTATGGACTTCACATTCATCTATTATCTGCTGGAGAAGAACCCCTTAGACCAAACACCCCGCATCAAGGTATGTCGGATAAACTATCTGCTTAACCTCAGCGAACACCTGAGTTGATGAGAAAAAAAGCCTTAGTTGGGGCACAAAAATTTCCCAGTTAGGGTACGTACACTTTTCTAGTTAGAGAGATTTTGCGCGCTAACTAGGAAAATTTTTTTTCCTAACTGGGAAAATTGGAAATCGTTTCAGTCGATTTTTCGGGGAATAAATTCCCTCTTTTGGGTATATCCGACCCACCTGTGAAGGGTGGATTACCTGCTGCTCCAGCTTATCTGCCCCCCTTGCGATATTTACGGATGCTTATGAAAAGCTTGCCCTGAATGGGATTAACGGCCGTTATGTATGGGTGCAGACACTCTCTCTGGATTGAGGTAAATCTCGTCAATGCAAGTGGTTGCATCTACATGGAAGGCAATCTTCAAGTAACGGGCATCGGTCTGTAACTGGTCAAACAGGACAGCATCAACCCAGGCATCGTGATTCCGGTTGGGGAAGCTGGGGGTATCCTTAATAGAAAGGAGCTGGTAGCTCTTACCGTCAGAAGAGGCATAAAGAGCAAACTTTGCTGGAGGCGTAATGCCACCCTTCTGATAATTCAGGGTGCGTATCATAATCCGTTTCAACACCTTGCCATCTTGCTTCCGGTCGATGAGAATCTCCTGATTGCCAGTGGAAAACTTCCTCCAACGGGTGTCTGTAGTATCTTCTTCGGCCACGATGCCATCAAAGAGAGTGCCGCAGGTCTCATCGGGGGTAACTGATGGAGTGGCTTCATTCAGCAATCGGTCAGTCAACGAAGCCTCCATCAGCTTCCAATACGGGTCACCTTGAAGCCAAGCCATGTAGTGGTGGTAGAGTTGATTGGACCATACGGGCTGGCCTAATTGGTAGGGTGATTCGGGGTTCTCAATGAGACCATCAAACATGAACGAGACAATCCGGTCCACACCGGCTACCGAGGCGGCAGCTTGCTGTGCCAACAAGCGGGAATAGGCGGCAGGAATCA
>CAMGIP010000128.1 GCA_946056155.1 uncultured Mediterranea sp. | reverse complement strand
CAACGTACATTTGACACACAGCTTGCTTTGTTTTGAATTCGTCGAACTCACGTTAAGATAGGCTGCGCCTCGGACATACAAAAATATGCAAGCATCTTTTTGCATATCTCTCGGCTTGCACTATCTTTGTAATAAAAATGGAGGTATGATGAAAAGTGATTACAATAAATCGGCTGTAGTGATGGGGGCTACCTCGGGCATCGGCTATGAAGTGGCACTGCTACTGGCTCAACGTGGATGGAAGGTGGGCATAGCAGGAAGGCGAGAAGAGATACTCTCTCAGATGAAGAAGGAGCATCCGGGCATTGTGGCCTATGAGGTGGTTGATGTCAACTCACCGCAGGCTACCGAAGGATTGCAGAGACTCATCGCCCAGTTGGGCCAAATGGATCTTTATTTCCACAGCTCGGGCATCGGCTTTCAGAACCTATCATTAGACGCAGAGAAAGAGTTGTCCACCGTTGAGACCAACTGCCTCGGCATGTCGCGGCTTGTGGGTGAAGCATTCCGCTACTTCGCTTCTCACCCCGAACGAGAGGCCGATCTGGCTGTCATCAGCTCAATAGCTCGCACCAAGGGGCTGGGAGCAGCTCCGGCTTACTCGGCTTCGAAGCGTTTCACCAGCCACTACCTGGAGTGTCTCTGCCAACAGAAGCGCATCAGGCATTTGGACCACATTCACCTCATAGACATCCGCCCAGGTTTTGTACGCACCCCACTTATCGAGGGTAGCCGCTTCCCTATGCAGCTTGATGCCAAAGAGGTGGCAGCAGAGATAGTCCGTGCCATTGCACAGCACAAGGGAGTGGTAACTATCAACTGGCTCTACCGGTTGCTTGTCTGGTTCTGGCAACTCATACCCCGTTGGCTTTGGGTAAGGATGCGTATCTGCTGACCGTGACGGCATCAGCCCCCGTGGGCTGCGGAATTCGGATAGTCGTTTTGGTTGGTTTGAGGGGGCGCAATGGCAAAAAAAATGGTCAAATAAGGAGAAACCTATGAAATACTAAACTTTTTTCTTATTTTCGCCCCCGAAATACCCTGGATTTCCGGTTGCGGGCCGGGAGGTAGGGGGAGCGAAGAGGGGGATAGTGTACCAGAATGAAGACTTTAAAACAGGAAAACTGAACAGATGGAACTTATGGACAATTCGTTGACGAAGTGGATGGAGGGTACCGCTTTGGTACTGGAGGGTGGTGGAATGCGCGGTGTGTTCACCTGCGGAGTGCTCGACAACTTTATGGATCGGGGCATCAAATTTCCCTATACCATAGGGGTGAGCGCCGGGGCATGCAATGGGTTGTCCTACATGTCCGGACAGCGGGGAAGGGCGAAGTTCAGCAACATCGACCTGTTGGAGAAGTACCGCTACATCGGCTTGAAGTATCTGGTCAGCCAGCACAATATCATGGATTTCAAACTCCTCTTCCACGAGTTTCCCAATCGCATCCTTCCCTACGACTATGAGGCGTACTTCCGCTCGGAGGGACGCTATGTGATGGTCACCACAAACTGCCTCACCGGACGCGCGGAATACATGGAGGAGAAGCAGGACCCCGAACGGGTCATCAACATTGTACAGGCCAGTAGTAGCCTCCCCTTTGTATGCCCGATTACTTGGGTAGATGGGGTGCCGATGCTGGACGGAGGTATTGTCGATAGCATTCCGGTGGCTCATGCCATGGGAGAGGGGTATGAGCGGGCGGTGGTGGTGCTCACGCGCAACAAGGGGTATCGCAAACAGCTCCACGGAACCAAGGTACCCCGTTTTATCTATCGGAAGTATCCCCGTTTGCAGGTGGCTATCAATCAGCGTTGTGAACTCTATAACAGGCAGCTGGAGGAGGTGGAACGGTTGGAGGAGGAGGGACGTATTCGCGTAATCCGGCCCGAACGTCCCATCGTTGTGGACCGCATCGAACGCGACATAAGCAAGCTCAAAGATCTCTATGATGAAGGGTATGCTTGCGCTGCCAAGATGGAGTTTTAGCTCTGCTAACGGCTGATAGGGCTGAATGATTGTCAGATGAATCTGCAAGGAAAGGTCCTGTAGATGAATCTGTAAGGAGAGAATCGGCAGATGAATCTGCAAGGGAGAGAATCGGCAGATGAGTCTGCAAGGAAAGGTTCCGTAGATCAATCTGCAAGGAGAGAATCGGCAGATGAATCTGCAAGTGGGGGGCCGAAGAAAGGATAAGGTAAGGTGGTGAAATATGGAAATTAGTATAGCATTGTCAATGATATGGAGCGTTATGAAAAGTAAAAAAGAGAAATTTCGTGATGGTCTCTGGACCATGCCCCTCCAGCTTGCCCTGTTTGTGCTGCTGGTTTGTAGTTGCAGCTCGGGGAGCGAAGAGGAGAGGATTGAACCCTACCTGCGTCTGCCACAGAGCGAGGCGGTGGTCAAAAGTGCCGGTGAGATCCTGCAGGTGGAAGTGGATTGCAACGTGGAGTATGAGGTGCATATACCCTCCGAGGCAACTTGGCTTTCTGAAATATCCTCCCCGCAGAGCGGAGCAGGTACGTTACGAACCCATTCGTTTCGAGTGGATGCCCATACCCAATACGATGGCCGTATGGCCGTCATCTCGTTCCTTACCAAGGGCACTCCCACGCTCTCGGCCCGTTTCACCGTCAACCAGATGCAGCAGGATGCTATTCTCTTAGCCAAAAGCAGTTACGATGTAGAGCCTGAAGGAGCCAAGCTGACCTGTGTGGTCAATGCCAATGTGGAGTTTGTCGTGCGCACCTCTGCGAACTGGATCAAACCTTCACCCGTCACCCGTGCCTTGGTGGAGAAGCAGATCAGCTTTGAGGTGGAGGCTAACGAGACAGGGGCAGACCGTGAGGCTGTGTTGACCCTCTCTGCTGGCGAGATAAAACAGACGATACATATTGCTCAAAAGAACTATGAGCGCGACCGCAAAACGCTCACCTCTTTCTATCAGTTGGCGGGTGGTGATGAGTGGAGCGAGTCCACCAACTGGTGTACGCCTCAGGCACTTTCTACCTGGAAAGGGGTGAAATGCAATGCCCAAGGACGGGTGGTGGAACTGGATCTCTCCTCGTGTGGCGTGAAGGGGGATGCCAATCGGATATTCACCCTCTTGTCGCAGCTCGACCAACTGGTCAACCTCAACCTTGGTAACAATGCCCTCAGCGGCACACTGCCTGACCTGTTCGAATCGCTCAGTCAGTTACGGGGGTTCAACATCATGAACAACCAGGTTACCGGGTCCATCCCTGCCAGCTTCGGCAAGCTGGAGCAACTCTACTATTTCAATGTCTATGGCAATTCCCTCACCGGAGGCATCCCCTCAGCGCATGAGGCCATCTTCAAACGCCTTCCCAAAAATCTTTACTACTATACCGCCTACAATAACCTGACTGGCGAACTGCCCGATTTCCTTCGTACACATGCTACGTTGGCCGACAACTGGCACTTCATCGTGCCGCAGAATGTGGGGTATGGCTTTACCCCCTGCGATTTGCCCGCCTTTACCGGACAGAAGAGGTGTGTCGATGGCAGTACGATCGATCTGAACTCCTACTACGGGGCTCATGCCTATACCTTGCTGTTCTACTGGGATAGCGATGTGGCTGCCTCCACTGTCTATATCCCCCGCATCAAAGCGTTGCTTGAACGCTACGGCAGTCAGGGATTAGGCATTCTCGGCATACGCGATACGGCTGAAGATGCTGCCAAGGAGTCCGTCTATATGGAACAGCTCCCCTCTGTGCAGCATATCCAATACTCCGAAGTGCCCATCAAGATGCCCGTTCCCTTCTTCTTTGTGGTCGATCGTCTCGGCCAGATTCTTTTCATAGGGGGTACCGATTATCTCTCCTACCATCAGCTGAAACAGTTCCATGCCAATCGCGATGAGCTCTTTGATTTCGTAGCCCAATGCTTTGGCGATGCCAAGTTTGACTATACCTACTATACCTCTACCGACTACTCCATGGATGGACAGGTGGTGACGCTGCAACAGGCTACTCAGGGACTGGGTATTGACCTCGTCTTCCTCGGTGAGGCCTTTACCGACAAGGATATGGCTGCCGGTGGACGCTATGAGCAGAAGATGCGCGAGGCGATGGAGCAGTTCTTTGCCTTTGAGCCCTACACCTCCTTCCGCAACCGATTCAACTGCTATGCCGTCAAGGTGGTTTCGGCCAATGCCGAGTTTGCAAAGGATGCTTCACGAGCCATTCAGGAGAGTGACGAAATCTGTAAGGAGTATGCCCGGAAAGCTCCGCTCAAGAGTGGCGAAGAGGTCAGGGCGGTTGTGGTGTACAACGAAGGGTGTGATGGACGTAGCTATACGTCAATGTATTCCAGTGGAGACTTCTGTGCCTACAACATGGGGGGAGTGAACCTGGTGCTCAATCATGAGGTGGGTGGCCATGGCTTTGGCAAACTGGCCGATGAGTATGTGGAGCCGGGCAACGAACAGCTCTCCCTGCCGACAGAGAACCGCGATCTGCTCTACAGCTATCAATATTACTATGGTTGGTTCTGCAATGTGGATTGGCACTCTTCTGCCGATGAGGTTCGCTGGAGCCATCTGCTCAAGGATAGCCGCTATGCCGGTGAGGGCTTGGGACTCTTTGAGGGGGCATACTACTATGGGCGCGGAGCCTATCGTCCGACGGAAAACAGCATGATGCGCTACAACGATACACCCTTCAATGCACCCTGCCGTGAGCTTATCTATAAGCGGATCATGACGCTCTCGGAGGGCAGCAGCTGGAGCTATAACTACGAGGATTTTGTCTCCTATGATGCTAAGAACCGCAATGCTCCCTCTACTCGTGCTCCCCTTCTGTTGAAGAGCGATGCCGAGCGTGAAGTCTGGCTGAAACGCCACCGCGCACCGGTGCTGAGGGATGAGGTCATGCCTCGATCAGCCAACGGAGGCTCTCTGCGTGTACCGCTGAGGTAGATGGCTCGGGTTAAATCTCATCCACCTCAATATAGCCGTGCATGACGGCATAGATGGTGAGCCCAGAGACCGATTTGATGCCCAACTTTTCGGTGATGTTTTTCCGATGGGAGATGACGGTGGTAAGGCTGATGTGCAGCTTGTCGGCGATCTCCTTGTTGATCAGCCCTTTGGCTATCAGCGTGATGACCTCCACCTCACGGGCAGAGAGGTCGCGGCTGTGGTCCTCTTGTGACCAGGTGGACGAACGGTGGGTTGGGGGAGGGGCTTGCTCTCTGCCTGACTGAATTTCCAGCTCATCTCTTTGTGGATAGGTTTGGGAGACCTCCCGAGGGTGTCCCCGATGGTGAAGCTGTAGGATGCTTTTGGCCAGATGCTGCTCATCCTGACAGATGTGGAGCGTGCGCATGGCCGAGAGCTGCGGAAGGTTTTCGCTGATGGTCAGCACAATGGTCTTCTGCTTCCGCTCAAGGAAGAAGGCGGTATGTTCGAAGAAGATGCCGGAGGCGACGAAGTAGTGGAAATACATGTCGGGGGTGTCCTGGCTGAAGGCGGCAAAGGAGCGGAACGAGCGGATGACTGCTTGCGGAATGAGATCTTGAATCAGATTCTGCAGGCCGATGCTGCTCAGCGTATTGGGGTCGATGATGGCGATTTCGGGCATGGGGGTCATGGCTGCTGATGGGGGCTATGAGTGAAGAACAAAAATAGGATTGGGGCAGTAGATGCAGATACCTGGTTGGATAGACAGACTTACTGGGACAACTGCTTTGCGTTGGACTCCATGTATTGGGCGGCTGCTTCGGCACACCGCTCGCCATCTACACCGGCAGAGACAATGCCTCCGGCATAGCCAGCACCCTCACCGCAGGGGAAGAGTCCCTGAAGGCGGACATGCTGCAGCGTCTCTCGGTCACGTAGGATGCGTACGGGGGATGAGGTACGTGTCTCTACCCCAATCATCACCGCATCGTTGGTCAGAAAACCGCGGCTGCTCTTGCCGAACTGGAGGAAGCCTTTGGTGAGCCGCTGGGTGATGAAGGGGGGCATCCAGAAGTGGAGTGGGGAGGCTATCAGACCCGGTACATAGGAGCTCTCGGGCAGGGAACTGCTCAGTCGCTTGTTACAGAAGTCGGCCATGCGCTGGGCAGGAGCCGTCTGTCTGCGGTTGCCCTGCAGCCAGCAGTTGCGCTCCAACTGCTCCTGGAGGTGCATCATCCTGAGGGCGGGATGCTCCTCCACCGTATCAGTCAAGATGCCGAATGCCTTCCGGTCGGCCAAATCCTCGGGGCGTATCTCCACCACCATACCGCTGTTGCTCCATCGTGAGCCTCGGTTGCTGGGGCTCATACCATTGACCACAATCTGTTCGGGACCGCTGGCTGCGGGCACGACAAAGCCTCCGGGACACATGCAGAAACTATAGACTCCACGTCCGTCGGCCTGGGTCACAAAGCTATATTCCGCTGCTGGAAGCCAAGCGCCCCGTCCCTGCGGATTGTGATATTGGATGCGATCAATCAACTCTGCGGGATGTTCCAGGCGTACGCCCATCGCTATGCCCTTAGCCTCAATCTCGATGCCGTCAGCCGCTAACCGACGATAGACATCGCGAGCTGAATGACCCGTAGCCAGGATGACGGGCCCCATGAAGGTTTCGCCCGTGGCTGTCTCTATGCCTACCACTCGGTCGCCGTGGAGGATGAGCGATGTCATGCGCGTCTCAAAGTGTACCTCGCCCCCGCTTTGCAGGATGGTGTTGCGCATCGACTCTATCACGCGAGGGAGTTTGTCTGTTCCGATGTGGGGATGGGCATCTACCAGGATATTGGTGGAGGCACCGTGCTGGCAGAAGACGTGGAGAATCTTCTCCGAGTTGCCCCGCTTCTTGCTGCGGGTATAGAGCTTGCCGTCGCTGTAGGCACCGGCAC
>CAMGIP010000127.1 GCA_946056155.1 uncultured Mediterranea sp. | reverse complement strand
AAAAACCTTCCGCTACAGAAAGAGGTTATTCGGGAAAAAGGAAAAACCTTCCATTGCAGAAGGAGGTTCGGGGGAAAGGAAAAACCTTCCGTTGCAGGAGGAGGTTCGGGGGAAAGAAAAAACCTTCCGCTACAGAAGGAGGTTATTCGGGAAAAAGAAAAAACCTTCCGCTGCAGAAAGAGGTTATTCGGGAAAAAGGAAAAACCTTCCATTGCAGAAGGAGTTTTTTCGGGAAAAGGAGACTCTTTCGCTGCAGAAGGAGGCTGTTTTTGGAGGCAGACTCAGTGGAGCAAGTTGAGAGTTCTACTGAAAATCAGTGGAATAAGTTGAGAGTTCCGCTGTAGAATGGAAAAAGTAAGGAGTTAAGGTGTTAAGGTGATTATAAATTATAAATTGAAGAACATAAATTATAAATTGTAAATTGTAAGAATCGTATGGGAACAGTGTATGTATTTTTCGCAGACGGCTTTGAAGAGATTGAAGCCTTTGCATCGGTCGATGTACTGAGACGTGCCGAACTCAAGGTAGAGATGATTTCTGTCACAGGAGATGAAATCGTGCGCGGAGCACATGGCATCTCTGTATTCTGCGACCGGAGCATCGAGAATTGCGACTTCTTCGATGCATCACTCTTGCTCCTGCCTGGGGGTATGCCCGGTGCACAGACCCTCGGTGAGTGTGAGGATCTGAAACGGGCTCTGCTGAAGGCCAACGAACAGGGTATCTGTATCGCTGCCATCTGTGCCGCTCCTATGGTGCTGGGTCAGTTGGGCCTGCTCAAGGGCAAGAAGGCCACCTGCTACCCCGGATTTGAGCAGTACTTGGAGGGTGCCGACTATACCGCTGCCATGGTGGAACGCGATGGACAGATTATCACGGGCAAGGGTCCCGCAGCGGCACTGCCGTTTGCCTTTGCATTGGTTCGCCACTTGGCTGGTGAGGCCAAGGAGAAGGCACTGAAAGAGGGCATGTGTTACAACCATTGATTCCTGCCCATGAAAAAGTATGCATTGATAGTGGCCGGCGGCAAGGGATTGCGCATGGGCGGAGAAGTGCCCAAGCAGTTTATCTGTCTCGAAGGTAAACCCATTCTGATGTGGACCTTGGAGGCTTTCCACCGCTATGACCATGACTTGCAACTCATTGTGGTGCTCCCTCACGACCAGCGCTCCTACTGGGAAGCGTTGTGCCGGGAGCACCACTTCACCCTTCCCCACCGTATAGCCGACGGTGGAGACACCCGATTCCACTCCGTCAGCAACGGTTTGGCACTCACCTTGGAGCCTTCTGCACCGATGAATCAGCCTTCACCGATGGAAGCGGAAGAGAGCCTGATTGCCGTACACGATGGGGTGCGTCCCTTTGTATCTCAGGAGGTGCTGGACCGCTGCTTCAGGGCTGCTGAGGAGCATGAAGCCGTCATTCCGGTGATACCAGTCATCGACACCTTGCGCCACATCACCCAGCAGGAGGAGAGCGTCACGGTGAGCCGCAGCGAATACCGACTGGTGCAGACCCCTCAGGTATTCCAGGGCCGACTGCTCCATCGCGCCTACAGCCAGCCCTATCGGGAGGAGTTCACCGATGATGCCTCCGTGGTGGAGTCGTTGGGCGTACCCGTCACCTTAGTGGAGGGCAATCGTGAAAATATCAAGTTGACCACCCCCTTTGACCTGACCATAGGTTCCGCACTTCTCCGACATGTTTGATCTGGCCTCTCGCGACATCAAGTACCTCACGGGGGTAGGGCCGGTGCGTGCCGAAACCCTCAACAAGGAGCTCAACATCTTCTCGCTCCGCGACCTGCTGTACTATTTTCCCTACAAGTACGTGGACAGGAGCCGTATCTACACCATCAGCGAGCTCCGTGGCGACATGCCTTTCGTACAGTTCCAGGCAGAGATTCTCAGCTTTGAGACTGCGGGTGAGGGTCGTCAGAGGCGGCTGATAGCCCACGTGAGCGACGGTTGGGGTGTGGCCGACCTCGTCTGGTTCCAGGGCATCAAGTACATCCTCCAGCGCTACAAGGTCCATCAACCCTACCTCATCTTCGGCCGTCCCACCATCTACGGCGGACGCATCCAGGTGGCCCACCCCGACATCGACCCCATCGATGATGCACAGAAGCTCTCACTCGGGATGCAACCCTTCTACAACACCACGGAGAAGATGAAGCGCCTCAACCTCAACTCCCATGCCGTGGCCAAGATGATCACCACCGTATGGCAGCAGATCCACGGCCCTCTGCCGGAGACACTCACCGAGGAGCTCATTGCCAAGCACCACCTGATGTCGCTCACCGAGGCGTTGCAGAACATCCATTTCCCCCAATCGGCCGACCTCCTCCGGCGGGCCCAAGTGCGGCTGAAGTTCGAGGAGCTCTTCTACATCCAGCTCCACATCCTCCGCTACACGCGCGACCGCCAGCAGCACTACAGAGGATTTCTCTTCGGCAAGATTGGTGACATATTCAACACCTTCTACCACCAGAACCTCCCCTTTGAGCTTACAGGGGCGCAGAAACGGGTGCTCAAGGAGATTCGGCGCGATGTGGGCAGCGGACGACAGATGAACCGTCTGCTGCAGGGCGATGTGGGCAGCGGAAAGACCCTCGTGGCCCTGATGAGTATGCTCATGGCCTTGGACAACGGCTATCAGGCGTGCCTCATGGCGCCCACGGAGATTCTGGCCAACCAGCACTACGAGACCATACGCCAGCTGCTCTTCGGCATGGAGGTGCAGGTGGAGCTGCTCACCGGCTCCATCAAGGGCAAGCGGCGGGAGGCCATCCTCAACGGACTGCTGCAGGGGGAGGTGCAGATACTCATCGGCACCCATGCAGTGATCGAAGATACAGTCACCTTCCATTCGCTGGGCTTTGTGGTCATCGACGAGCAGCATCGCTTTGGCGTGGAGCAGCGGGCCAAACTCTGGAGGAAAAACGTGCAGCCGCCTCACATCCTGGTGATGACGGCCACCCCCATTCCGCGGACTCTGGCCATGACGCTCTATGGCGACCTTGACGTCTCTGTCATCGACGAACTGCCGCCCGGGCGCAAACCTGTGGCCACGCTCCATCAGTTCGACAGCCACCGAGCCACCCTCTACCGCTCCATCGAGAAGCAGATTGCGGCCGGCAGGCAAGTCTATTTTGTCTTCCCCCTCATTCAGGAGAGCGAGAAGATTGACCTGAAGAATCTGGAGGAGGGGTATCTTCACATCTGTGAGGCCTTTCCCCATTGCACCATCTGCAAGGTCCACGGCAAGATGAAACCAGCAGAGAAGGAGGCTGAGATGCAGCGCTTTGTATCGGGCGAGGCACAGATTATGGTGGCCACCACGGTGATAGAGGTGGGGGTGAACGTGCCCAATGCCTCGGTCATGGTGATAGAGAATGCCGAGCGTTTTGGCCTGTCACAGCTGCACCAGTTGCGCGGGCGGGTGGGCCGCGGAGCCGACCAGAGTTTCTGCATCCTCGTCACGGGAGTGAAGCTGACGGAGGATACGCGCAAACGGATCGAGATTATGGTGCGTACCAACGATGGCTTTGAGATTGCGGAGGCCGACCTGAAGCTGCGCGGGCCGGGCGACCTGGAGGGTACACAGCAGAGCGGTGTAGCCTTTGACCTGAAGATTGCCGACCTGGCTCGCGACGGACAGATCCTGCAGCTGGCACGCGAAGCGGCTCAGGAGATTATCGACCTGGACCCCAACGGCTCCCTCCCTGCCCACGAAATGCTGTGGAGACAGCTCAAACAGCTCCGCAAGGACCGGCCCAACTGGGGCGACATTAGCTAAAGGCCTGAATAGAATTGCTCGGCTCTTTTTTGGAGTTGTTTTAATCCAAATCGGTCATTAGCCTGTTACGCGCAGACAAACTCTCTTTTTATCCTCTGTTTTCCCCTTTTTCGGTGGCAATGCTGCAACCCCACCTGCGCTATCAAAACGAAAAAACATCTGATCATAAATAGAAGTTGTGGTCATCTTAACGCGAATAACCGATTTGGATTAGACTGCTTTGGGATGATAAGCTTCGTAACTTGATGAAACAAAAAAAGTCTGGCCCACGGGTACCTCTGACAGTACCCTATAGGCCAGACTCACCTAATCCTTATTAGTTACCTTGGGAAACTTATTTATTGGATTTCGATGACCTTGCACTCCTGGGCCTTCTCCTCCTTAGATTTCTTGGGCAATTCAATGGTCAGCACACCGTGGTTGACGGCCGCACTGATTTTCTCCTTCTCCACATCGTCAGGCAAAACCAACGACTGCTGGAACTTAGAGTACGAGAACTCGCGACGCAGATACTTGTTGTTCTCATCCTTCGTTTCGTCTTTCTTTTCCATGGAAATCACCAGTTGGTTATCTTCGTCCAGATGAACGTTGAAGTCCTCTTTGGTCATTCCCGGTGCAGCCACCTCCACCTTGTATTCCGTCTCGTTTTCAATCACGTTCACGGCCGGTGTAGAAGCATTGGCCTTTACCATCCAATCGTTGTCAAAAAAGTCACTGAAGATACTCGGTAACCACTCTTGATTGTTTCTTCTTACTGGTGTCATAATCATAACCTCCTATAATTTAGTTGTTTATCTATTTGTTTAGTTTATATCTCATTGCTTTCGCAATGCACTTACAGGAGTGCAAACTATGTGCCTTTTGAGCAGTGAGGAAGAAACGTGGGAGGCTTTAACTCGGGTTAAACTTCGGGGCTGACTTCTTAAACCTATGCAAACATTGAGGCTGACAGAAAGTCCATGCAGGAGACAGAACGTCAGCCGAGGGGACAGAACGTCAGCCCCTCCAGCAGAAACCTACAGCTCCTCGATGGCGTAATCCACCGCCCGATTGATGAAGTCGAGAAAGGGCTTGGTGGGCCGCATCCGCTCCGCCACACGATGCGCCAGATGGTCGGAAGTGATGAAGTCATCATCCACCGTAGTCACGAGGCAGTAGCTCTTCATCCGCATCCAGTCGGCATAGGGAGCATCGGCCGGATAGTCACGGGGCACCCGCTTGAGCGCCCCCTCCATGTCGGGAACGAAGCCGGGGCCCACGTTGGCCAGAATCTCACCGCTGAACCGGTCCCACTCGCTGCTGATGTCCTCGCGGAGCAGCTTCACCGCCTTAGGGTCGTAGCAGTAGTTTCCGGCCGCCAGCATGTGGGCAGCAGGATACTCCTCCCCCTCACCGGTGCCGATATGGAAATAGTAGCCGGCGTGCATCGACTTCTTTCCCCCCTTGGCCAGGAAGCAGCCGAAGTGGGTCTTGTAGGGTGTCTTGTCGGCACGGAAGCGGGTGTCTCGGTAGATCTTGTAGGTACACTCCCGCAAGGTGAGGCGGGCCACATCCTCATCATAGGCACCCACCTCACGAATCAGCTCCTCGCAGAAGGCGTTCCACCGCTTCTGCACACTAAGATAGCGCTCCTTATTGGCATTGAACCATTCCCGATTGTTGTTCCGGTCCAGATCTCTAAGAAATTGCAATAACTCTTTCATATTCTCTTTTTCCCTATACTAACTCAATGAGACATCGTCATTCCATGACAAATCATGAGACATCGTCAGTCAGTGATAAATCATGAGACCTTGTCAGTCAATAACAAATCATGAAACCTCGTTCAGTCAATGACAAATCAAAGATTGTAAACTGATTATCCCTTCTTGACCTGCACGATACGGGTGGGTTCGAGTTCCATGTTCCGGCGGTCCACCTGTCGTACCACGGAGGCTGCCAGTTGCAGGAAGGCACGTCCGGTAATCGTCTCTGCATCCAGTGCCACGGGTGTACCCTGATCGCCGCTCTCACAGATGCCCTGCACCAGCGGAATCTGCCCCAAGAGAGGCACGTTCAGCTCCTCGGCCAGCTGCTTGCATCCCTCCTTGCCGAAGATATAGTAGCGGTTTTCCGGCAGTTCGGCTGGGGTGAACCAAGCCATATTCTCCACCAGTCCCAAGATGGGAACATTCACCTTGTCGTTCATGTACATATCTACCCCCTTGCGTGCATCGGCCAGTGCCACCTGCTGGGGCGTGCTGACAATGACGGCGCCAGTGATGGCAAGCGTCTGGAGGAGTGTCAGATGGATATCGCTTGTTCCGGGAGGGGTGTCGAGGATGAGGTAGTCGAGTGCGCCCCAATGGGCATCACCCACCAACTGCTTGAGCGCATTGCTTGCCATACCTCCGCGCCAGAGTGTGGCCGTTCCGGGATCGACAAAGAAGCCGATGGAGAGCAGCTTGATGCCGTACTTCTCCACGGGCACGATGAGGTCGCGTCCATCCACCCGCTCGGCATAGGGGCGTGCATCCTCCACATGAAACATCTTGGGCACTGACGGACCGAAGATATCGGCATCCAACAGTCCCACCTTGAGTCCCATCTTGGCCAGTGCAATGGCGAGATTGGCAGCTACGGTGCTCTTGCCTACTCCTCCTTTGCCGCTGGATACGGCTATCACGTTCTTCACCTGCGGCAGGAGTTTGCCCACCTCGGGACGTGCCGCCTGACGGCTTTCTGTGGCGATGGTCACCTCCACCTCGGGCGATACATAGGTGTGGATGGCGGTCTCTGCCGACTTCAACACGGACTTCATGAAGGGGTCTGTAGGTTTCTCAAAGATGAGGGAGAAGCTCACCTTCATGCCGTCAATCCTCAGGTTGTCGGCCACCATCTCTGCCTCCACCAGATTTTTCCCGTTTCCAGGATAGCGCACGGTGGACAGCGCATCAAGTATCAGTTTGGGATATAGAGTCATGGGGTTAATTAATAATTATTAGAATAATTTACAATTTACAATTATCAAATCAATTTACAATTATCAGCTGATGAACTCCTTCGGCTTACCGGGTTTCTTCCTGCTGATGAACTCTTTGGCTTACGGGGTTTCTTCCTGCTGATGAACTCCTTAGGCTTACGGGGTTTCTTCCTGCTGATGAACTCTTCGGCTTACGGGGTTTCTTCCT
>CAMGIP010000126.1 GCA_946056155.1 uncultured Mediterranea sp. | reverse complement strand
TGTTGAGCGGAGAAGGTGTATTCATTCTTGATGGCAAGGAAGAACCTGTCGCTTCGGGCAGTATCGTCAGGGTTGCGCCATCTGTAAGCCGCAATACCAAATGCACGGGCAGCGTACCTTTGGTATATATTTGCATCCAAGCAAAAGCCGGCTCGTTGGAACAATATACCATGGGCGATGGTGTTGTGGAGCAATAACTCTCCTATACAAAAATTAAAACGTGAAAGACAATAATCTTACTGCCTTTCACGTTTTATATTATATGGATAAAAACAACAATATCTACTTGGGCGAGACCTTATTCCCCGATTGTCCTGTGCGCAATATCCTGTCACGGGTAGGCGACAAATGGTCACTTTTACTGATGCACCAGATGATGCACCACCAAGAGCCTATGCGCTTCTCTGACATTAAAAAGGCCATTCCCGACATATCTCAAAAGGTGTTGACATCGACATTAAGAAATCTTGAAGCTGATGGTTTTCTGGTGCGTCAGGTTTATGCCGAAGTGCCGCCTCACACCGAATACACGCTTACTCCACGTGCACATTCCTTTATGGCTGCTTGTCGCCCGATGGTGGATTGGGCCATCGATAATTTTGCGGCGATAATGAAAGACAGAAGGAAACTTTCAGGAGAATGAAGATGTCGGATGTGGGAGTGATTTCATGGATTAATTTAGGGTCATCCGACATTTCGAGTGATACGACAATCATGTAGTGCATATAGCCTTAGCTTAAAGTATCTTTCATCTAGGAACTTGCGTTATATACGGATGTTCCCATAATTGCAGGCAAGACCCTGATTATCTTTGATGAGATTCAGGAATGTGAGGAAGCATTCAATAGTTTGAAGTATTTCTGCGAGGATGCTCCCGACTATCATGTCATTGCAGCCGGTTTGCTGTTGGGGGTGGTAGTGAAAAGACGCCGCATGACTGTACCTGTAGGTAAAGTGACGATAGAGAGGATGTATCCAATCTCTTTCAATGAATTCCTTAGGGCGAGTGATGAGCAACTTTGGCAGTATATTGAGAGGTTTCATTCTGACTATAAACAGGCCCAAAGAAACAGCACTAATAACAGAAGTATTAGGATCATAGCATTTTCAGACAGAGAAAGCCATGCTTTGGAGTGGGAACACCAAACAATAACCCTACTCAGCAAGCGATGTTCACCTGAACTCGTGACGACTTCGTCCCCGGAGAATGACGTAGAGGATGACGGGAGCCCCCAAAACAGGGGTGACGGCATTGAGCGGAATCAATCCTCGCTCACCAGGCAACAGGCAGATGAGGTTGCAGAGCAAGGCAATGGCACCACCCATCATCAAGGTGAGGGGAAGCAGCGAACGATGATTGGATGTGCCGAGCATGAGACGGGCAACGTGGGGCACAGCCAGACCGATGAACGATACCGGACCGCAGAACGCAGTGGTGACTGCCGTGAGCAACCCCGTAACGATAAGTAGCGACTGGCGCAAACGTCTGAGATTAATTCCCAGATTCTCGGCATAGTGATCACCCAGCAGGAGTGCGTTCAGCGGTTTTATAAGCATCAACGCACCGATGAGTCCCAGCAGCGTGACCATTGCAAAAGCGGGGAGCTGGCCTAAAGATACTCCGCTGAAGCTGCCCATGCCCCAAACCATATAGGACTGGACTCCTTCTGCCGTAGCAAAGAAATTGAGTAGGGAGATGGCCGAGGAGGTGATATAGCCAATCATAATGCCGGCGATGAGTAAGAGCACATTGCTGCGGATGAGGGTGGAGAGAAAGAGGATGAGCGTCATCACGGCCATGGAGCCTGCAAAGGCACCGGCCAGGATGGAGGCAAATCCACCCAGATGGAAGGTGCCTGCCGTCAGCGTGCCTCCCCACCCCAACATGACCAAAGCTACCCCCAAGCTGGCACCGGAGTTGATGCCTAAGATGGAGGGACCGGCCAGTGGATTGCGGAAGGCTGTCTGCAACAACAAGCCGCATACAGCGAGCGAACTTCCACAAAGCCAGGCGGTAACGGCCTGAGGCAAACGGGACTCCCAGACTATAAAGGTCCATGCCTCACGCTCTACAGGCATCCCACAAAGTACACGGATTACCTCCTCAACGGGAATGGAGACAGAGCCCATGAGCAGATTCAAGGCAAAGAGCAACAGAGTGAGCACTCCCAAAAGGAGTGCCATCCGGAGTGAATGATGCGCTCCGCAGAAGAGCGTTCGCTGAGGAGCGGCAGATCCGGAAGGGGCAGTACGCGAGAGGGAAGGAGTGACCTGTTGCATAGCGTTTGGTTTTAGAATATGTACCGGTATCTTGCCCTGTTAGGGCTTCAACGGGCAAAAATAGCGTAAAGAGTCGGATTGTGCAATTTCGGGATGAAGAATCTGAATAAAATCCTCCAGTAAGAGGTCGGGACGGAAAGGGGTCTCTTCGTAGAAGGGACGGCGTCCTGTGTGACAACAGAAGATGCGTTGCTCCTTGAAGGGTCTGAAAGCCGCATATCCCGCAAACTCTTTTTTCAGTAAGTCATAACTCATCTCATAGGGCTGGTTGTACTTGAACAGCCAGACATCAGCATCGGCTGCCCGGTGATAAACGGTCTCGAATGAGAGAGGTACGGAACCTGGGTGAGTGTCTTCTGCAAAGAGATAGCATCCGCCGGCATCGTTGCAGAGTTGTCCAGTCGTGCTCTTTCCACCGGGAATATACCAGGCCGAACTGCTCTTGAGCTCGCACAACACCATAGGGCGGTTCTCGGTCAGCATTGCCCGCTTTTTCAGCTCCATATAGCGCTGTTCCACAGCTAGAAAGAGGCTGTCTGCCTCCCTACCCTTTCCGTAGAGCCGGCCGTAGAACCGCATCCATTCGGCACGTGCCAAGGGCGATGTCTCCATATAGTCGGCACATTCCACCAACGGAATCCCCAGTTTCTCAATGCGTCCGTAGCCTCCGCTATTCTCGAAGGGCGAGAGCAGAATGGCATCTGGATTAAGGTCGATGATTCGCTCTATGTCTGGGCTCATGGCGTCACCGCAATCGCGGATACGACCTTGAGCAACTCCTTGTTTGACAAAGGGTAGCTGGATGTACTTCAAATCACATACTCCGCTTACCGCCTCGGAAGCACCCAGTTCCTGCAGCAGACTGCAATGAATGGAAGTGAAGAAGAGCGAGTGGTGTAGCGGGGTCCTTATTACAGTGGCCCCGGGAATCGGCTGGGGCAGCTCGGCACCCTCCGGCACCAGTTGGTAGGTATGGAGCTGACGAGTGAGATCCCATGGATTGCGCAGTTGTACCAAGGAATAATCCTTATACTCCTTGATAGAGAGAAAAGAGGCATGACGCAGTGCCAATGTATCCCCCTCCTGTTGATGAGAGACACCCTTGCCCCCACCCCCGCAGGAGGTAAGGAGCAAGAGCGTCAAACTGAAGAGGGATAGCAATGAATACCGTTTCTTTGAAAATAGCAGATTCATTCCCATCGTTACTATGGCCATAAGAATTAGTTGAAGAACACCATACTACTGGGGTTCAAGCCACCTGCATCAAAGCTCTCCACGAAAGATCCATCGTTGCGGAAGCGGTAGATGGTACCGTTGGTCACGTAGTCGGAGGTGGCGATATAGATGTCCCCGTTATTGGGATTCAGCTGGATCATATAGATACCCTTTGAGGTGAGTTCGGCAGGGGCATTCTTCAGGAACGGACTGTCGTTCATCTCTCCCTTTTTGATGTCATAGGTAAAGAAGGTGTTGGTGGTCTCAAAGGTGGTCCAGTCGGTTACCGAGTTGATGAGATAGAGCGTTCCCTCGTACTCATCCATCAGCGAAGCGATGCCCACCTTGCTCACCTTGTTGCCGTTCTTGGTATCAATCATCTGCAGGACATAGCCCTCCACGGAGTCATAGTCGTTGCTGATGAAGAAGATCTTGTCATCCTCCTCCAGCATCGGCTTGTAGGGATTCTGGTTGAGGGTAGTGATGGTCTCCTTCAGCGTGAAGTCCTTCAGATTGATTACCTTGATTTCCTTGTGATAGGCACTCCAATCGGCCTTGCAGGAGTTGGCCACATAGAGCAGTCCATCGTTGATGACCACCGCCTCCAGGTTGTCGCCCAGACCGGTCAGCTTATTCTCCACCTTCAGTGTACGTGCCGAGATTTTGGCCACGGCACCTCCGTGGAACGAGGCATAGATATATCCATCCTCAACAGCCATGTAGCGTACACCACCGGAGAGTTCGGCATCGCCTACAAAGGATACGCGGCCCTCCTCCACACAGGCAGCGTTGAGCCGTGCGATATAGTTGGAACCAAAGACTGCCACATAGATCTTGCCATCTTCCTCCACGATGCTCTGACCCGTATCGCCGAGCTGCTTGCTGTTCTGCTTGAGGAAGATATTGCTGTAGAAATCAGCATCCTTGTTGGGCGCATAGAAGGCAATGCCCGCATTGTTCTTTGTACTGCTGCCTTCATAGAGGATATAGGCACGCGTGTCGGGCAGTTCCACCTGAGAACCGGTATCATCGAGCTTGTCATCATCATCTTCGCATGCCGTCAGCGTGACTCCCAAGGCCATCATACAGAGTAGGCCAAACCATAAACTTCTTGTTTTCATCTTTTCAATCTTGTTGTTTTAATCAGGTAAACTATTAATTATCAATATATTAAAAACTTATAGTCTATTTCGGATGACTTAGAATTTCCATTCAATACTGCATCGCCAGGAGCGGCCCGGCATGGGATAATACTTGACCACATCATATTGTGTATCGGCCAGGTTGATGCACTCGGCCCGCAGGGTGCAGGTCGAACCGCCCCGCAGGCAGAAGCTACGCGAGAGCGTGATGCTCTGCTCCACGTAGCCATCGATGCGGTTTTCCCGCAGATTCTGTGCCATGAAGTACCGCTCTCCCACTGCTACGGCAGAGTAGGCCATATTCAGCCAAGGCGTCTCCAACAGCAGGGAAGCATTGCCGCTATGCTGCGGCGTATAGGGCAGCTGGTTCTTGTAGTTCTTTGCCGTGGGGTCGGTAAGGTCTATCGCCTTCTGCCACATGTAGGCTCCGCTCAGAATACATTGCACCCGGTGGCCCAAAGGCAGCGTGGCCGCCATACTGGCATCAATGCCCGAGGCATGCACCTTGCCGAAGTTGGCCATCTTCCAGACAAAAGTACCGGGAAAGGCCACAATCTTATCCGTCACCTGGTTGAAGTAGCCATCCACCGTCAGTGTCAGGTTCTTCCACGGCCCGAGTGACGTCCTGCTCCAGGTGATTCCCACGTTGAACTCATCGGCCTTCTCCGGCTTCAGGTTGTGATTACCGAGACGGAAATAGTAGAGGTCATTGAACGTAGGCAGACGGAAGGTGCTCTTATACATCACGCGCAGGAAGAGATCCTCGCTGTTCAGAAGCTTGAAATTCAAGGCAATGGAGGGAGCCAGACGATGGAAATTGTCCGGTGCATCCCCCTCTTTCACCTGCTCCCAAGTAGCGGTATGGACCAGTGAGCCGTCAATACGCAGTCTGTTCCATTCGTAGCGGCCATGAAGGGCGGTGAGTGAGCTGTATCTTGTGGGGAAAGAACACTCCTTGATACTGGCAGTCATGTGATTGTAGATGCCATCCTGCGCTAAGGAGATAGAGAGTCCCTGTAGCGGGCGGTAGAGCAGTGCCACGGAGCCGTACAGCTCCTCCTGCCTGAAGCGCTCCTCATAGACTCCGTCAGCATATTGCGTACCGAAATCGCGTGTGCGGTTCCATCCATACGTATATTTGGCTTGCGCCTTCAGGCTCCACTTCTCACCCAACGGGCTTAGATATTGAGTCTGAGCGAAGAAGGTTTCGTCCCAAAGTTTCTCCTTGGAGGTAGGGTTATAGAGGGTCACCGCTCCAGGCAGTCCCCGTTTCGAGTGGTAGTAATAGGTTTTGAGCGATAGCTCCCCGCCATGTGTCAGCGAACGATAGAGGTTCGCCTCCGTCTGGTAGGAGCAGATAGCCGAATTGTTTCTTTTTTCGCGTGTCTGCTGCTTGCCGTTGGTCAAGGTAAAGGGATAGTTACCGTCACCACGGAGTATAGAGCCCTCCACCGACAGTTTGGTATGTCCGCCCAGTTGTTGCCAGTAGCGCAACGAGGGGGTAAGGTAGCCGAACGACCCCGCCTGTAGGCGGGCTCTCCATGCTGAGGAACGATCCTCACGGAAGTGAGGTTTCTCCGTCTCGATGCTCAGTACGCCAGCCGAGGCATAGAGCCGTGCCGACTGTAGCATCTCCTCAGGTTGTCCGATGGAGAGGGAGAGCATCTCTACATTATTTATAGAGAAACGACCGATATCCACCTGGCCGCCCAAGCAGTTACTCACCGCCACTCCATCATAGCTCACGGCCGTGTGTGCGGCTCCCATGTTGCGTACTGACACCGTCTTGAGGCCGCCCAGTCCGCCATAATCCTTGACGTTGGCTCCTGAGAATCGCCTTACAGCATCCGCCATGTCCTGTACTCCGAGTGCCTCCATCTCCTCCCCCGTGAGCCACTGTACAGGCACAGTGGAGGTGATGCGTGCCGGCCGTCTCCGAGCCGTCACATTCACATCATCAATGCGATGCGTCTTGCCCGAGATGGTGTCACCCGGCAACGATTGCGCCCAGAGGTCCGGAGCCATCAGCCCACAGCTACCTACCAAGGCAAGACACAGGAAAAACTTAGTTCCCATCATCCTACAAAACCTGTTGGAGCAAAAATCTGCTTACCTATTACACAATGTTCACCAGCCGTTTTCCTCGAACGGGAGGTTTCTTGACTCGGTTTTGCAGGTCTTCTGACTTGTTTCCGTAGCGTCATCGCCTTCCCGCAGTATCCACACCCTTTAGGTGGGGATCATCTACAGTGGCAAAGAGGTTGATGTACGCCCGATTAGTGATTGAAACTCACAGCAGCGGGACTGTCCGGGATTTTCACCCGATTCCCTTTTCATCCTA
>CAMGIP010000125.1 GCA_946056155.1 uncultured Mediterranea sp. | reverse complement strand
CGTTGTCGATGTTCTTGATGAAGATGATGTCAGCATCCAGGTCGTTGAGGTTCTCGATGAGTGCACCGTGACCACCGGGACGGAAGAGGAGCTTGCCATCTTCGTCGCGGAAGGGCTGGTTGTCCATCGTACCGGCTACCGTGTCGGTGCTGGGCTTCTGTTCAGAGAAGGAGATCTGGTACTCTACACCATATTTCTTGGCATAGAGGGCAGCCTTCTCATCCACCAGTGCCTGGAAGAGAGCGCGGTGTTCGGGCGATACAGTGAAGTGTACATTGACCTTGCCGTTGCGGTTAGCAGCATAGAGGGCGCCCTCCACGAGGTGCTCCTCCAACGGCGTGCGGTTGCCATCTTCGTAGCTGTGGAACTTCAGCAGACCCTTGGGCAGAGCACCGTAGTTCAGACCTGCACTCTTCAGCAGGGCAGCCACCACGGGCTTATACTGACCGGCAGCCACCAGTTCTGCTATACCCTTGCCTTCGTTCTTGCGGCAGGCCTCGTCCAGGTCGGCATAGAAAGCAAAACGTTCAATCTTCTCGAAGAAGGTCTTCTCAAAAGCAGTCTGGGGAGCATCGTAGTCAGCTCCGAGGAACTCAAAGAGGTTCTTGAACATGCGGCTGGCTGCACCAGATGCGGGCACAAACTTCACCACCTTCTTGTCTGTCTGTGTATAGCTTTCCCATACATTCTGATAATTGGTCTGCTCTTCAGCTGTCAATGCCAGAATACCGTTTTCGGTGGAGGCTGCAGCGGAGAGCTGGAGGTAAGGGAAACCTTTCTCAAAACATGCCAGTTGGTCGGCAATCTGCTGCTCAGAAATTCCTTTCTTGGCGAGCAGTTCTACATCTTGTTGGGATAGTGTCATAGTATCATTTTTATTAATTGATGCCCAAAAGTACAAAAAAAACGAGACTACCATCAAAAAAGAGAAAGAAAAAACATACCTTTACCCCGAATTTTATAAAAAAGTGATTTTTCTGCCTATGGAAACGGATATTTTTTTTACCTCGGAGGAGAAAATAGCGCTCTTTGGGCTCTATCGCAGACTGCTCAAACTGACGGGTGATGCACTACAAAAAGGGGACTGCCGCAAGCTGAAGCAGCTCCTGATTCAAACCGTGAGCAATCATCATATACAGCGCGACATCTTCGGGCTGAACCCTATTATTAAGGATATGCAGACGGCTGTCATCGTGGCGGAAGAGATTGGTATGCGTAGAGCATCCATCCTTGGAGTCATGCTGCACGACTCGGCTCGCTTTGGCGCCTGCTCCATCGAGGAGATTGAGAAGAACTATGGTGAGGATGTGGCGGGCATCGTGAGAGGCCTCATCCGCGTACAGCAACTCTATACCAAAAGCCCGGCTGTGGAGACGGAGAACTTCCGCAACCTGCTCCTCTCCTTTGCAGAGGATGTGCGGGTGATTCTCATCATGATTGCCAACCGGGTGAATCTGATGAGACAGATCAAGGAGGTGGACAACGAGGAGGCACGACAGAAGGTGGCAGCGGAGGCGGCCTACCTCTATGCCCCCTTAGCACACAAACTGGGCCTCTACAAACTGAAATCGGAACTGGAAGACCTCTCGCTGAAATATACGGAACATGAGGTCTATTACCATATTAAAGATAAACTCAACGAGACCAAGGCATCGCGCGACCGGTACATCGCGGCATTCATTGAACCTATCCGCAAGAAACTGGAGGAGGCGGGACTGAAATTCCACATCAAGGGACGCACCAAGAGCATCCACTCCATCTACCAGAAGATGAAGAAGCAGAAATGCCCCTTCGAGGGGGTCTATGACCTCTTTGCCATCCGCGTCATCCTGGAGTCGGCTCCGGAGAAGGAGAAACAGGAGTGCTGGCAGGTCTATAGCATCGTCACGGACATGTACCAGCCTAATCCCAAACGGTTGCGCGACTGGCTCTCCGTACCGAAGAGCAACGGCTATGAGTCGCTCCACATCACGGTGATGGGACCGGAAGGAAAATGGGTGGAGGTGCAAATCCGTACCGAACGGATGGACGAAATAGCAGAACGGGGTCTGGCTGCTCACTGGCGCTACAAGGGCATCAAGGGAGAGAGCGGACTGGACGAATGGCTCACCTCGGTGCGTGAGGCGTTGGAGAGCAACGACACTCAGGGACTGGAGGCTATGGACCAGTTCAAGATGGATCTCTACGAGGATGAGGTCTTTGTCTTTACACCTAAGGGAGACCTCTTCAAGCTGGCCAAGGGAAGCACGGTGCTGGACTTTGCCTTTGCCATCCATACACGCATCGGATGCCGCTGCATAGGTGCCAAAGTCAACGGCAAGAACGTGCAGTTGAGACAAGCCTTGCACAGTGGCGATCAGGTGGAAATCATGACGAGCAATACGCAGACCCCCAAACAGGACTGGCTCAACATTGTCACTACGTCGAAGGCGAGGACCAAGATACGTCAGGCGCTCAAGGAGATGGCAGCCAAGCAGTATGCTTTTGCCAAGGAGACGCTGGAACGGAAGATGAAGAACCGGAAGATAGATTTTGATGAATCGACCATGATGCGACTCATCACCCGCATGGGCTATAAGGTGATTACCGATTTCTATCAGGCCATTGCCAACGAAACGCTGGATGTAAACTTCATCATTGACCGCTATCTGGAGATGCAGAAGAGGGAGTCGGACACACATGAGGAGGTGACCTACCGAAGCGCAGAGGGCTTCAGCATGACCCCCACTACAGAGGAGACTCCGTCGGCCAAGGAGGATGTGCTGGTGATAGACCAGAACCTCAAGGGCATCGACTTCACGCTGGCTCGCTGCTGCTCGCCCATCTATGGCGATGAGGTCTTTGGCTTTGTGAGTGTGAACGGTGGCATCAAGATACACCGCTGTGACTGCCCCAATGCAACCGACCTGCGTACACGCTTCGGCTATCGCATCGTGAAGGCCCGCTGGGCTGGCAAGGCACAGGGGACGCAATATCCCGTCAGCCTGCGCGTAGTGGGACATGACGATATCGGCATCGTGACCAACATCACCTCCATCATCTCCAAGGAGAGTGGCATTACGCTCCGCGGTATCGGCATCGACTCGCACGATGGCCTGTTCTCAGGCACGCTGACGCTGATGGTGGACAATACCGCCCACCTGGAGGCATTGGTGAAGAAACTGCGCACCGTGAAGGGAGTGAAGCTGGTGGAACGAAGCAAAATGTAGAACCTCAGCGATGGCATGAGCTGAGGCTTTACGCTAAAGGTAAGAAATCATGCAAAAAGGAGATAAAACTGGAAACTCAAGATGAAGGCATTAATATCAGGCATTACCGGACAGGACGGCTCGTTTTTGGCCGAGTTTCTCCTGTCGAAGGGGTATGAGGTGCACGGCATTCTGCGCCGCTCCTCCTCCTTCAACACGGGACGTATAGAGCACCTCTACTTCGACGAATGGGTAAGGGACATGAAGCAGAAACGAACCATCAATCTGCACTATGGCGACATGACGGACAGCAGTTCGCTCATCCGTATCATCCAACAGGTGCAGCCTGATGAAATCTATAACCTCGCGGCTCAGAGCCACGTCAAGGTGAGCTTTGACGTACCGGAATATACTGCGGAGACGGATGCTATCGGCACCCTGCGGATGCTGGAGGCCGTACGTATCCTGGGCATGGAGAAACGGACCAAAATCTATCAGGCTTCCACCTCGGAGCTCTTCGGAAAGGTGCAAGAGGTGCCGCAGAGGGAGACTACCCCCTTCTACCCGCGCAGTCCTTACGGGGTGGCCAAGCAGTATGGCTTCTGGATAACCAAAAACTACCGGGAGAGCTACGGCATGTTTGCGGTCAACGGCATCCTCTTCAACCACGAGAGCGAGCGGCGGGGAGAGAACTTCGTGACGCGCAAGATTACCCTGGCGGCTGCACGTATCGCTCAGGGCCTGCAGGATAAGCTCTACCTGGGCAACCTGGATGCCCGGCGTGACTGGGGATACGCCAAGGATTATGTGGAGTGTATGTGGCTCATCATGCAGCACCCTACCCCGGAGGATTTCGTCATTGCCACGGGGGAGATGCACTCGGTACGCGAGTTCACCACACTGGCTTTCCAAGAGGCAGGCATCCAACTGCGCTGGGAGGGCGAAGGGGTGAACGAAAAGGGAATCGACACAGCCACCGGAAAGGTGCTGGTGGAGGTGGATCCCAAGTACTTCCGTCCGGCTGAGGTAGAACAGCTGTTGGGCGACCCCACTAAAGCGCGTACCCTGTTGGGGTGGAACCCCCGTAGCACCAGCTTCGAAGAGCTGGTGCGCATCATGGTGGAGCACGATATGAAATTTGTTGTCAACAACAAACAGCCGTAATCCACGCTGCTGAATAACCGAGAAACAACAAGAAGAAAGGGTGAATCAGGAATGAAGGGGGAATAATCAAAGCATGGAATAACAAATAACAGCATGGAAAAAGATGCAAAGATATATGTGGCCGGACACCGGGGACTGGTGGGATCGGCCATCTGGAACAATCTGGAACAGAAGGGATATACCCACCTTGTAGGCCGCACACACCGGGAACTGGACCTGCTGGATGCAGTGGCCGTGCGCCAGTTTTTCGATGAAGAGCAGCCTGAATATGTCTTTCTGGCCGCAGCCTTTGTGGGTGGTATCATGGCCAATAGCCTCTACCGGGCGGACTTCATCTATCGGAACCTGCAAATCCAACAGAACGTCATCGGGGAGAGCTATCGCCACGGGGTGAAGAAACTGCTCTTCCTCGGCAGCACCTGCATCTACCCGCGTGAGGCTCCCCAGCCGATGAAGGAGGAGGTGCTCCTCACCTCACCCCTGGAATACACCAACGAGCCTTATGCTATCGCCAAAATAGCCGGACTGAAGATGTGTGAGAGCTTCAACCTGCAGTACGGCACCAACTACATCGCCGTAATGCCGACCAATCTCTATGGTCCCAACGACAACTTTGACCTGGAGCGAAGCCATGTACTGCCGGGTATGATGCGGAAGATTCATCTGGCACACTGCTTGGAACAGAACGACTGGATGGGCATCAAGCGCGACCTCAATGCGCGTCCCGTCGAGGGCATCAACGGACTGGCAGAGAAAGAGTGCATCCTGCCACTGCTGGAGAAGTATGGCATTACCGCCGGAGAGGTACGCCTCTGGGGTACGGGAACTCCCCTACGTGAATTTCTCTGGAGCGAAGAGATGGCCGATGCCAGTGTCTTCGTCATGGAGCATGTGGATTTTGCCCAAACCTATGACCCCGCAGCACGGGACATCAGAAACTGCCACATCAACATCGGCACGGGACAGGAAATCACCATCCGCCAGCTGGCCGAGCAGATTGTGGAAACCGTGGGCTACCGCGGAAAAATTACCTTTGATGCCTCCAAACCTGACGGTACCCTACGCAAGCTGACCGACCCCTCTAAACTCCATGCCTTAGGATGGCATCACCGGATAGAGACGAAAGAGGGCATAAAACGCTTATATCAATGGTATCTGACACACTAATGTTCACTTTTTGTTCCATTTTTTTTGCTATTTAGGAAGAATAGTATATATTTGCACAAAATCTAACCAAATGTGCAATCAACAATGGAAGAAAGTTTTATTGCCTACATAGAGAAAAGCATCAAGGAGCATTGGAATCTGGATGCATTGACAGACTACAAGGGTGCTACGCTACAGTATAAGGATGTGGCCCGTAAAATTGAGAAATTGCATATCATCTTCGAGGCCAGTGGCATACAGAAGGGCGACAAAATAGCCGTCTGCGGACGAAACAGTTCCCACTGGGGTGTGGCCTTTCTGGCTACGCTGACCTATGGAGCGGTCATCGTGCCTATCCTGCACGAATTCAAAGCGGACAATGTACACAACATCGTAAACCATTCGGAGGCCAAGCTGCTCTTTGTAGGAGACCAGGTGTGGGAGAACCTCAACGAGAGTGCCATGCCGATGCTGCAAGGCATCTTCATGATGAACGACTTCACGCTGCTGGTCTCCAGAAACGAAAAGGTGACCTATGCCCGCGAGCACCTCAATGCGATGTTCGGACAGAAATATCCCAAGAATTTCCGAAAGGAACATGTGGCTTATCATAAGGACCAGCCGGAGGAACTGGCTGTCATCAACTATACGTCGGGTACCACCAGCTACTCCAAAGGGGTCATGCTCCCCTACCGAAGCCTCTGGTCAAACACTATGTTTGCCTACCAGGTGCTGACCCTCCATCCAGGCGACAAGTTAGTAAGTATGTTGCCTATGGCTCACATGTATGGACTCGCCTTTGAGTTTATCTACGAGTTCTGCGTGGGATGTCACATCTACTTCCTGACCCGCATGCCGAGTCCCAAGATCATCTTCCAGGCCTTCGCCGAAGTGAAGCCCAACATCGTCATTGCCGTACCGCTCATCATTGAGAAGATTATCAAGAAAAACGTTCTTCCCAAGTTGGAGACCCCCACCATGAAGCTGCTCATGAAGGTGCCGCTCATCAACGACAAGATTAAGGCTTCCATCAAGGAGAAGGTTGTCCAGGCGTTTGGTGGCAACTTCAAAGAGGTGATTATCGGTGGAGCCGCCTTCAACCAGGAGGTAGAGCAGTTCCTCCGCATGATTGAGTTCCCCTATACCGTGGGGTATGGCATGACGGAGTGTGCTCCCATCATCTGCTACGAAGATTGGTCACGCTTCAAGATGGGTTCCTGCGGTAAGGCAGCGCCCCGCATGGAGGTGAAGATTCTCTCTCCCGACCCGGAGAACATTCCCGGTGAGATTGTGTGCCGCGGTCCCAACGTGATGCTGGGCTACTACAAGAATCCCGAAGCTACGGCCGAAGTGCTGGAACCCGACGGATGGCTCCACACAGGCGACCTGGCACTGATGGATGCGGAAGGAAACGTGACCATCAAAGGACGCAGCAAGAATATGCTCCTCGGACCGAGCGGACAGAACATCTATCCGGAAGAGATTGAGGATAAGCTCAACAATATGCCCTACGTGTCGGAGAGCATTATCGTGCAGCAGAACGAACGTCTCGTAGGTCTGGTATAT
>CAMGIP010000124.1 GCA_946056155.1 uncultured Mediterranea sp. | reverse complement strand
GGTTTCAAGGTAACTTATGTCTATAAGGTAGAGATCCTCTCATTCAATGGCATCGTAGGTGTAGTAACCTATATGGAAAGCTACTCTATTGAGGCTGAGGTTGAGAATCACGGTGGTGGCTCTGGTCACGGTGGTGGTTCTGGCAACTAATTGAGAACATCACACGAGAGATAAACGCATAGGTACCCACTAAACAGAAGGCAGATATGGAACAGATGAAACAGCGCATGGTCCGGATTCTCTTACTGGCAGGTTGGTTTATCTGCTGCCCGCTCCTGCTTTCTGCGCAGTTGACCTATGGGACCACCGGTCTTCTTCATGCCCCTTCGGCTGAAATGCAAGCCGACAAGACGGTGATGATCGGTGGCAACTTTCTCCATAAGGAGCTCACTCCTCCGGAATGGTTCTACAACACGTACAACTACTACCTCAACGTTACCATCTTCCCCTGGTTGGAAGTGGCCTATACAGCTACCCTCTTCCGCTCGGATGTATTGGGGGTAGAAGATAAGGTAGGAGGCAAGAAGTTTACCAATCAAGACCGCTACTTCTCTGCCCGCTTGCGGGTAGTTAAGGAGGGGCAGTTATGGAAACACATGCCAGCAATCGTAATCGGCACATCTGACCCCTATACAGAGTCGGGTGATGGTACAATAGCCAATACGGATGGCAACGGCTACTTCTGCCGCTTCTATGTGGCAGCCACCAAGCACATCAGTATAGGCAGCGAAGAGATAGGTGTGCATCTGTCCTATCTCTACAACAAACGCACCAAATATCACCTCAATGGACCGGCGGCTGGCATCACGTACAATCCATCGTTTCACCCGCAGTTGAGACTGGTAGCCGAATACGACCAAAAGGACGTGGCTGTAGGTGCCACCTATTTGCTTTTCAACCATCTGCATGCGCAGGTAGAAATGCAAAAAATGAAATACTTTACCGGCGGACTGGCCTATAAGATCTATCTGAAGTAAGAGGATTTTGATCAGGTGCAAGGACGGAAAGCAAATAAAAACAAAAGAGTTGAAACATTAAATTCTAACAAACAATGAAAAGTAAAATCGTAATATTATCTTTGATGTTGGCAGGTGCTGCAAGCACCCTCTCTGCCCAGACCAAAGAGAAGTATGTCACCGAAAATGCCAAGGACAACTTCTTTATCAGTCTCGGTGTTGGTGGTCAGGTTTGCCTGAACCCTGACAACAATGACTACGGTTTGGGCAAGGCAATCACTCCCAGCCTGTCACTCTCTTTCGGTAAGCTGTTCACCCCCACATGGGGCGTTCGCGGACAGGTAGCCGGTGCATGGTCTAAGCTCTACTCCAACTACGGAGAGTTAGATTACAAGAAACATGAGAAGAACTTCGGTACGGTACGTTTCGATGCTATGTACAACCTCTCCAATGCCATTTGGGGTTACAATCCTGACCGTCTCTTCAACGTGACCGCATTTGCCGGTCCTGGTCTGACCTTTGCCAAGACATATGGTAATCAGAGTTCACTCAACACAATGGTCAACGGTTCTGTCGGCCTGCAGGGTGCATTCAACGTACACAAGAACTGGGACATCAACATCGAAGCTCGCGGTGAGGTATCTCCCTCCATCTTCGGTAAATACAGCTCGGCTCATACCGACGGTGCTCTCTCCTTGCAGGTAGGTGCCACCTATTACTTCGGTGGCAAGAAGTTCGTGCCCTACATCTCTAAGGTAGGTCAGGACGCTATCAACGATGAAGTGAACCGCTATCGCGCTGAACTGGCTCAGAGCCAAGCCGACTTGGCCAGCGCCAAGAATGCTCTTGCTGCTGGTCCCAAGGAGGTAACCCGCGACGTGGTGAAGGAGGTAGAATCGGCAGGTACTCGCGCCATCTTCTTCAAGTTGGGTAGCTCAAGACTCGACGAGTATGGCAAGGTGAACATCAAGCTCGCTGCTAAGTCCATCAAAGCTAACCCCGACCGCAAGTTCAAGGTTGCCGGCTACTGCGACAAGGCTACAGGTAGCTCAAGCTTCAACCAGAAGCTCTCTGAGAAGCGTGCCCAGGTAGTTTATGATGCCCTCATCGCTGAAGGCGTAGATAAGAACCAGCTCGAGCTCGTAGGCTTTGGAGGTACAGAGAACATGTTCGGCAAGAACTTCCTCAACCGCTGCGTAATCGTAGAATAATCATCCAGCGGCAGAAGCCGCAACGTGATATCCTATGTCAGGAGGGAATCGCCCAATGGCGACTCCCTCCTTTTTTATTTCCTCCACATTCACTTTACCTCAAAATCCATGCACCTCATCATCCTCCGCTTTTCCTCTCATTACAGGCGCCATCTTGACGATTTTGTCATGTCAACATACCTCGCCAAGTATCTAAACATACTTTGCCATTTATCTTTAGATACTTTGCCATTTATGTCAACATACTTTTTGGGGGTGTTTTTGAGTCATGAATTATCCTCTCTCGCCCATCAGTCAACCCCATAAAAATCATCACTCAACGCTATCATTTCATCTCCGTAATGACCATCTCTCCCTTTAGATTAATCATACTTAATGACTTTTATCAGTAAGCGTGCGGCTAAATGGAAAGAAAATCGTACTTTTGTCGCGATTATGAGCAGAATATTGTCGATAGATTATGGAAAGAAGCGCACGGGACTGGCCGTGACAGACACCCTTCAGCTGATAGCCGGAGGATTGGCCACCGTGCCCACCGTGGAACTGATTGCCTACATCAAGGAGTATGTGACCCGGGAACCGGTGGAACGTATCATCGTGGGACTGCCCAAACAGATGAACAACGAGGCATCGGAAAACATGAAGCGCATCGAGCCTTTTGTCAACACCCTACGCAAACAACTGCCACACATCCCCGTGGAGTATGTGGACGAACGATTCACCTCCGTCTTGGCTCACCGCGCCATGCTGGAGGGAGGGCTGAAGAAGAAAGCCAGACAAGACAAAGCTTTGGTTGACGAAATCAGCGCCACCATTATCCTACAGTCCTACCTCGAAAGCCGACGGATGTAAGAGTATAAACAGAAAGAATAAACAAATAAAAACAGATAGCATGATATTACCGATTTATGTATATGGACAGCCCGTGCTCAGAAAGGTGGCTGAAGACATTACCCCCGAATACCCCCAACTGAAGGAACTCATAGCCAATATGTTTGAGACCATGGACCATGCGGAAGGCGTAGGTTTGGCCGCACCGCAGATCGGTCTGCCCATCCGCGTAGTGGTCATCAACTTGGATGTAATCTCCGACGACTACCCCGAATACAAGGGATTCCGCAAGGCGTTCATCAACCCGCACATCCTGGAGGTGAGCGGTGAGCTGGTCTCTATGGATGAGGGGTGCCTCAGTCTGCCTGGCATCCATGAGTCGGTGAAGCGCGGCGACAAGATTCACGTCACCTACTTGGACGAGGATTTCACTCCCCACGATGAGGAGGTAGAAGGCTTTCTGGCCCGCGTCATGCAACATGAGTTTGACCACTTGGAGGGACAGATGTTCATCGACCACCTCTCTCCACTGCGCAAGCAGATGATCAAGGGTAAACTCAATGCCATGCTCAAAGGAAAAGCGCACTGCACCTACAAGGTAAAGACGGTGAGATGATATTTGCAGTTAACAAGTAATTTTTCGGTTGGCAAGTTGACGGGGCTTTCAATTCAAAATTTATAATGCAGTTGACGGGTTGACAAGTTGACATGAATTCTTTCAGTTTACGAGTTGATTATCAGTTGAGGAGTGGTATTGACACCGTAAAAGGGAAAAGATTTGGAAAGGACAAAGGATAAAGATGAGGTTGATTATGGATCGATTCTACAAATGGATGCTGTTGCTTCTGGTTTTCCCCCTGGGAATGAAGGCACAGATTAATACGGAACGGGTGATGACCATCGCCCGCAATGCGCTCTATTTCGAAGACTATGTGCTCTCTATCCAATACTTTAACCAAGTCATCAATGCCAAGCCGTACCTTTTTGAACCTTACTTCTTCCGGGGACTGGCCAAAATCAACCTAGACGACTATCAGGGAGCTGAGGACGACTGCAACATCGCCATTGAGAAGAACCCCTTTGTGGTAGGTGCCTATCAGGTGCGGGGATTGGCACGCATCCGTCAGGAGAAGTTTGACGATGCCATCAGCGACTACCGGACAGCCCTCAAGTACGACCCCGAAAACCTGGTCCTTTGGCACAACCTGACACTCTGCCACATTCAGAAGGAGGATTATGAGGCGGCCAAGGAGGATTTGGCAGCCCTGCTCAAGGTGGCGCCACGCTACACCCGCGCCTACCTGATGCGTGGTGATGTGGCTCTCCGGCAGAAAGATACGATACAGGCACTGAACGACTTCAGCCGCGTGATAGAGATGGACCGCTACGAACCTGACGGATGGTCGGCACGAGCCATCGTGCAGATGCAACAGGGTAACTACAAGGCAGCAGAGGAGGATTTGAACCAAGCCATCTACCTGAGCGTGCGCAACGCTGGCAACTACATCAACCGTGCGCTGGCCCGGTTCCACCAGAACAATCTCCGGGGTGCCATGAGCGACTACGACCTGGCGTTGGACATTGACCCGCACAACTTCATCGGCCACTACAACCGCGGCCTACTCCGCGCACAGGTGGGAGACGACAACCGCGCCATCGAGGATTTTGACTTTGTCATCGACATGGAGCCCGACAACATGATGGCTATCTATAACCGGGCCCTGCTCCGTGAACAGACAGGAAACTACAAAGGGGCTCTGCAAGACATCACCTGCGTACTGGAGGAACACCCCAACTTTGAGGTCGGCTACTACCGACGGGCCGCCCTGCGCAAGAAGATGGGCGATCGGAAAGGGGCCGAACAAGATGAGTTCAAGGTGATGCAGATGCAGATAGACCGTCGCAACGGCAAGTTGATGGGAGCGAACAGCCCCAAGAAGAGTCAGGATAATGACCAAACCAACGATTCAGATAGCGACACAGCGGATGATTCCGCTAGCGGAGACTCTGCCGAAAGCAAGACCCGAAAGAAGTCGGACAAGAACATGAACAACTACCGGAAGATAGTGATTGCAGACGATACCGAAGTGACCCAAAAATATACCAGCGACTACCGCGGACGAGTACAGGACCACAACGTGGCTGTGAAGTTGGAACCCATGTATGCCCTCACCTACTATGAGAAGTTAAGCGAAGTAAAGAAGACCGTCCACTACCACAAGATGATAGAGGAGCTCAACCGGTCCGGGCTCTTCCCCAAGTTGCTGCGTATCACCAACATGGAAGCCCCCCTGACCGAAGAGCAGGTGAAAGCCCACTTTGCCCTCATTGACCTACACACCTCCAGCATTGTAGCCGATGAGTCCAACGCCGTGAAGCATTTCCTCAGAGGCATGGACTTCTATTTGGTACAGGACTTTGCCACTGCGGTAGATGACTACACCCGCGCCATTCTGCTCGATGAACAGTTTTTCCCCGCTTACTTCATGCGTGCCCTTGTACGCTGCAAGCAATTGGAATACAAGCGTGCCGAAGAGGGAGGCCAGGACATCAAGGCCGTAGACTATGAAGTGGTGAAGAAAGATCTGGACCACGTGATACAGATAGCCCCCGACTTTGTCTATGCCTATTACAACAGAGCCAATGTATCCGCCTCGCTCAAGGATTACCGCGCTGCGGTGAGCGACTACGACAAGGCCATCGAGCGCTATCCCGACTTTGCCGAAGCCTACTACAACCGGGGGTTGACCCACATCTATTTAGGCAATAACAAACAGGGTATCAAAGACCTGAGCAAAGCCGGTGAGCTCGGTATTGTGTCGGCATACAACGTCATCAAGCGCTTCACCTACACACGCAACTGACCCTCTTACGCTGCTTAGGTCCTCAACCTTCCTTCGTAACTCTATTTTTCGTACGCAGAATGTGTCTAATCCAAAAGAAATCACTATTTTTGCGGCGCTAATTTGACTATAAAACATTGATAATATGATAAAGATAACTTTTCCCGACGGATCCGTTCGTGAATACAACGAAGGAGTGACCGGTTTGCAAATCGCCGAGAGCATCAGCTCCCGTCTGGCTCAGGATGTCCTGGCCTGCGGAGTCAACGGCGAGACGGTAGAACTTAACCGCCCCATTCTTCATGATGCCAATGTTGTACTTTACAAGTGGGATGACGAGCAGGGCAAGCACGCCTTTTGGCACACGAGTGCTCACCTGCTGGCCGAAGCACTACAGGAGCTGTATCCCGGCATTCAGTTCGGTATCGGCCCCGCCATTGAAAATGGTTTCTACTACGACGTAGATCCGGGAGAGGCCACCATCAAGGAGGCCGACCTGCCCCTTATCGAGAAGAAAATGGCCGAACTGGTTGCCAAGAAAGAGGCACTGGTACGTAGCGACATTGCCAAGAGCGACGCCCTGAAAATGTTTGGCGAACGCGGCGAGACCTACAAGTGCGAACTCATCTCCGAACTGGAAGATGGTCACATCACCACCTATACGCAGGGAGCCTTCACCGACCTCTGCCGTGGTCCGCACCTGCTCACCACCGCCCCCATCAAGGCCATCAAGCTGCTCTCTGTAGCCGGAGCTTACTGGCGCGGACGCGAAGACCGCAAGATGATGACCCGTATCTACGGAATCACCTTCCCCAAGAAGAAGATGCTCGATGAATACCTCGTTCTGTTGGAAGAGGCCAAGAAGCGTGACCACCGCAAGATCGGTAAGGAGATGGACCTCTTCATGTTCTCCGACACCGTAGGCAAGGGGTTACCCATGTGGCTTCCCAAGGGAGCTGCCCTGCGTCTGCGTCTGCAGGAGTTCCTGCGCCGCATTCAGGCCCGTTACGACTATCAGGAGGTCATCACTCCGCCCATCGGCAACAAACTGCTCTACATCACCTCAGGCCACTACGCCAAGTACGGCAAGGACTCTTTCCAGCCCATCCATACACCGGAAGAGGGTGAAGAGTACTTCCTGAAGCCGATGAACTGCCCCCACCACTGCATGATCTTCAAGAACTCACCCCGCTCCTACAAGGACCTGCCCCTCCGTTTGGCTGAATTCGGTACCGTATGCCGTTACGAACAGAGCGGTGAGCTCCACGGACTGACCCGTGTACGTAGCTTCACGCAGGACGATGCCCACATCTACTGCCGTCCCGATCAGGTGAAGGATGAGTTCC
>CAMGIP010000123.1 GCA_946056155.1 uncultured Mediterranea sp. | reverse complement strand
AACGACCCCTCGAATGTCTATATGATTCGCGACGTGCAGAGTGTGACCAACGTCTTCATTATCGGTGGCGACCGTGCCGACCTCTACAAGGTGAATGATGTGCCACACGGTAACGTGGCCAAGGTGTGGTACAACAGTCCCACAGCTGGTATGAAGCGCCGCATGACGGTTTACACGCCAGCCGGTTACGAAGATAGTGGCAAGCGTTATCCCGTATTCTATCTGCTTCACGGTATGGGTGGCGACGAGAACGCCTGGAGTGAACTGGGTCGTGCCGCTCAGATTCTCGACAACCTGATTGCTCAGGGCAAGGCGAAACCTATGATTTTAGTTATGACCAACGGTAACATCTCTCAGGAGGCTGCCCCCGGTGAAACCAGCAACGGCTTTGTGGCTCCTAACATGCAATTGCCCAAGACGATGGAGGGCTCATTCGAAACCGCTTTCCCTGATGTGGTGAAGTATATCGACAGCCACTACCGCACCATCAAGAGCAAGAAGGCACGTGCCATTGCCGGCCTCTCGATGGGTGGTTTCCACTCACTCCACATCTCCAAGCAGAACCCCGATATGTTCGACTATGTAGGTCTCTTCTCTGCTGCCATCTTACCCGACCAGAAGATTGATTCACCCATCTACAAAGATTTCGATGCCAAGTTGAAGACTCAATTTGCCAAGAAGCCCGCCCTCTACTACATCGCTATCGGCAACACCGACTTCCTCTACAAAGCCAATACCGACTACCGCAAGATGCTTGATGAAAAGGGCTACAAGTACGAGTACTTCGAAACGGGCGAAGGCCATATCTGGAAAAACTGGCGTATCTACCTCACCGAGTTTGCTCCGAAGTTGTTCAAGTAAAATAAGCCTCGTCAACTCGTTAACTCAGAAAACATATTCGTCAACATTAATCATAGAACAATGAAGAAAGAAATCCTGTTTGCAGCTGCTGCGGTGGCATTGACCGCATGTGGCCCCTCAGTGCCTCAGCTGGGCAAGTCGTCTATCGATGACGTGATTGCCGCCATGACACTTGAAGAGAAGGTTCATCTGGTGATTGGTACCGGCATGGCTGGCTTCTCTGGCGATAGTGCCGTGATTGGCTCAACGAAGAAACTGGTTCCCGGTGCTGCCGGAACCACCTATCCTATTGCCCGCTTAGGTATCCCCTCAGTGGTATTAGCCGACGGTCCTGCTGGCTTGCGTATCGATCCCACTCGCGAGGGCGATGAGGCTACCTACTACTGCACACACTTCCCCATCGGTACGCTGCTGGCCTCTACTTGGGACCAACAATTGATGGAGAGCGTAGGTCAGAGCATCGGTAATGAGGTGCTGGAGTATGGTGCTGACGTGCTGTTGGCTCCTGCGCTCAATATCCACCGCAACCCCCTCTGCGGACGTAACTTCGAGTACTATTCAGAAGACCCCGTGGTGAGCGGTAAGATGGCGGCTGCCTATGTGCGTGGCGTACAGAGCCAGGGCGTAGGTACCAGCATCAAGCACTTTGCCCTCAATAACCAGGAGACCAACCGTATGGCTAACGATGCAATGGCTTCACCTCGCGCCGTACGCGAAATCTATCTGAAGGGTTTTGAAATCGCCGTGAAGGAGAGCGATCCCTGGACGGTGATGTCCTCATACAACTACCTGAATGGTACCTATACCAGCGAAAGCAAGGAACTGCAAACTGTCGCTCTTCGCGATGAGTGGGGCTACAAGGGTATGGTGATGACAGACTGGTTTGGCGGTAAGGATGCCGTGGCTCAGATGGAGGCTGGCAACGACATGCTGCAACCCGGACGTTCAGAGCAGTACACCCAGATTCTTGAGGGCGTACAGCAGGGCAAGCTCGATGAGAAGGTGCTTGACCGCAACGTGCGCCGTATCTTGGAGATGATTCTGAAGACCCCTCGCTTCAAGGGTTACAAATACTCTAACAAGCCCGACCTGCAGGCTCATGCTGCTGTAACGCGTCAGAGTGCGACCGAGGGTATGGTACTGTTAGAGAACAAAAACGCCACTCTGCCTCTCGGTGCTGACGTGAAGAAGGTGGCCCTCTTTGGCTGCACCTCTTACGAGTTCATCGCCGGTGGTACCGGTTCGGGTAACGTGAACCGTGCTTACACCGTCTCTCTGCTCGATGGCTTGAAGAATGGTGGCTATCAGGTGGACGAGCGCATGCAGCCTGTCTATGAGACCTATATGAAGGCTGAGCGTGCAAAGTTCAAACCCGAAGGCCCCTTCGCAAAGTTCATGCCGGCTCCTCTGCCTACCGAGATGGCGCTGACAGCCGCTCAGTTGAGCGAGCAGGTGGCTGCTAATGATGTGGCTCTCATTACGCTGGGTCGCCTCTCTGGTGAGTTCCTGGATCGTACCTCAGCAGACTTCAACCTCAGCAAGGAGGAGAACAAGCTGATTACCGACGTCTGCAAAGCTTTCCACGCAGCCGGTAAGAAGGTGGTTGTGGTACTCAACATTGGTGGTGTCATTGAAACTGCCTCTTGGAAGAACCTGCCCGATGCAATCCTGTTGGCATGGCAGGCTGGTCAGGAGGGTGGTAACAGCGTAACCGACATCTTGAGCGGTAAGGCTTCGCCCAGCGGTAAGCTGACCATGACCTTCCCCGTGAAGTTCACCGATCACGCCTCATCTGACAACTTCCCCATCGACCAGAAAGCCAATCTGGATATTACCAACAGCGGTGCGAAGAAGAGCGATGTTCGCAACGTAGATTACACCCTCTATGAGGAGGATATCTACGTGGGCTACCGCTACTTCGACAGCTTCAACAAGGCGGTATCATACCCCTTCGGCTTTGGTTTGTCATACACCAACTTTGAGTACAGCAATGCCTCTGTTCAGGCCGACGGCGATGCCTACGTGGTATCGGTTGAGGTGAAGAACGTGGGCAAGGTGGCTGGTAAGGAGTCTGTACAGCTCTATGTAGCAGCTCCTGATGCCGCTAAGAGCAACAAACCTGAGAAGGAGTTGAAGGCCTTCGCTAAGACCGCTCTGCTGCAACCCGGTGAAAGCAGTACACTTACAATGCGTGTAGCCGCAGCCGATCTGGCCTCCTTCTGCTGCAAGGAGAATGCTTGGAAGGTGGCTGCAGGTAACTACCAGTTCTTGGTGGCTGCCAACAGCCGCGACATCCGCGCTACCCTCTCTGCCGAAGTGGCTGCCTCTTCAGCTGCTGTTCATCCGCTCTTTGCAAAGCCTGAGCAGCTGAACATCTTGAAGCGTTAATCTCATTTTCTCCTACAATAGGGTGAATAGATAAAAAAAGGGAGACTGAGGCGTTAAATATACCTTAGCCTCTCTTTTGTTTAAAGGATTAATGCTATCTTTTTCACGGTAAATTATTCTACACAATCATAACGACAACGTATCATGAAGAAAATGATTCTCTCTCTGCTGGCAGCAGCCTCTCTGCTGACGGCAACGGCTCAGCAGAAGCCGGCAATTCCACGCGATGAGCAGATGGAACAAAAGATTGAGCAATGGCTCAAGAAGATGACCCTCGACGAAAAGGTGGGCCAGATGTGCGAACTGACCATTGATGTGATTCAGAAACGGGTCAACCCCTTTATGGGCATCCAGCCTAATCAGGTTACGCCGCAGTTCCTGAAGAAACTGGTTAAACAATATAAATTAGAGAAGGAGTTCGACGTGAAGAAACTCGAGCCTTCTCAGGAGGTGATGATGCGTCTCTATATGCGCATTCAGGAGATTGAGAATGCCAAGGGCTTCCAGATTGATGAGGCTAAATTGGATTCTGTCATCACCAAGTATAAAGTAGGTTCTATCCTCAATGTTCCCAATGGTCTGGCTGTTAGCCGTGAGGAGTGGCAGCGCATCATCAAGCGCATCCAGGAGAAGTCGATGAAGGAGATTGGCATTCCCTGCGTCTATGGTGTCGATCAGATCCACGGCACCACCTATACGTTGGGTGGTACGCTCTTCCCGCAGGGTGTGAACATGGGTGCCGCTTTCAACCGTGCCTTGACTCGCGAGGGCTCACGCATCTCTGCTTACGAAACCAAGGCTGGAAGTATTCCTTGGACCTATGCTCCGGTGACCGACTTGGGTCGTGATGCCCGTTGGCCCCGTATGTGGGAGAACTATGGTGAGGATTGCTATCTGAACGCCGAGATGGGCCGTGAGTCGGTTCTCGGTTTCCAGGGCGAGAATCCTAACCAGATTGACAAGTACCATGTAGCTGCTTGTATGAAGCACTTCATGGGCTACGGCGTTCCTGTGAGCGGTAAGGACCGTACCCCCTCAAGCATCACGACGCAGGATATGCGCGAGAAGCACTTCGCTCCCTATCTGGAGATGGTGCGCAACGGTGCTCTCTCGGTGATGATTAACTCGGCCATGAACAACGGACTCCCCCTGCATGCTAACTATGAATACCTCACCCAGTGGTTGAAGAACGACTTGAACTGGGATGGTATGGTGGTGACCGACTGGGCCGATATCAACAATCTCTATAGTCGCGACCACATTGCCAAGGATAAGAAAGAGGCTATCAAACTGGCTATCAACGCCGGTATTGACATGTCGATGGACCCCTACAGCTGGGACTTCTGCACCTTGCTGAAGCAACTGGTGGAAGAGGGCGAGGTACCCATGAGCCGTATTGATGATGCCGTGGCTCGTGTACTCCGTATGAAGTATCGTCTGGGTCTGTTTGAGACCCCTTATTATGATTTCAATGACTTCCCCCTGTTTGGTAGTAAAGAGCATGCTGCTGCCGCTCTGCAGGCTGCTGAGGAGAGTATCGTGCTGCTGAAGAACAACGATATGCTCCCCTTGGCTAAGGGCAAGAAGCTGTTGATTACAGGTCCTAACGCCAATTCAATGCGTACGCTGAATGGTGGTTGGAGCTACTCTTGGCAGGGTGATAAGGCCGACTTGGAGCAGTGTGGTGCCCCCTATAACACCATCCTCGAGGCCTTTACCAATAAGTTTGGTGCCGAAAATATCATCTACGAAGCCGGTGTAACCTACAAGCAAGGCGGCAACTGGTGGGATGAGAATGAGCCGGAGATTGAGAAGGCTGTAGCTGCCGCTGCTGGGGCCGATGTCATCGTAGCTTGCATCGGCGAGAACTCCTATTGTGAAACGCCTGGTAACTTGACTGACCTGATGATGTCTGCCAACCAGCGCAATCTGGTCAAGGCGTTAGCTCAGACGGGTAAGCCCATTATCATCGTGCTCAATGAGGGTCGTCCCCGTATCATGGCTGATATCGAACCGCTGGCTAAGGCGGTGGTACACGTGATGCTGCCTGGTAACTATGGTGGCGATGCACTGGCCAATCTGGTAGCTGGCGATGCCAACTTCAGCGGCAAGATGCCCTTCACCTATCCCAAGGAGATCAACTCATTGATTACCTACGACTACAAGCCCTGTGAACACATCGGTAAGGCGATGGAGGGAGCCTATAATTACGACGCTCAGGTTAATGTACAGTGGGCATTCGGTTACGGCTTGAGCTATACCACCTTTGCCTACAGCAACCTGCGTGCCGACAAGACGCAGTTCACCGCTGATGACGTGATTACCTTCTCGGTGGATGTGAAGAACACCGGCAAGGTGGCCGGCAAGGAGAGTGTACTGCTCTTCAGCAGTGACCTTGTGGCTTCACTCACCCCTGATAATCGTCGTCTGCGTCAGTTCGAGAAGATTTCTCTCCAGCCCGGTGAAACCAAGACGGTGACCCTGAAAATCAAGGGTAGCGACCTCGCCTTTGTCGGTTACGACGGCAAGTGGGTGCTCGAAGCGGGTGACTTCCGTATGCAAGCCGGCGATCAGGTGCTCAACATGGTCTGCACCGCCACCAAGAAATGGAATGAACCCAATAAGTGAGATTTTTTAATTTACAATTTATAATTTACAATTGAGTTGATGAGTTAACACGTTAGTGAGGTGACAAAAATTCTCTATCTGACTGCTTGACTGGAAATTATATGTATAGAAAACGGGCAAAGTATGCCGATGTACCTCAAAGGGTGTCGATACATACTTTGCCCGTTACTTATTTCCTGCTCAATATCTAAACTACACAGGGTATAAACTTGCTCGAAGTTAACGAGTTGACAATGTATGAGTTGATGAGTATTGACTGTTGTTCGGAATATACTTCTTCATCAGTCGGGTAGAGGAGGAGGGGTGAAGCTCAGCCCATTCGCACAGCATACGGCGATGCCGGGCCAGCACCTCAGCATAACGTTCCTCCACGGCCAGATTGCGTTGTTCGCCCCGGTCATTCTCCATGTCGAAGAGCTGTTCGCGGTAGCGTCCCGTATCGTAGAGCACATACTTATATCGGGGCGTACGCACCATCCAGCCCAAGGTACCTGCTGTCTGTAGGAAATTGGTCTCCGTCACCACGTAGGGGTGTAGCGCATCTGCTGCAGTCAAACCCTTCTCTGCAATCGGCTTCAGCGAAGCCCCTGTACGTCCCTCCGCTCGGGGAGCACCCGCCCAGTCGAGCAGCGAAGGCATCAGGTCCGTACCGTTGTTGATGAGCGTTGGCAACTCCTTGCCCGCCTGCTTTCCTCCTGGCAGACAGAGGATAAAAGGCACATTCACCACCTCCTCATAGAGCGCCGTCTTCTGGTTCCATTGGTGAGCCGCACATCCGTCGCCATGGTCTGCCGTGAAGATGATCACCGAATGTTTCCACAGCTGCTGTCGGTCCAGTTCGTCTATCAGTTTGCCAATCTCCGCATCCACCCGTTCCACCAGTCGGTAGTAGGCATAGAGGTAGTGCCTCCACTGGTCAGGCGTATAGTTCGTTGTCGGGTATAGGCGTTGGTTCTGACGCTTCTCGAAAGCCAGAGCATCCGGTTCATAGGGTCCCGGCATGAAGTTGGCCGGCAGCCCCGGACAGCATGCCGTGGTGGTGTCCGTCAGCTGTGCAAAGGGCGGGTTCTGTGTGCGAGCCACCTCACAGATGTTGTGCGGATTGTCAAAAGATGCTACCAGGAAGAAGGGGCGTTTATGCTTACGTTGGAGGAATCGGACACACGCCTCCGCCAGTCCGTAGTCATCATGCCCATGCAGCTTCTCAAATCCGAACGCCACCCTGTCCGGCAGTTCCGCAGTCGGTACGTGCCATTTGCCTGCATAAGCACAGGAATACCCCGCCTCTGCCATCCGATTGCCCAAGGTTTGCGTCTGCAGCGAGTCCGGCATCGGAGCCCCGTTGGTATGCATCCCAATCTCTGCAGGCGTATAGCCCGTGAACAT
>CAMGIP010000122.1 GCA_946056155.1 uncultured Mediterranea sp. | reverse complement strand
CGCCCTATGAAGAGGGTTATAATGTAGTTTTCAAAGTGGGTACTGATGGCAAGACTGTCACGGTAGCTAAGCAAGCTATTATGAGTGATCTCGAGGGATATGGTACAACTTATGTCGCTGGCTCCGGTGAATTGGTTGACGGTGTCATCTCTGTTAAGTTAGAACTGACAGTAAGTGCCGGCTCTTTCGGTCAATACAAGGAGGTATTCTATTTGCCAGAAGAATAAGAGCTTGAATCCATAGAGATAGAGATTATCTCTGATAAAAATCGATTCGCCGCAATCTTAACCTAATTATGGGTTCTGATTGCGGCGAATTTTGTCTGATTTTTTGTTTTTTCTCTCAATTTGCACTATCTTCGCCCCCACTAATTTAGCATTTTGAAAGTCGATTAATATGGCAATGAAAGAATTTGTAATCTCTGAGGTACAGGCTGAAACAGCGGTACTGGTGGGATTGATTACGCAGACTCAGGACGAACGGAAGACCAATGAATATCTCGATGAACTGGCTTTCCTGGCTGATACGGCTGGGGCTGTTGTGGTGAAACGCTTTACCCAACGGCTCGACCAAGCCAACTCGGTCACCTACGTCGGCAAAGGCAAGTTGGAAGAGATTAGCCGATATATCCGCGAAGAGGAGGAGGCGGAACGAGAGGTGGGTATGGTCATCTTTGATGACGAACTCTCGGCCAAGCAGATTCGAAACATCGAGGCGGAACTGAAGGTGAAGATTCTGGACCGGACATCGCTCATACTCGACATCTTTGCCATGCGTGCACAGACGGCCAATGCCAAGACACAGGTGGAACTGGCACAATATCGCTACATGTTGCCCCGCTTGCAGCGGCTTTGGACACACCTGGAACGTCAAGGCGGTGGCTCGGGTGCCGGAGGTGGTAAGGGCTCAGTGGGTCTGCGTGGACCGGGTGAGACGCAGTTGGAGATGGACCGCCGTATCATCCTCAACCGAATGTCGCTGCTCAAGGAGCGTCTGGCGGAGATTGACAAGCAGAAGGCTACTCAACGCAAGAACCGCGGACGGTTGATTCGTGTGGCTTTAGTGGGATATACCAACGTGGGTAAGAGTACCCTGATGAATCTCTTGGCCAAGAGCGAGGTCTTTGCCGAGAACAAACTGTTTGCCACCTTGGACACCACGGTGCGCAAGGTAATCATCGAGAACCTGCCTTTCCTGTTGAGTGATACCGTTGGGTTTATCCGCAAGTTGCCCACGGATCTTGTCGATTCCTTCAAATCAACGCTTGATGAGGTACGCGAGGCTGACTTGCTGCTCCATGTCGTAGATATCTCTCACCCCGACTTTGAGGAACAGATTGAGGTGGTGAACAAGACACTGGCCGATATTGGCGCCGGTGGTAAGCCGATGATGATTGTCTTCAACAAGATTGATGCCTATACTTATATACAAAAGGATGAGGACGACCTCACTCCCCGTACCAAGGCCAACTGGACCTTGGAGGAGTTGATGCGTACCTGGATGGCGAAGATGGAGGACAACTGCCTCTTTATCTCAGCACGCGAACGTACCCATTTGGAGGAGTTCAAACAGACGGTCTATCAGCGGGTCAAGGAGCTGCATGTGCAGAAGTATCCCTATAACGATTTCCTCTATCAGAACGAATACGCTGAATGAACCGACCTCTTGGAAAAATGAATGTTTCTTGAGTACCGATTTTATATGTGAAACCATAATACATAGACAATGGAATACAGACTTTTAACGGAGAACGAACAGAATCAGCTACTGGCACAGAAATGTTCAGCTGAAGATTGGAGTCAGGTTTGGGTATCAGAGGAATTCCGACCTGAATATGTTCAGGAGGTGAATTTTAGCGGCACCGTGAAGATAGGTGCCATGAACCATATCTTTACCTTGCCCGGTGGGCTTAAGCGACACGCGGGATTACGTCAGGTGACCTTGCATAACGTAACAGTGGGTGATGACTGCTACATCGCTCATGTGCAGAACTATATTGCCAATTATGACATCAGCCACCACTGCTATGTGGAGAATGTAGATGTGCTGATGGTGGAGGGACTCTCCTGCTTTGGCAATGGGGTAGAGGTGGCTGTACTGAATGAAACGGGTGGCCGTGAAGTGACCATCAGCGACAAACTCTCTGCCCATCAGGCTTATATCATGGCACTCTATCGCCATCGGCCGGAACTGACGGCTCGGATGAAGGAGATTGCTGACTATTACAGCCATAAGCATGCTTCGGACCGTGGTTCATTGGGATGCTACGTGACGCTGACCAACACGGGTATGGTGAAGAATGTACGAATCGGCGACTATGCCACCGTATCGGGGGCCTGCCGGTTGAACAACGGTAGTATCAACAGTAGTCAGGAGGCGCCCGTCTTTATTGGTCATGGGGTCATCTGTGACGATTTCATCATATCCAGCGGTTCTCACGTGGATGATGGGGCGATGCTCACCCGCTGTTTCGTGGGACAAGCTTGTAAGCTGGGTCACAACTATTCGGCCGGTGACTCGCTCTTCTTCAGCAACTGTCAGGGTGAAAATGGTGAAGCGTGTGCGATTTTTGCGGGGCCGTTTACGGTGACCCACCACAAGAGTACGCTGCTTATTGCGGGTATGTTCTCCTTTATGAATGCTGGTTCGGGCTCTAACCAGAGCAATCACATGTACAAGCTGGGACCTATCCACCAGGGTACATTGGAGCGGGGTGCCAAAACTACCTCTGACTCATACGTCCTTTGGCCTGCCCGTGTGGGTGCCTTCTCATTGGTCATGGGCCGCCATACGGGACATGCCGACACCAGCAATCTACCTTTTTCTTACCTCATCGAGCAGAACAACACCACCTATTTGGTGCCGGGTGTCAACCTGCGTAGTGTGGGCACCATACGTGATGCGCAGAAGTGGCCCAAGCGCGATGGCCGCACCGACTCCAACAAGCTGGACTTCATCAACTATAACTTGCTGAGCCCCTATACGGTACAGAAGATGTTCAAGGGTATTGAGATCCTCCAGAACCTGAGCAAGGCCAGTGGTGAACTCTCGGATGTCTATTCCTACCACAGCACCAAGATACGTAACTCTTCGCTCAAGAAGGGCATCGGCTTCTATCGTACGGCCATCCACAAGTTTCTCGGTAACTCGGTCATCAAACGCTTGGAGGGAATCGACTTTCAAAGTGATGAGGAGATTCGCGCTCGTCTGCGTCCCGATACTATTATCGGAAAGGGTGAATGGGTCGATATCTCTGGACTGATTGCTCCCAAGAGCGAGATTGACGCTTTGGTGGACGGTATCGAACAGGGCAGCATCAACCGGCTGAAGTACATCAATGCCGAGTTTGAACGGATGCACCTCAACTACTATACCTACGAATGGACCTGGGCTTACGAGAAGTTGGAGCAGTTCTATGGCATCTCGCCCGAGACTATCACAGCAGCCGATATCGTCCGAATTGTGGAACAGTGGAAAGAGGCGGTCATCGGACTGGACAAGATGGTCTATGAGGATGCCAAGAAGGAGTTCTCCCTCGCCTCCATGACTGGATTCGGAGCTGACGGATCACGCTTGGAGAAGGAGCTTGACTTTGAACAGGTACGTGGCGACTTCGAGAGCAATCCCTTCGTGACTGCCGTGCTGCGACACATTGAGACTAAGAGTGCCCTTGGTGATGAACTGATAGCGCGTATGCACAAAGTGATAGCCCATAGTGGTGAATAACTTGCCTGCTACTCGGTGAATAACTCGGTGAATAACTTCGAATAACTCGGTGAATTGCCTCGAATAACCGAGTGAATAGCCTCGAATAACCTAGTGAATAGTCTGGTATAATCTGGTGAATAACCTCGAATAACTTGTGAATAACCGGCGAACAACATGGTGAATAACTGAGTGAGTAACCTATGGACGGCTAAGTGAACCATTTGGCGTGCAACTTGACTTATAACGTTAATTATTATAAAGAAGACTATTCGCAAAGGAATACTTCGTAACTTTGTGAACCAAAGCATTGGTCGGTTGAAACCGCTTGTTTATGCAGCGGTTCGTCAACTGCAATGATTGGTCAACTGAAGAACAACAACACTTAACCAATATACTTAAATAATATGGCAAATCCTCCGTTCCACTATCAGCCCATGTTTGAGCATGGCGAAGATAAAACTGAGTATTATCTGCTTACCAAAGACTACGTGTCGGTGAGCGAGTTTGAAGGTAAACCCATCCTGAAGATTGAAAAAGAGGGACTTACGGCTATGGCCAATGCCGCTTTCCGCGATGTGTCGTTCCTGTTGCGCAGAGCACACAACGAGCAGGTGGCTAAGATCCTGAATGACCCTGAGGCCAGTGACAATGACAAGTATGTGGCCCTGACCTTCCTGCGCAATGCAGAGGTGGCTGCTAAGGGCAAGTTGCCCCTGTGCCAAGATACCGGTACGGCTATTATCCATGGTGAGAAGGGCCAGCAGGTATGGACCGGCTATTGCGACGAAGAGGCGCTCTCACTTGGTGTCTATAAGACCTACACGGAGGAGAACTTGCGCTACTCGCAGAATGCTCCGCTGAATATGTATGATGAGGTGAATACCCGTTGCAACCTGCCTGCACAGATCGACTTGGAGGCTACGGAGGGTATGGAGTACCGCTTCCTCTGCGTAACCAAGGGCGGTGGTTCGGCCAACAAGAGCTACCTCTATCAGGAGACCAAGGCAGTGCTGAATCCGGCTACACTCGTCCCCTTCCTCGTGGAGAAGATGAAGACCTTGGGTACAGCGGCTTGTCCTCCCTATCACATTGCTTTTGTCATTGGTGGTACTTCGGCCGAGAAGAACCTGCTGACGGTGAAGCTGGCTTCTACCCACTACTACGACGAATTGCCTACGACGGGTAATGAGTACGGACGTGCTTTCCGTGACGTAGAACTGGAGAAACAGGTGCTGGAAGAGGCTCACAAGATTGGCTTAGGTGCTCAGTTTGGTGGTAAGTACATGGCTCATGATGTACGCATCATCCGTCTGCCGCGTCACGGTGCCTCATGCCCCATCGGTCTGGGTGTCTCTTGCTCTGCCGACCGCAACATCAAGTGTAAGATCAATGCCGATGGTATCTGGATTGAGAAGATGGATGATAATCCCGGTTCGCTGATTCCTGAGGCACTGCGTCAGGCTGGTGAAGGGGATGTGGTTCGCATCGATTTGAACCAGCCGATGGCAGAGGTGCTGAAGGAGCTGACGAAGTATCCCGTGGCTACCCGCCTTTCGCTGAACGGTACCATCATCGTAGGCCGTGACATTGCTCATGCCAAGCTGAAAGAGCGCTTGGACCGTGGTGAAGAGCTTCCGCAGTACATCAAGGATCACCCCATTTACTATGCCGGTCCGGCTAAGACTCCTGCAGGTATGGCGTGTGGTTCGATGGGTCCCACCACAGCGGGACGTATGGACCCCTACGTGGATCTTTTCCAGAGCCATGGCGGTAGCATGATTATGCTGGCCAAGGGTAACCGCAGTCAGGCTGTGACGGATGCTTGTAAGAAGCACGGTGGTTTCTACCTCGGCTCTATTGGCGGTCCTGCTGCTATCCTGGCACAGAACAACATCAAGAGCATCGAGTGCGTAGAGTATCCTGAGCTCGGCATGGAGGCCATCTGGAAGATTGAGGTGGTTGACTTCCCGGCATTCATCCTCGTGGATGACAAGGGCAACGACTTCTTCAAGCAACTGAAGCCCCGTAAGTAAGCATATACTGAAAGATTATCATGAGATTGAGCCCCAAACCGCAAATTCATAGCGGTTTGGGGCTTTTTGCATCTGCTTTTAATATCTACTTCCCTGCAAGAGATTGTGGGCTCCGGTGTTGCCGACTCATGCGCCAGAGGTAGAAGGCGGTATGGGTGAAGGCAAAGAGAAAGGAGAGGATGAGCAGGGTCTTGTCTTCTTCCCAACCTACGGTCTGCTGGTGCCACAGACCGGTGATGATGCAGAGAATGGAGAGGCAGAGACCGATGAAGTGGAGGGCCGTCTGTCCTTTGCGCTGGTTGCCTCCAGACTCCAACTTGCTGTGCTTCATCCCGTAAGCTACGTAGATGTCCAGCCCTATCAGCATCCAGAGCACCAGTCTGATCCAAGTGTCGGCCGGCAGGAAAACCATCATGCAGAGGCAGGTGAGTATGCCGAGGATAGGAACCAGGGGTACGAACGGGGTCTTGAAGGCACGGGGGGCGTTGGGCATAGTCCGGCGTACGACGAGCACGGCTGCACAAACCAAGGTGAAGGCCATAAGTGTGCCTATGCTGGTCATCTCACCTGCTATCCGGGCAGGAACTATGGCTGCCAGTAGGCCGACAATGACCATGAAGAGGGCATTGCTCCGGGCAGGCGTGCGGAACTTTTCGTGGATATGGCTGAAGAAAGGGGGCAGGAGGCCGTCGTGACTCATGCTGAGGAAGACGCGGCTCTGGCCCAACAAGGTCACCATGATGACGGAGCAGTAACCGAAGAGAATGGCCAACACAATGGCGCGATTGAGCCAAGGATAGTCGGGGTGGATGACTCCTGCGGCATCGGCTTGCCCCATCTGATCAATGGCGATGGCCACGGGGGCAATGCCTTGTTGACCGCTGAAATGGGTATAGTGGGCCACTCCGGTCATGACATGGGCAAAGAGCATATAGAGGACGGTACATACCAGCAGGGACATGAGGATGCCGATGGGCATGTTGCGGCGTGGATTTTTGGTCTCCTGTGCGGCAGTGCTGACGGCATCAAACCCTAAGAAGGCGAAGAAGACGATGGCGGCTCCGCGCAGGATGCCGGAGAAACCGAACTCGCCCAGCGTGCCGGTATTGGCTGGAATGTAGGGGATATAGTTGTCCGTATGGATGTATCTCCATCCTAAAACGATGAAGACGAGGATGACACTAACCTTGAGGAAGACGATGAAACCGTTGAGCAGGGAGCTGCCCTGTGTGCCTCGAATCAGAAAGAGGCTCATCACCACTACAATCAGAGCGGCAGGGATATTGACGATGCCTCCATCCCAGGGACAGGCGGTAAGGGCATGGGGCAGTTCAATGCCCAATCCTTGGAGGAAGACAACTAAATAACGGCTCCAACTGATGCTTACCGTGGTGGCTGCTACCGTATATTCCAACACCAGATCCCATCCGATGATCCAGGCAATCAGTTCGCCCATGGTGGCATAGGAGTAGGTGTAGGCACTGCCTGCTACGGGAATCATCGAGGCAAACTCGGCATAGCAGAGTCCGGCTAAACAGCAGCCCAGGGCGGCAATGGCAAAGGAGATGGTGATGGCAGGTCCGGTATAGCTGGCCGCTACG
>CAMGIP010000121.1 GCA_946056155.1 uncultured Mediterranea sp. | reverse complement strand
AGGTTTATTCAATTTATCCCCAAATCGGTCATTAGCGTTATGATGATAAAAACACAACTGTTATCTGTTATCTGTTATTTTTGCAGGCGTTATCAGAAAGGGATGATTCTTCAATTTACAATTTACAATTGAGTTGACGCAGGTTTTTCAATTCACTATCGTATTGATAAATTGACAGTATATCAAATAGATACGAACCCCGAATCCATTCCCAATGGAACAGTCTTATCCACTCACTAAATATAATAGACCCGTTTCACTCGGTTGGAGACCGATGTAAGTACCTCGTAGGGGATGGTCTCCAGCACATCGCTGAGTACGGTCACAGGCAGATGGTCGCCGAAGATTTCCACTTGGTCGCCCTCACGACAGTCGATGCCGGTGACATCAATCATACAGACATCCATACAGATGTTACCCACATAAGGAGCGCGTTGCCCGTTGACCAGACAGTAGGCATGCCGATTGCCGAGTCGCCGGTTCAGTCCGTCTGCATAGCCAATGGGGATGGCCGCGATGCGCGAAGTGCGCTGCAGGGTACCCTTTCGGCTGTAGCCCACCGTCTCATCGGCCGGCACCTCATGAATCTGCAGTATGGTAGTCTTGAGCGTACTCACGTTGTGGATGATGGCGTTGTCTATGGGGTTGACACCATAGAGGCCGATCCCCAACCGCACCATGTCGAACTGCGCTCCGGGGTAGCGTTCAATGCCCGCCGTATTGCAGATGTGGCGCAAGATTTTGTGGGAGAAGGCAGCCTGTAGCTCGGCCGATGCCCTTTCGAAAAGCTCAATCTGCCGACGGGTAAAGCCATCGAAGAGCGAGGAGTCGCTACCCACAAAGTGGGAGAATACCGAGCGGGGAATCACCGCATCCTGCCCCTTGAGCCGTTCGATGAGCTGCGGTACCTCCTCCGGTGCAAAGCCCAACCGGTGCATGCCCGTGTCCAGCTTCACATGGATAGGGAAGTGGGTCACTCCCTCCTTCTCCGCCGCCTGTATCAGTGCGTCCAGCAGGTGGAAGCTATAGACCTCAGGCTCCAGCTTGTAGTCAAACATTGTCTTGAAAGCAGTCATCTCGGGGTCCATGATGATGATGTCGGCCGTGATGCCCGCCTTGCGCAGTTCCGACCCCTCGTCGGCCACCGCCACAGCCAAATAGTCCACCCGATGTTCCTGTAGCGTCTTGGCTATCTCGTAAGAGCCGGCCCCATAGGCCGATGCCTTGACCATGCAGACCATTTTGGTCTGTGGGTGGAGGAAGCTGCGGTAGTGGTTGAGGTTATCCACCATGGCCTGGAGGTTCACCTCCAAGATGGTCTCATGCACCTTCTTCTCCAGATACTCACTCAGCTGGTCGAAGCGGAATTTTCGGGCTCCCTTGATGAGCAACATCTCCTCCTTGAGCACCAAAGCTCCCGAAGAGATAGCCCTCAGTAGCGCCTCCGTTGTGGGGAAGAACTGCTTGTCGATATGGAAACACTCGGAACAAGAGGAGATCTCACTCCCCACGCCGATGATGCGCTGTATGCCTCGCGTGGAGGCCAACTGCGCCACCTGACGGTAGAGTATAGGCGCATTCTGTCCCGTTTCGAGGATGTCGCTGAGGATGAGCGTGCGCTTCAGTCCCTTGTCCATGGAGCGCCGGTAGAGGAAGTCAAGGGCTATGTCCAACGAGCCAAGGTCGGAGTTGTAGCTATCGTTGATCATCAGGCAACCGTTCTTTCCCTCCTTCACCTCCAAGCGCATAGCCACCGGTTCCAGGCGGGCCATACGACGGGTGATCTCCTCAGCCGGAAGCATGAGGTAGAGGCAGGCCGCCAGACAGTTGAGCGAGTTCTCGATGGAGGCATCATCGATGAAGGGCAACGTGTAGGCATTGTCCATATCGAGGTAGCGGTATGCGATGCGGGTCGATTCGCTGCCCTTCTCCACCTTGCTGATGAAGAGCGGCCTCTCCATATCCTTGCGGCTCCAGGCAATCTCACGGGCAGAGGTCATCGACTTGGCCACGCAGTTGCTGATGAACTCGTTGTCGCCGTTGTAGATGATGACGTCGCAATCCTTGAAGAGCGTCAGCTTCTCCATACACTTCTCCTGCAGCGAGAAGAAGTTCTCCTGATGCGCACCGCCGATGTTGGTGAGTATGCCGATGGTAGGCTTGATGATGGTCTGTAGTGCCCTCATCTCACCCGGTTCGGAGATGCCCGCCTCAAAGAGGGCCAGCTCATGCTGTTCGTCCATCTGCCAGACGGAGAGAGGCACGCCAATCTGCGAGTTGTAGCTCCGGGGTGAGCGCACGATGCAACGGTCGGCCCCCAGCAACTGGTGCAGCCACTCTTTGACGATAGTCTTTCCGTTGCTTCCCGTGATGCCCACCACAGGAATGTGGAACTGCTGACGGTGTATCTCGGCCAGCTTCTGCAACGCCTTCAGCGGATGAGGCACGAGCAGGAAGTTAGACTCCGGTAAGGGCGTATCCACCCGATGGCCGGTCCAGTCGATATGGGTAAAATATTGGATATAGCTCTCCTCAGAGAGCACGAAGTTGCGCACCCCACGGGCATAGAGTTCGGACACATATCGTGCACCGTCGCTACGGCGGGTAGGCAAGGCAAAGAAGAGAGTCTCCTCCGGAAAGCTGAGCGACCTACTGTCGGTCAGCAGCCAGTGGATCATGGTTTTAGCTTCTCCAATGCGGCGCGCGCCTATCTGTTCTGCAATTTGTTCAATCGTGTAAGACATGACTCATGTTCGTTTTGGAGGTCTAAGTACGGATATTTTCCGCTAAGTCGCTCTATTTTTAACATAGTTTGTTCTAAAAAAGCCTTATACGCTGCGCTGTCGGGGTGCAGGGGCCTATGGTCAAGGGCCTTTCGGAGCGCCTCTGCCTCCGCTGCAATCTGTTTGGCTTCCGGCGTAAAGCACTCATCCACCAGCTTCTGCCAAACGTAGTCGATGGTCCAGCGGGAGGGATGGGTGAGGTCGTCGGCATAGAATCGGTAGTCGCGCAGTTCGTCCATCACGATTTCGTAAGCGGGGAAGTAGTGCACCCATCCTGCGAAGTGCTGTTGCAGCTTGTTCACGGCCAGCAGCAGGGTGCTTTTGCTCAGCTGGTTGGCGGAGAGTCCATTGCGCAGGTGGCGCACAGGACTGACGGTGAGCATCACCTCCAGCTCCGGAGAGAGGGTCTTGAGTCGGGTGAGTACGGAGGACAACGCTTCAGCAGCCTGCTCCACGGAGAGCATCTCGCGGACAAACTCCCTTTCAGGCAGCTTGTGGCAGTTGCCCACCACCCTACCGTCGGCTTTGCGGCGATAGACAAAGGCGGTGCCGAGGGTCAGCACCAGCCGCTGCAACTGGGGCATTCGTGCGTGTGCATGGGCTATGCGGCCGTTGATGGCATCCAACACCTGATTGGCATGGGTAGAGGAGAAGTCGCCATGATGCATCGGGCTATGCCACAATCCCTGATAGAGAAAGAGCTCCTCCTGCGTATAGCCTTTGCCATTGGCCATCTCCTCCAGAGCCGAAGCGATGGAGAGGGGGTTGTAGAGCACACCGTAGGGATTGAGGTCGCAGTCGAACTTTGCCTCCTGCAGGCGCAGACCCATTTCAGTGGCAAAACAGGAGCCCACCATCAGCAGCGGCAGCCTCTGGCTCAGCTTAGGCAGCCCCGAGGGCATTTCAACAGGCGTTGTGAGGGGAAGCATTTCTTTAATGAATAATTAGCTAATGAATAATGAATAATTATTCGCCACTCCTGTACTTGTCAGTTTGCTGTTCCAGCTGCCGGTAGAGCTGCTCCAACTCCTTGCGGTCTATGCTCCCCTTCTGTCGCCACCCTTCGATGACGGGGAGGGCGAGACGGAAAAGCGCATCCTCCACGGGAGCTATCTGCTGCATCAAGCCTGTGCCTTGGAGATTCCAAAGTGCTTCCCAATGGAGATACTTGCTGGTACCCATTCCTTGACGGTAGGCAAAAACCCTCTTCTCGGCCAGTTCCAGCGAGGCATGACTCATGGGAGAAGCCTTCAGCTCCTTGTCGTAACTCACCATGGCAGGGAGATTGTCCTTGACCCAGAGCGGTACCACCACCCCTGTGGGAGGATAGCCCAAGAGCGTCCACAAGGTGGTCAGTTCCGGTTTCTCACCCGGCTTCACCCCTTGCACCACGATAGAACAGGAGGTGCTGTGGCGCGGAATGAAGTCCTGATCGACAAACCATCCCGAAGCCTTCGGACGGTTATGCGAGCCGTCTCGCAGATCCACTTCCAATATGCCGTTGCGGAAGGAACGTGAGAGCGAATCGAAGATCAGTCTCGGAGTGATGCCCTCCATGGCCGATGCCTTCATCAGCACACGGTCAGCCTCCATGTATCGCACATAACCGGAACCACCGTTCACCTTGCCGGCGAAAGAGAAGTTGGTGCGGGCAATATACCCGTAGGGCGCATCCTTGGGGTTGTTGGCATCATACATCACATAGCCGTGATAGTCCACTTCAAACATGGCGGCACCTCCATAGGCATCAATTACACCGAAATTGGCCTCAATGTACGAGGGCTTGCTCAGCGTGTCGAGGAAGTGGCAGAACTCCTTCACTGTGGCGCAGAGTTCCAGGGCGCGGTAGATGACACGCCCGTTGGCCTCTCCCCTCTCCTCTCCCGGTTTGATTTCCACCAGGTTGTAGCTCTGGGTATTCATCAGTGCAAAGCCTGCGCTGTTGGTGCCCATCCAGGCCTCCTTGCGTTGGGGAAAGTTGGCACTGTTGACGTTGGCCACAAAGTCATACCTTTCTCCTTTGACGTAAGCCATGTGGTTGTACATGAAGTCCGTATCCCGGTTTTTCCAAAGCAGCGGCCTCCCATCGGGCGTCACCTTGCCCGACACCACAGCTGAGGTACATGCCCGACAATCGGAACCAAGCAGACACACTATCGCCACCAGCAGCGGCAACACCAGTTTCACCCGATGAACACCCCAGCTAAGATGGGAGTGCCACAATCTCACCAGATACCCATCAACGTATTCAGCTTTGAGAACTTCTGTAAACATGGCATTATTATTTTAACTCTGCGACATACTTTTTTATGCAAATGTAGATAAAATCCCCGACAATCGCCATGATGAGGCCGAAAAAAAACTGTGAACTGTGAATCTGTGAATATTTTCACATCCGTTAACCATCAAAACCGATACAGGATAAAGGACTTTGCCGGAATCGTGGTCTGCAACTCATTGCCTTCGACCGTAAGGCTTGATCTCTGCGGAACTACCAGCTCCTTGTTCTCGAACGTATTGAAAGCCTCCATCCGATCGGCACGCAACTGGATGACCTCACCTGCCCCTACCTGGTTGAGCCCCCTGAAGGTGAGAGTCACGGCCTGAGGCGCATCGGAGGTATTGACAATCTTGATGATGTATTGACGGGTGGTGCGATCATAGACAGCACTGGCACATAGACCGTCCTGACCGGTGATGGGCCTACCCTCTTCGGTCAGTTTCAGGAGATGAGTCCCGCGGTTCGAAGCATAGAGCTGCTGGACGTAATAATTGGGAGTACGCACCGTGGAGAGGTTGTCCATCCAGATAAGGTCGGGCCGCCACTGCCAACCCTCGACATGGGCAAAGAGAGGCGCATAGGTAGCCATGTGCACCACATCGGCATTCCGCTCAAAACCGGTCATGATAGCAGCTTCCATCAGGGCTGACTCGAAGCAGTTTCGGGCAGTGGGACCCGCCGATGGCTCTACATCCATGTGACAGGCATACTCGCCGGCAAACACCTTAGGTCCCTTGCGGTCGTAGCAGTCGTAGCGGGTCACGTTCTGCATGAACCACTCAGGGTTGCGATAGTAGTGCTCATCCACCAGATCCACCTTGAGTCTCCTCATCTCACGCCACCCGTAGGTGAAGCCCTTGTCGTCGTTGTCATCGGGCGAGGGACCGCTGGATCCGATGATCTTGACCTCGGGGTAGCGGGAGCGGATGGCCCTGACAAACGGCTCCAATCGCTCGGCGTAGAGCGGTCCCCACTGCTCGTTGCCTATCCCGATAAACCGGAGGTTGAAGGGCGCAGGATGGCCCATCTCGGCACGGAGCTTTCCCCACGGAGTATCGGTCTCCCCATTGGCAAACTCGATAAGGTCCAAGGCATCCTCAATGTAGGATTGCAGACTGTCCACGGCCACATGACACTGTTCGTTGGTCAGGTTCTGATACTGACAGGCCATTCCCACATTGAGGATAGGCAGCGGTTGTGCACCCAGCTCCTCAGCGAGCAGGAAGAACTCATAGAAGCCCAGTCCATAGCTCTGGTAATAGTTGGGATAGAGCCGGTTGGGGAAGCAGTCGTTCCAGCGGTTGATGTTGAGCGGACGATTCTCCGCCGGCCCCACCGAATGCTTCCACTGGTATCGGGTAGCCAGGTCGGTGCCCTCCACGATACAGCCTCCGGGAAAGCGGAACACACCTGGCCTAAGCGCTTTCAAGTCGTTGACCAGATCTGCACGCAGCAGTCCCCTCCAGGCATCCCCGGGGAAGAGGCTGATGTGGTCGAGATCCACACACTCTTCACTCTCCAGAAAGAGACGGAGGAGTCCCTTGGCATCGGTCTTGGTAGCGGTGAGCGTAGTGCTGTATCTGCTCCACGAGGAGCCGTTGACAGCTATGGATTGGCGGGCTATCACCTCATTGTCGCTCCCCACCAGCTCTACCCGGATGCGGCCGACTCCGGCAGTGCGGGCATAAAGAGAGAAGTGATACTCCATACCCTTCTTCAGCCCCATACCGAAGAACCCACGGTTTTCCAGACCGGTCTGTCGCTCGGGATGTCCCGCATGGGAGAGTGTGACATAGTGAGGGTTACGTTCAAAAGCAGGATTGGTCTCCCTCACCTCCACCTGCCCAAAAGAGTTCCACCCCATGAGCCGTTGAGGAAACTCAAACGAGCGGTTTTCCACCAGTTCGGCATAGAGTCCGCCGTCGGCCCCGAAGTTGATATCCTCGAAAAAGATGCCATACATCGTAGGTTGGATTTCGGCTCCAAGTTTCTTAGTGTCAAGCACAAAACGATGTTGTGCATGGATGCCGCCCAGGGTCCAAGCGGCAAGGAGGATAAGCGCTAATAACTGCTTCATGGTTTTAGTACATTTTGTTTGTGTTACTTACAAAGGGTGTTTGTCGTCACAAAAATAGCAATTATAATCCAATAGACCAAATCTGACGACCAAACTATCAATGAGGGGAGTCTGCTGTATGAACATTCATCGGAATGCCCCGCTAAAAAAGGAAATGCTACTTGTTAATCGTTATCTCTTGAATCGTCTCCGTTTTGTTCTTTCTGTCCGCGTTACGGTATTCCACACCGCCCTTTTGGCTGCTCT
>CAMGIP010000120.1 GCA_946056155.1 uncultured Mediterranea sp. | reverse complement strand
GAAGTGGGACCTCATCAAATAAACCGGCTGTGGGCTGAATAGCTTTCAGCAATATCAAAGACCCGCACCATCCACTCAGCGGTGGTGCGGGTCTTTGCGATGTAATCAACTCCTAAAACATAAATAAACACAATTAACTCCAACAGACCTTACGTAAAGCAACTAAAGCAACTGTGAGTGCTGCGGATTGCCTACTTTTGTGATGTGAAAGGGTACTGACAGTCTTTTATAACCTATAATCCTTTGGAAATAAGGCGAATACAAACAATCTTTATCAAGTGTTACCCGGCAGAAATAGGAGGAAGATAAGATAGTCGCTCTTTGAAAACGGATTTTATGCTGGTCCCATGCTCCTCCCATGCTGGTCCCATGCTACTCCTATTGTGGTCGTATTGGGAATACCAGAACGATACCAGAATGATACCAGAACGATGGGAGAAGGCTATTTGATGGGAGGAATCCACATTGGAGTAGCAGCAAATCTGCTCTTTTCAGCTTTTTATGGCGGATGGCGGATGTTCTGACCGGGTCACAGGTTACGCTTTCTACGTCTTTACCCATTCAACTTTCAAGAGCTCAAAGTACAATTCTTCACATTCAAAATGTCCTTTTCATCGGTAAAACTCGGTCAATTATTCAAATTCTTTGCAAATATTCAATAACTCAAACAAGCATAAAGAATTAGGAGGGAATGATTTGGCCACAACATTTTCTTTAAATAAATTTGCCAATATCATTCGGTAATTATTTAAATATGTCTTACTATGAGAGCTATTTACACGATACAACTACATGGATTCCTGCTGGTCGTTGCAGTCTGTCTGATGACGGCCTGTTACGACAAGGAGGAGCCTGTTTCCCCCTCTACCTCAGAGAAGAGCTGCTATCTGACTACCACAGACAGCATGACGATTGCACCCCGGTCGATGGCCGATGCCCTAAGCGAAAGCGACTACTGGTGGGTGGCCTATCGGATGGTGCCACAGGTAAAGCCGATCGTCAAGGAGGGATTGCGCCTGCTCTACATCAACCGTCTGCCGGAGATGAACCGCCTCTTTGAGGAGGAGAAAGCCGACTGCCCCTGCGAGAAGGATACGCCCTGGCAGGTGGAGAGCTACGTCTATCGTTACCTGAGCCGCTCGGCCAGGGGGGAGGAGATCATCCTCTCGGGACGGGTCAGCTTCCCGCGACTGGCTTGCAGCAGACAACCTCACACCGTGGAGTCACTCTCCATCCACCATCACCACGTAGCACCAGCCGACTTCAGTGCCCCCTCCCACAGCCTCACCCCGATGATGATGCGCACGTTTTTCAACTCAGCCCTCATAGAGCCCGACTACGAGGGCTTCGGAGCCTCAGCGGGCCGTACACATTGCGGAGCATCGTTTGATGTGCTGGCCCGTCAGACCATGGATGGCGTGATGGCAGCCCTGGAGGTGATGCGGCAGCACGGAGTGACCCTGGCCGATGAGGGCTACTCTACGGCCTGGGGCATCTCGCTCGGTGCACCACCCTTGCTGGCCTTTGCCAAGTACTACGACCAGCAAGCCACTGCACAGCAACGCCAAGCCATCCGGCTGAGGTCCTGCTACGCTGCCGGCGGTCCGTTCCTCATCCATCGCATGACGGAATACACCGATGAGCACCTGGACTATATGCCACGGCTGGTTCAGCAAATGCTGAAATTCCTCAATGCCCTGCCTGTGAGTGAAATGGGTGGATATGCCCACTACCAGTTTTGCCCTGAATGGATGATGACCACCATGGTGGAGTATGAGGGACTGGAGTACACTGCCTATCAGTTCTTACAATACGTAGGTAATGAAATGCTACTCTACGATGACCCTACAGCTACGCCGTTCAACTCCTTGAGTGGCATCTTCGCCTCCGACATGTGTACCCCGGACGGCCATCTGGACCGTAGCAACCCCAAGGTACAGGTGGTGATGCGACTGTTCGAACAGCTCAGCAACTGGGACAACTGGACAGCTAAGACCCCTATCTACATGGCCCATGCGGTAGAGGACGACCAGATGCCCTACTGCCAGGCCCTGGAACTCTACAACCGGCTTGCAGCACGCAGCAGCGAGGTACATTTCCATTCGGATAAGGTAGCCGGGCTCTTACAGCAGATAGGCTTGTCACACTTGTACTACTCTATTGAGAAGATGCTCCAGATGAGCACCACCCTGCTCCCCGAGGAGATGTATGACGAAGAGTGACCCAGAAACACCATACATTATTATATATAGAAACAAAAAAATATACAAAAGAAAATGATACTTAGACGCACAGCGACAAGTTACCTCATCATCCTGCTTCTCCCCCTGCTGGGAGCCTGCTACATGAAGGAGGAGATAGAGGACATCGACACACCTCCCTCAACAGACACGGAGGAGGAGGCCCCCTACGTGGAGGTGACCGACAGCACCTTTACCGCACCCGATGCGTATGCTGACCACATCTGCGAGGAAAACTACATGCCTTTGATAAGCCAGATTTCGGACATTCAATCTCTATTCCTGCGCACAATCAGTAGCAACCGAGTGCCGAAGCTGAAGGCTATCTTGCTGGAAGAATGCCAGGCTGCAGGCCGTGGCGAGGAGCCCTGGCATATCGCCAGCATGACCTTCAACTACAAGAGTCTTTCAGCCAAAGGCGAGGAGATTGTCCTTTCCGGACGCGTCACCTTCCCCCAATACGTGAATCCTGCGCTAAGCCACAAGCTCACCTCCCTCTCCCTCGTATCGCATGCCTATACACCAGGAGAGATGCTATATCCTACCGAGCGGGAAGGCCTGATGACCCCACGTGTGCTCCACAACTCAGCAGTCATCGAACCCGACTACGAAGGCTATGGGACGAATGGAGAGAGGGTATTCTGCTTTTTGTCTAACAAAGCCATGGCACAGCAGATGGCCGACTGCGTGGAGGCCGCACTCGAACTGCTGAAGCAGCGTCGCATAACGCTGGCTGATGACGGCTACTCCACCTGTTGGGGTATCTCCATGGGCGCACCAGGTGCATTGGCCTTTACCCGCTATTACGAGACTGAGGCCGCTGACTCCTTCAAGCACGCAGTCCGGCTCCACTCTACGCTTGCTGCCTCAGGCCCTCTGGCAGCTGACCAGGTTCTGGAGTACTACAACCAGCAGGATGATCACAAGGCGCTGCTCTTCCATCTACAGATGGCTGGACTGGAGGCCATCGACCCGCAGCGCATGGGTGGCTATACCCTGAAGGACTTTATCCCGGAGTGGATGCTGACCACGCAATACGAACTGGAAGGAGCGACCTATACCTATTACGACCTCTGGATGATGGATCGCTCCTTTATGCTGATCTTCATCTTTGGTGATTACCAGATGCTCCAATGGCAGCTGCCTGATATTCTCGCTCCTGACATGCTGGACAGCGAAGGACACCTGCTGGATGCATCACCCAAAGTGCAAGTGCTGAGGAAGATACTGGCTGAAGAGAATGACTGGGACTCCTGGACACCACAGACCCCAACCTACCTCATGCACCACCCCGAAGATGGCGGTATACCTTATGAACCGTCACACCGGCTCTATCAGTCGTTTGCAAGCCGAGGTGGTAACGTCTTCTGGAAGGACGATACCCTACCCTATATCTTGGAAGACAACCCGATGTTCACTCACTTTGCCATCAGCTATTTCGACATGTTCCGTGCCCTCTGCTGCGAGTTCCCCAGCGAGATGAGTACGACCTTACAATCCTTCGAGCAATAAGTCACCAAGATACAATTAACTCACCAAGACATCATGATTATGCGATTATCAACAGGCCATCACATACCGACCATCCTTCTGCTGCTACTCGCCACCCTGCTGAGCGCTTGCTACGAGAAGGAGGAACTCTCCACTACCCCTATTGAGGCAGAGGAGAAAGCCCCCTATGTGGTCGCGACCGACAGCCTATTCCTTTCACCCGATGAGTATATGGAGTACTACGCAAAAAACAACCTTAACCCCGAAAATGCCCAATTATATCAGATTCTCAACCCTTTGTACCGCATCGTTTACAACACCCGTATTCCCAAGTTGGAAGCTTTGTTCCAACAGGAGAGCCAATCCGCAGGAACACAGGATGCGACATGGGGCATTGCCAGCTACGCATTCCACTATAAGAGCACATCGGCTAAGGGTGGGGAGATTACCCTCTCTGGAAGAGTATCCTTCCCACGTTATTCTAGTCCCAAACTCAACCACTCACTCACATCCCTCACTCTCTTTTTCCGTCCGTACGACATCACTATTCCTTCCAAGAGAGAGAGAGAGCTCGGTTTGCGCGTACTGTACAATTCAGCAGTCATCGAGCCTGACTTTGAGGGATATGGTATCAGCGAAGAGCAAGGCAGCTGCAACATCTCACACGCAGCCAATGCCATCCAGATGGCCGACTGCATCGAGGCTGCACTCCAGCTGATGAAGCAGCACCACGTGACTCTATCCCCCGAAGGCTACAGCACCAGCTGGGGTATCTCACTGGGAGCACCCAATCTGCTGGCCTTTGCCCGCTACTACGAAACGGAAGCAACCAGTCAGTTCAAGGAGTCTGTACGGCTCCACTCCTCAGCAGCCATCAATGGTCCGGTGCGTCTGGACAAGGTGCTGGAGCACTGCAATCAGGTAGATACCTTCTCAACCTGCCTGTTGCATACGCTGATGAATGGTTTTGAAGCCCTTCCCGCTGAGCGGAGAGAGGGGTACAGCCTGAAAGAGCTGGTGCCAGAATGGATGCAGACCAGACAGCTCAGCATCAATCTACCTAATGCGGACATCAACATGACAGGTAGCTATTACGAACTTTGGATGAAGAACTTTGGCTTCTATGCTATGATGTTCGCTGGAGACTTCTCGTTCGCCGCATGGAGGCTGAGCGACGTCCTGGCTCCTGACATGCTGGACGAAGAGGGACACCTGAAAGAGGATTCACCCAAAGTACGTATGCTGAGGAAAATCCTGACCGAACAGTACGACTGGAGCCAATGGACGCCTCAGACGCCACTCTACATGGCGCACCACCCCAAGGATGGAGGAATACCTTACGACCAGGCCCGTGAACAGTATAAGCTATTTGCCCAACGGGGTGGCAACGTCTTCTGGTACGATGACACGCTGCCTTCCACCCTTGAAGGCAACAGCTTTCTGATTCACTTCATGACCACCTACATGAACTACCTGCGTTGTGTGGCCTGTGAATATCCCAGCGAACTGGCACATACTTTACAAGCAATCAACTAATTCATCAATCATCAGATACAAATGGAAACAAAAAAGGATAGAGTCATAAAGCCTACCGAAGAACGGCCGTGGGAGCAATTCTATGCCCCCACAACGAACAGCCGACTGAAGGAGGAGCTCCGCTACAACAGCCTGTGGCGCTTCATAGAGCATGAAATGCTGGCCGATGAGGACAGACACGATGCACTCGTCTATTTCGGTCGCCACATCAAGCGCTCGGAACTGATTGCTGACGTGCAGCTTTGGGCCCGCGTCCTCAAGGGAATGGGCGTGAAAGCGGATGAACATGTCCTGATATTCAGTCCCTTCACCCCCGAGGTGGTGAGCATACTCTTTGCCATCAATCTGGTGGGTGCTACCGCCATCCTGCCCAACTTGGCTGCCAGCCACACCGCCCTCTCCGGCTCGATGGGCAGCTCCCGCGTAGCCTTCGTCTTCGATGGACTGGAAGAGCGCATCAGCGAGATCCTGGCACGGGAGCAGTTTGAGCACGTGGTACTCATCGATGCCACGCGTAGCATGAGCAGCCCCCTCAAGCAGATAGCCGGCACCATCAACTGGCTGAAGAGCTTCAAGGTGCGCCACCGCTCACCCAAGTATATCTCGCTCGACAAGGCCATCCGCCTTTACGGCCAATACCAAGGGGAGGTGGAGGCACCACACAAACCGGGACGGGTAGCCATCTACTCCTCCTCGGGAGGCACCACACAGAAGGGACAGGCCAAACAGATTGGCCTGACCAACGAAGGAATGCTGAGGATGTTTACCAACGCCCTGGCGTTCAACGAGCAGGAGCACCCCTTCCGCGAGGGGGACATCGTCTATTGCAACCTGCCACCCTTTGTCTGCACGGCGCTCTTCGTGCTGCTCATGGTGCCCCTGCAGCACCGCATGACTTGCATCCTCGAGCCACGGCTCGACGTGGATACTTTCACCAAGAACCTGCTGAAGCACCGTCCGCAGGTCACCCTCATCCCAGGCAAGTGCTGGGAGGGTTTCTGTACCAAGATGGAAGAGATGGAGAAGAAGGGGCAGCGACCTGATCTCAGCTTCCTGCGTCTGCCCATCATGGGTGGTGAAGGGTGTACGCCGGAGATGCTGGAGTGGATGAGCAAGGTGCTCCACCGCTACGGCTCCTCCACAGGCATCGTCTCGGGCTATGGCATGAGTGAGGCCTTCTCGGTCATCACCATCGACTGGCGCCCAGGGTGCTACATCACCAAGAACAAACGCCCCTGCATCAGCGTGGGTTACCCCTTCCCCGGATTTACCGTGGGCATCTTCGGTCCCGATGGCCAGGAGTTGCCCTACGGCATGAGAGGCGAACTGCGCACCAAAACGGCCACCATGATGAAAGGCTACCTAAACAACGAAGAGCTGACCAAAGCCACCATAGGCGACGGTTGGATACACAGCGGTGACCTCTGCGAGATGGATGAGCAGGGCATCATCTATATCTACGGCCGCATGAGTGACTACGTCCGCTCACCCCAAGGAGAGCATATCTACCTGTTTGACATCGCCAACAACCTGCGTCAGGACCATGCCGTAAAGCACTCCATGGTCTGCAACATGGGTCACGGCACCGACGACCCGCACCTGGCTGTACACCTTATCCTCGACGAGAAGGCCAGTGGCTCAGAGACCGAAGTGCTCTGCCGGCTGGATGCCAGCATGAAGAAGACACTCCCCGCAGGACTCTCCATCGAGGGATACAAGCTGCATCAAGGCACCTTCAGGATGAGCATTGTCTGCAAGGTGGATCACAACAGCTACCACGAAGAGCTGACCGGCTACCTCAAGCCCACACCACAAGGCATAGAGAAGGTAAGCTTCAGCCCTACAAAATAAAAAGATTTCTAAACTTCAAATAATTATATCGTATGAGACATCAATTTTTAACTTGGAGCATGATGGCCCTGATGGCCACGGCTGGAATCTGCACATCATGCAGTAACGACAATGAGCCTCAACCCGAGGAGTCTGCACAGAACCCCTCCATCGAACAGATGAAGCAGGTATGGAACGAGGTTGGCCGGGAGATGAAATCGGTTGACCCGGCTCCCCTGAATCAGTTCATCGCAGTGCTGAATGCCAAGGGCACAAAGATGACCACACGCACCATCGATGAAGAGACAGGTGCAGAAGGCGAAGAGACGGAAGTGAGTGCAGACATGATTAACGACCTAAAAGAGCTAATGGCCAGCCTCTTGTACATCGATGGCGATGAGCCTGGATTGAAGCGTAGCTTTTCGTTTGTCAA
>CAMGIP010000119.1 GCA_946056155.1 uncultured Mediterranea sp. | reverse complement strand
CGGCCACCATCATCACCCCCAACCCCTTCCCCGACTTCTTCAAATGGATGCCGGGCAGCAAGGAGATTCTCTTCTACGACCGCTACAGCGAGTTTGCCGACCAGCTGATAGCTGAGGCTGACGTCATCTGCTGCTTGGATTTCAACGTGCTGAGTCGCATCGGGGATATGGCCAATGCCGTAAGCCAGTCACAGGCCAAGAAAATACTCATCGACCACCATCCGCAGCCCGACCAATTTACCGATGCCGTGGTTTCCCACCCGGAACTGGCCTCCACCAGCGAACTGGTATTCCGTTTCATCTGCCGGCTGGGCTACTTCTGCGACATCACCAAGGAGGGTGCAGAGTGTATCTATACGGGTATGATGACCGACACGGGAGGCTTCTCCTTCAACTCCAACAACCCTGAAATCTATTTCATTATCAGCGAATTGCTCACCAAAGGCATTGACAAGGATGCCATTTACCGCAAAGTGTTCAACACCTACTCCGAAGGTCGCCTCCGCCTGATGGGCCACGTGTTGACACAGATGAAGACCTACCCCTCTTGCCGCGCTGCCCTGATTACCCTCACCAAGCGCGAGCAGGACATGTTCGACTACATCCGGGGCGACAGCGAAGGGTTTGTCAACCTGCCCCTGAGCATGAAGAATACCGTGCTCTCCTGCTTCCTGCGCGAGGATACGGAGAAGAACATCATCCGCGTATCGCTCCGCTCGGTGGGCAACTTCCCCTGCAACCGCATGGCGGCCGAGTTTTTCCACGGCGGCGGACACCTCAACGCTTCGGGCGGAGAGATTGTTGGCGCCACGATGGAGGAGGCCGTTGCCCTCTTTGAACAGGCCTTGGAGGAGTACAAACCAGTCCTGGAGTGCGCTCAGGCATAAAAAAAAGGGAAAAGGAGAAGGAAATCGGGAAGAGCGATGAGAAAGAGGGAGGAGAGAAGGGAAAGGAGATAGTGAGCGAAAGAAGCAGAGGAAGGAGGAGTGCAAGAAACGAGAAGTGGAGCAGCAAAGGTTAAAAGTATTGAACATTAAGCTCAATACTCAGCAGTTGACCATGAAAAAAACTATTTTTGCACTCAATTAGCACTAAAGAAAAAACATAAATCAGTTGAAATGAAGAAACTTACCCTATTGATTCTTGCTTTGGTGGGCTTGACCATCGGCTGCGGTCTCCAAGGCTGTGACAATACCAAGACCTATGCCGAGATGCGCGAAGAGGAGGATGCGGCCATCCGTGCCTTCATCAAGGACAGCAGCATCACGGTCATCTCGCAGAGCGAGTTCCATGCCAAGGACTCGGTGACTGACCTCAGCAAGAACGAATATGTACAGTTGGCCAGCGGCGTCTATATGCAGATTGTGGATAAAGGCTCTACCAATCCGGCCGATACGGTCAAGGCCAACGACATCGTGCTGGTGCGCTTCGAGGAGCAGGCGCTCTTGGAGAACAGCTACGGCTCTAAGTCCTACATCTCCAACCTCCACTACCCCGATGTGGATGAGTTCAAGTATGCCGTCACCTCCTCCTCCATTGCCGGAACCTTTACCAAAGGGGTGATGGTCTCCTACTACAGCGACACCACCGTACCCGCAGGATGGTTAGTGGCACTGACCTACGTACGCGACAATGCCCACGTGCGGCTGATTGTCCCCTCCAAGTTGGGGCACAACTACGCGATGCAGAATGTCTATCCCTACTTCTACGACCTGCATAAAATCAAGTATTGGAAGTAATGAAATCAATATATCAATCACATTCCCAAACCTAGGCTTTGAGAAAGTAATCATCTAATTTTTTATTCACCCTTTAATTATCGTATTATTATGACGTTAATCAAATCTATCTCTGGAATCCGTGGCACCATCGGTGGTGCAGCAGGCGAAGGTCTGAATCCGTTGGACATTGTCAAGTTTACATCAGCCTACGCCACGCTGATTCGAAAAACGTGTACTGTAAAGAGTAACAAGATTGTAGTGGGACGCGACGCCCGCCTCTCTGGTGAAATGGTCAAGAACGTAGTGACCGGTACCCTGATGGGTATGGGTTGGGATGTCGTAGATATCGACCTGGCCTCTACTCCTACCACCGAACTGGCTGTGGTGATGGAGGGTGCTAGCGGAGGTATCATCCTCACGGCTTCGCACAATCCCCGTCAATGGAACGCCCTGAAACTGCTCAACGAGAAGGGCGAGTTCCTGAACAAGGAGGAGGGCAATGAGGTGCTCCGCATTGCCGAAGCCGAGGCATTTGACTATGCCGAGGTGGATAAGCTCGGAAGCTACCGCAAGGACCTCAGCTACAATCAGAAACATATCGACAGCGTACTGGCCTTGCCCCTGGTGGATGTGGAGGCTATCCGCAAGGCCGACTTCCACGTGGCCATCGACTGCGTGAACTCGGTGGGCGGCATCATCCTGCCTCAACTGCTCGACCAGCTGGGCGTGAAGCATGTAGAGAAGCTCTACTGCGAACCCACCGGCGACTTCCAGCACAACCCCGAACCGTTGGAGAAGAACCTGAGCGACATCATGAACCTCATGAAGGAGGGCAAAAACGATGTGGCTTTCGTGGTGGATCCCGACGTGGACCGTCTGGCTATGATCTGCGAGGACGGCAAGATGTATGGCGAGGAATATACGCTGGTGACGGTGGCCGACTATGTGCTGAAGCACACCCCAGGCAACACGGTTTCCAACCTGAGCTCTACCCGTGCCCTGCGTGACGTGACCCGCAAGTATGGCTGCGAATATGCAGCAGCTGCGGTGGGCGAAGTGAACGTGACCACCAAGATGAAGGCGGTGAATGCCGTGATTGGCGGTGAAGGCAATGGCGGTGTCATCTACCCCGAAAGCCACTACGGACGCGACGCACTCGTAGGTATCGCCCTCTTCCTGAGCCACCTGGCACACGAAGGCAAGAAGGTGAGCGAACTGAGAGCTTCATACCCCAACTACTTCATGGCCAAGAACCGTGTGGACCTCACTCCCGAGACCGACGTGGATGCCATCTTGGCCAAGGTGAAGGAGATCTACAAGAACGAAGAGATCAACGACATCGACGGCGTGAAGATCGACTTCCCCGACAAGTGGGTACACCTGCGCAAGAGCAATACCGAGCCCATCATCCGTGTCTATAGCGAAGCTCAGACTCCCGAAGAGGCCGAAGCTATCGGACAAGAAATCATGAAGGTCATCGCAGAGCTGGCCAAATAAAACCATTCGATGAATACATTCCTGCAAACCCTAAGCGATCTTATCACCCGCATCAGCGACTTTGTCTGCGGCTATCCCCTCTTCCTCCTGCTCATTGGTGGAGGATTGTACCTGTTTCTCTATTCGGGGTGCGTCTCAGTCCGCCATCTGAACAGGTCCATCAAGGCACTCCGCCATTCCGAGGCTGGGGCTGAGGGGCAAATCAGTTCATTTCAGGCGCTGATGAGTGCCATTGCCTCTACGGTAGGCATGGGCAACATCGCCGGGGTGGCCATTGCCCTGACCGTAGGTGGTCCGGGAGCCATCTTCTGGATGTGGGTAAGCGCTGTGGTAGGAATGTCCACGAAATTCTTTGAAGGCGCCTTGAGTATCATGTACCGCGGTCATGATACGGCAGGGCAACCGCAAGGGGGCACCATGTACACGCTCATCAACGGATTGGGCGCGAAGTGGCGCCCCTTTGCCACTTTCTTTGCTGTGGCCGGACTCATCGGCACGCTTTGTGTCATGCAGGCCAACCAGCTGGTAGAGTCCATCACCACGGTCTTCACCACCCCAGCAGGCATCCCCAACACGCCGATGCTGCGCTTCGTCATGGGTGTGCTCATCGCCCTGATAGTAGGCTCGGTCATCATCGGCGGCATCCGCCGCATCTCGGCCATCTCCTCCAAGATTGTGCCGGTGATGGTGGGCGGCTATATGGTATTGGTGGCCTTCATTCTCTGCCTCAATATCCACCGTCTGCCCGAGGTGTTTGCATCCATCTTCCAGTCGGCCTTCAGCATGGAGGCGGGTATCGGCGGCATTCTCTACACAGCCCTTACGGGTGCACGCCGTGCCGCCTATGTCAACGAGGCGGGTGTGGGTACCGCCGGCATGATGCACGGAGCCTCACGCAACAGCAACCCCATCCGTGAGGGACTGGTGGCCATGATAGGTCCCGCCATAGACTCGGGTCTGGTCTGCACGCTCACGGCACTCCCCATCCTGCTTGCCGGCGAATATAGCTCTGCGGAAGGCATCAAGGGACTCTACATTGCCCTTCACTCCTTCGAGAGTCTGCTTCCCGGCTGGGGCCAATATCTGCTGATGGTGATGGTCTTCTTCTTCGCCTTTAGCACCATGTTCTCCTACTCCTACTACGGGCTGAAGTGCACCAACTTCCTCTTCGGCGCCGAGAACGCCAAGTACTACAACTACTTCTACTTAGTGATGATTGTGGTGGCTGCCGTAGTGCCGCTGGGCACGGTAGTGGCGGTCATGGACCTCTCCTTCGCCCTCATGGCTATCCCCACCATGACGTCGCTCATCCTCCTTGCACCCCGCGTCAAGCGACTGATGAAGGAGAAAGAGCTTTGACCCCAATCGGTCATTAAGTAGCTTGCCTTCTTAAACCCAGCCCAGACGTTGGATTTCGCTCTCGAAATTGGGTGTGAGAATCTCCTTGCCCATGGCCTGACGAATCTCGTCAAGACTCCAGAAGCGGCCGCCGTCGAGCTCATCGCTGGGTTTCACCTCCCCGTCATAGACCGTCTTATGCACAAAGACCAGTTCGCGCTCGCGGGCACTCTCAAAGACATAGTGGGTAAGGGTCTCGGGCACAAAGTCTGTTACCCCCAGCTCCTCCCTCACCTCACGACGGAGGGCCATCTCCACACTCTCGCCCAGATCCACGTGACCTCCTACAGCCGTATCCCACTTGCCCGGTTGGATATCCTTCCAGAGGGGCCGGCGCTGCAGGTACAGTTCCCCCTTGGAGTTGAAAAGGTGCAGGTGCACCACAGGATGGAGCAGCTTGCTGCCGCTGTGACATTCGCCGCGTGAGGCCGCTCCGGTGATGTTCCCCTCCTCATCCACCACGGGAAACATCTCCTCCATATTGTCTTGGTTCATAGCCATATAGCATTCGTTACGTTGTTAATGAAGATTGATTTCTCTCTCAGAACAGTCTCTCTGAAGAGGTCAGCCACGGAGTTCCTTAATGAATCGTCACCATCGTAGCACCGAATCCATACTCCTGGAAGGAGGCATCCTGCGCCTTGCAGGTGGGATATTTGCGCCGCAGTTCATCCAAGATGGCACGCCGCAACACCCCATCGCCCTTGCCGTGGATAAAGACGATGCGCTGTTCCCGCTTCTTGCGGTACTGGTTCATCACCTCGCGGAACTTGTCCAACTGGTAGTTGAGCATATCGCTGTTGCTCATGCCGCGGGTATCATCCAGCAGTTCGCCGATGTGGAGGTCAATCTCCACGATACCGTTCTTGGAGGAGCGGCTGATGATGGTGCGCGGCTTTCTCTCCTCCTCCTTCGTCTTCTGCAGCAGCGCCTTCTGGAGCTCTTGGGCATCCACATAGACCTGCTGCACAGGCTCATCGTTCTTCACGATGTCGTAGATGAGAGCGGGCGTATCAAAGAAGTCGCTCTCGGCAAAGGTATGGAGCTTGTAGAACTTCACCACATCGATGCGCAGCTCCACGCTCACGGCCGGCTTCAGGGTAAAGGAGCGCTTGTCCTTAAAGGCAATCAGCTGCACGGCCACCCGTTCGCGCTCGTTGAGGGCCGACTTTTCGAACTCCTCCACCATCAGCTTGGTGTTGGGTTCGATGACTCCCATGGAGCGGGTAGTCCACGCCTTGCCCTCGGCCGAGAGGTAGGTGTAGTAGATGCAGTAGTTGCTGTCGTTGACGAGGTAGGCCTCAAAGGGGGTGGTGCTGACCGCCTTGATATCTACCGGTACAAAGGCGAGGCAGACGTTGAGCACATCCCCACCACGCACTTCCGGCTGACGATAGACCGAGAGCTGTGCAGCTGCTGCGGCATCGGACATCCCCTTGCCCGAAGTCTGGGAGGCAACTCCTTGGAGACCGGAGTCAGCCCCCCGACCACGCGAGTTGCCTGAGGCGAAGCGTCCCTCCTCCATCGAAGCATGAGAAGCGGCCACCTGTGCCGAAGGCTTCAGAGCCGCCTGCGAAACGCCCTGTTGCGAGATGCCACGTGAGGAAGTGCTGCGCGAAGCTGACGAGGCAGCCGATGTACGGGAAGCCTCCTCCTCCGCCCGCTGCTTGGCCGCGCGTGAGGCAGGCGTGGGTATATTGTAGCAATCGGTCTCTATCACCACACACTCGTTGATGGGCATCGGGATGGCAAATCCATCCTCATCCTCAACCAACACCAGGTTCTTGCCCTGAAATCCCTTCACAATGCCCCCTCCTACTTCGCTGAGAAAGCGTACTTTATCTCCAATATTCATGATGATCTACTTTATCTTTCTGATGATTCCAATACTTGTTCGGGTTGACGCTATCTTCTTTTTGGTCAATAGCGTAGGCAAAAGTAGAGAAAAAGCGCGAGAAACTACGCGAAGAGGGAGGAAAAACAATAAAGCGAGTGAGGAAAAACGGGGAGATTGCAGGAGAAACGCATATTTTTCTGTAAGTTTGCAGCCGAAAAAACAAGAAGAAGAGAAGATGAGACAAGACCCACGCCATATCCGCATCAGCGACTACGCCTATCCCCTGCCGGACGAGCGCATCGCCAAGTTTCCCCTACCCGTACGCGACCAGTCCAAGCTGTTGGTCTATCGGCAGGGGGAGGTGAGCGAAACCCGCTTCACCTCGCTTCCCGACTACCTCAACAAGGGAGACCTGATGATTTTCAACAACACGAGAGTCATCCAGGCGCGACTCCACTTCCGCAAGGAGACGGGGGCACTCATCGAGGTCTTCTGCCTTGAGCCGCTCCTCCCGGCCGACTATGCGCAGAACTTCCAGCAGACGAGTCATGTGGCATGGCTCTGCCTGGTGGGCAATCTGAAAAAATGGAAAGAGGGTGCCCTCCACCGGGAGATGACGGTCAAGGGGCTGCCCGTGACGCTGACGGCCACACGGGGCGAATGTCGCTCCACAAGCCATCGCATCGACTTCACGTGGGACAATCCCGCCGTGTCGTTTGCCGACATTCTCGAAGTGTTCGGCGAACTGCCTATCCCTCCCTACCTCAACCGGGAGACGCAAGAGAGCGACAAGGAGACCTACCAGACGGTCTATTCGAAGATCAAGGGCTCTGTAGCTGCCCCTACCGCCGGACTCCATTTCACGCCTCGCGTGCTGGATGCCCTCCGCGACAAGGGGGTGGAACTGGAGGAGCTGACGCTCCATGTGGGTGCAGGCACCTTCAAACCGGTCAAGAGTGAGGAAATAGCGGGTCACGAGATGCACACGGAGTATATCTCCGTGAGCCGGTCCACGCTTCAGAAGCTGATTGACCACGGCGGGCGCGCCATAGCTGTCGGTACCACCTCGGTACGCACGTTGGAGAGCCTCTACTACATGGGTCGCACCCTGCTTGAGCATCCCGAAGCCTCGGAAGAGCAGCTGCACGTGACCCAATGGCAACCCTATGCCGGCCTCTTCCAAGCAAATGAACGTCAAGAAAACAAAATCGAAGCTGAGA
>CAMGIP010000118.1 GCA_946056155.1 uncultured Mediterranea sp. | reverse complement strand
AAGCCTCGTCAATGGTGGTCTTGCGCTGTGCCATGAACTGCGTGGGGCTGGAGAAACGTAGCGTCTTGCCATGACGCACATGGTAGTAGGGGGCATTGCGGACGAACTTGCCCGAACAGATTTTACAGAAGGCTACGCAGGAGCGGTGGTTGGGGTCGATGTTGGCCGTAATCTTGAAGATGAAACCGGTGAATTTGGGCTCCTCGGGCTGTACATCGCGCTCCTCTGCCTTGACGGGGCGAGGGCTGGGGGCGATTTCTACAAAGGTATTGAGCAACTCTTCCACACCGAAGTTATTGAGGGCCGAACCAAAGAATACAGGCGCCAGTTCACCCTTCAGGTAGGGTTCGGTGGTAAATTCCGGATAGACACCGTCAATCAGTTCCAGCTCGCTGCGCAGTTTATCCGCCAGAGCAGCACCGATGCGCTGGTCCAGCTCTTCAGAATCGATAGCCACCTCTACCTTCTCCGTCACCACCTGCTTGGAGGGTTGGAAGAGGTTGAGGTTGTGCTCGTAGAGGTTATAGACACCTTTGAAGCGCACACCACTCTCGATGGGCCAGGTCAGCGGACGTACATGGATGTTCAACTCCTCCTCCAGCTCGTCAAGCAGGTCAAAGGGGTCCTTGGCCTCACGGTCCATCTTGTTGACAAAGATGATGACCGGTGTGTTGCGCATGCGGCACACCTCCATCAGTTTGCGTGTCTGCGTCTCTACACCCTTGGCTCCATCCACCACGATGATGACGCTATCCACAGCGGTAAGCGTGCGGTAGGTATCTTCGGCAAAGTCCTGGTGACCCGGGGTATCCAAGATGTTGATTTTGTAGTCGTGATAGTCAAACTCCATCACGGAGGTGGTGACCGAAATACCGCGCTGTTTCTCGATGTCCATCCAGTCGGATGTAGCGGTCTTCTTGATTTTGTTACTCTTCACGGCACCTGCCACCTGAATCTGTCCACCGAAGAGCAGCAGTTTCTCGGTGAGTGAGGTCTTACCGGCATCCGGATGGGCTATGATGGCAAAAGTTCTTCTACGATTGATTTCGTTGTTCATGTCGTTGTCTATGGGTTATCGAGTATGTTATTATTTAACTTGTATGGGGCTATCCCGTTATTTCATCCGCTCCATGCAGCGGACAAGGCTCTCCTCCCAATGAGGGATGGTGATTCCGTAGCTCTGCTTGATCTTGCTCTTGTCCAAGACCGAGTAGGCCGGACGGGGTGCTTTGGCAGGATATTCATCGGAGTGTAGCGGACGAACGTGGCAGGTGGTGATGCCTGCTATCCGGTGGATAGCCAAGGTGAAGTCGTACCATGAACACACCCCTTCGTTGCTGAAGTGGTATATGCCAGGCTGGATGCCCTGTTGGATGGCTGTCAGGATGGCCTGTGCCAGGTCGGCTGCATACGTGGGGGTACCTATCTGGTCAAATACCACCCCGAGATTGTTTCGCTCCCGTCCTAAACGAATCATTGTCTTGACGAAATTGTTGCCAAAGGGGGAGTAGAGCCAAGCTGTGCGCAGAATCATGGCCCGTGAACAACGCTTCATTACCTCCTGCTCTCCTTTCCACTTGGTGATGCCATAGACCGAATTGGGGCAGGGGAGTGCCTCTTCACGGTAAGGCAGATGGGCGGTGCCATCAAAGACATAATCGGTAGAGATATGTATCAAGGCAGCACCAGCCTTTTCGGCTGCTTCCGCCAGCAGGGCGGGTGCCAGATGATTAAGCTTGTTGCACAGTTCGGGGTTCTCCTCCGCTTTGTCCACAGCGGTATAGGCGGCACAATTGACAAGAATATCTATCTTATGTTCAGATATGCAGTGCTTTACGGCCTTTTCGTCGCAAATATCCAGTTCCTCTACGTCCGTGAACAGCCATTGGTGTTGCTGATAAGTTTCTGCAAGCACCCTCATCTCATTGCCAAGCTGACCGTTGGCTCCCGTTACCAATATATTCATATTTCTCTTCTGCTTCACCTGTTAATCTTTCTCCCCTCTTCCCGCCTAATCGTTTTCCCTGGTCCCCTCGCCAACTTCTCCATTCGTTATCTCGTCCACTGAAGAATCAACTTGTCAACTGAAATCCCCTTCACTCCTCCAGTTTCAGCTCCCCCTTTTTCTCCTTCTCATAATAGTTGGCCAAGAGCGAGAGGAAGGCTGTGATGGCCTGCATAGCCTGCGCGGTACCTTCGCTAATAGGCTTCTGCTGCAGTCTGAGCAGAAGGACGCCATAGACTGCCTCGAAACAGGTCTCCAACTCTGACTCCTCCTTTTTCCCGTTTCTTTGCCTTAGCTCCACCAAGTAGGGAAGCATCTTGAAGTAGGCTGCATGGTAGAAAGGAAAGCGGGAAGAGGCCAGCAGAGTAGCATGCAAATCCTGTAGGTTGATGATGACATTGCGGTTGATCTGCAGGTGTCCCTGCTCTGTCACCCCCTCAGTCCGCATCATCTCTATCAGTTGCGAGTACCAGGTCTCCAGTGCCTGACGCTCCTCTTCGGGATATCGGTTCACCACGCGGTTGCGCAGTGTCTCCAAGTCACACCCGTTGGCACGCAGAAGGTCCTCCACCTGCCACATATAAATCAGATACTCCGCGATGTTTTTTTCTTTGAGTTGTTGAGCCACTTTCATACGCTGTTTCCTCCCTGCTCAGTAGAGCGATTTGCCGGTAAAAGTAAAGATGAGCCCAAGGATAGAGACAATCATTACAATGCTGCCAATAATCCGGTTAAGAATCCATATTCCTCTGAGATTGAACTGCTTGCGCACCTTGCTGACAAAGAAGGTGATGCCGAACCACCAGGATAGGGCACCTAAAGCAATAGCTAAGTATCCGGTGACTGCCTCAAAAACCAGTACCCCCTCGCTTACAAAGGCGAAACGGGCAAACAGACCGATGAAAAGGAAGATAATCAGCGGGTTGGAGAGCGTAACCACAAAGGCTGTGATGAAATTGTGTAAGTAGGATCCGCGATTGACCGACACCGGTCGGATAGACTGTACCGGATTGCTGCGGAACGTGTAGATACCAAAGGCCAGCAGCAAGATGCTGCCAAAGAGCTGCAGGTAGAAGATGTTTTTGTTGACGTAGTCAAACACAAAACTCATGCCGTAGCCCGTTATCAAGGCATAGGCGATGTCGCTCAGTGAGGCCCCCAGTCCCGTGACAAATCCATACCAACGCCCTTTGTTGAGTGTGCGCTGGATACACAGCACCCCAACAGGGCCTAAAGGAGCAGAAACCACCACGCCAATGATGAATCCTTTCCATAAGATATCTATGATAGGGCTCAATTGATTCATGGGTGCAAATATCGTGTTTTTTTGTGATACATGCCAATGAGTAAGGTATAAAAATGGTTGTTAAGACTATTTTTCATCTTGATAAGACGCTTTTGCGGGCCTACTCTATGCAGTTTCAGAGATTTGTCTTACCTTTGCCGAACAAAATCGGGATTGCCCCTTTGCCCCTGCCAAGGGCTGTCGGGATGCCCGTATTTATCCTTAAAACAATAAGTTATAATATAAGGTATGATTCTTTTTTTCAGAACCCCCCAAGAGAGCGTGATTGCGGTAGAATGTGATCACGCGCTGCAACAGGCCGATAGCGACAAACTCTGCTGGCTGTTTGGCGATGCCAAGACCGAAACGGAAGAGAACCTGAAAGGTTGTTTCGTGGGACCACGCCGCGAGATGATTACTCCTTGGAGTACCAACGCTGTGGAAATCACGCAGAACATGGGACTCAGCGGAATGGCCCGCATCGAAGAGTATTTTCCCGTGCAGGATGAGAATGCGGAGTATGACCCCATGCTTCAGCGTATGTACAAAGGTCTGAACCAGGACATCTTCAAAACCAACCGCCAGCCGGAGCCTATTGTCCATATTGAGGATTTGGAGGCTTACAATGAACAGGAGGGACTGGCACTCTCCAAAGAGGAGATGGATTACCTGAAGAAGGTGGAAAAGGATCTGGGACGTCCGTTGACCGATAGTGAGGTCTTTGGATTTGCACAGATCAATTCGGAACATTGCCGCCACAAAATCTTCGGTGGTACCTTCATCATTGATGGTGAGGAGAAGGAGTCTTCGCTCTTCCAGATGATCAAGAAGACCACTCAGGAGAATCCCAACAAGATTATTTCGGCCTACAAGGACAATGTGGCCTTTGCCGAAGGACCGGTGGTAGAGCAGTTTGCTCCTGCTGACCACTCCAAGCCTGACTACTATCAAGTGAAGGAGATCAAGAGTGTCATCTCCCTCAAGGCTGAGACGCACAACTTCCCCACTACGGTAGAGCCATTCAATGGTGCATCCACAGGTACCGGTGGAGAAATCCGTGACCGTATGGGTGGCGGTAAGGGCTCTTGGCCCATCGCAGGAACTGCTGTCTATATGACTTCATACCCCCGTACGGAAGAGGGACGTGAGTGGGAAGAACTGTTGCCCGTGCGCAAGTGGCTCTATCAGACTCCTGAACAGATTCTGATCAAGGCATCCAACGGAGCCAGTGACTTCGGAAACAAATTTGGTCAACCGCTGATCTGCGGATCGGTGATAACCTTTGAACATAAGGAGAATGAAAACGAGCCGCTTTACGGCTATGACAAGGTCATCATGCTGGCTGGTGGCGTGGGTTACGGCACACAGCGCGACTGTCTCAAGGGCAAACCCGAAGCCGGAGAGAAGGTGGTCGTACTGGGTGGTGACAACTACCGCATCGGTCTGGGTGGTGGCTCGGTATCTTCGGTGGATACGGGTCGCTACAGCAGTGGCATTGAGCTCAACGCCGTGCAGCGTGCCAACGCTGAGATGCAGAAACGTGCCTACAACGTGGTGCGTGCACTCTGTGAGGAGGAAAGCAATCCCGTAGTCTCTATTCATGACCATGGGTCGGCTGGACACGTCAACTGCTTGAGCGAGCTGGTGGAGGAGTGTGGCGGATTGATTGACATGAGCAAGCTGCCTATCGGTGACAAGACCCTCTCGGCAAAGGAGATTATCGCCAACGAGAGTCAGGAACGTATGGGTCTGCTCATTGAGGAGCAGGCCATCGAGCATGTACAGAAGATTGCCGAGCGCGAACGTGCTCCGATGTATGTAGTGGGTGAGACTACGGGTGACCATCGCTTTGCCTTCCAACAGGCAGATGGTGTACGCCCCTTCGACCTCGCCGTAGAGCAGATGTTTGGCTCATCGCCCAAGACCTACATGGTAGATAAGACGGTGGAACGCAAATATGACGTGGTGACTTACGATGTCACCAAGCTGGATGAATATGTCAGCCGTGTGCTCCAGCTGGAGGCTGTGGCTTGTAAGGACTGGCTGACCAATAAGGTCGATCGCTGTGTGACCGGTCGTGTGGCTCGTCAGCAGTGTCAAGGCGAACTGCAGTTGCCTCTGAGCGATTGCGGTGCTGTGTCTCTTGATTACCGCGGCAAGAAGGGTATCGCCACTTCGTTGGGTCATGCTCCGCAGGCCGCTTTGGCTGACCCCGCAGCAGGTTCTGTACTCAGTGTCAGCGAAGCACTGACCAATCTGGTTTGGGCTCCCTTGGCAGAAGGTTTGGATAGCGTATCTCTTTCGGCCAACTGGATGTGGCCTTGCCGCTCGCAGGAGGGTGAGGATGCCCGTCTCTACACGGCTGTGAAGGCATTGAGCGACTTCTGCTGTGCTTTGCAGATCAATGTGCCCACCGGTAAGGACTCCCTCTCCATGACGCAGAAATATCCCGATGGCAGCAAGGTGATTGCTCCGGGTACAGTCATCGTTTCGGCCGGTGGTGAGGTGAGCGACATCCGCAAGATTGTCTCTCCCGTGATGAAGAATGTGGCCAAGAGCCGCTTCTATCATATCGACTTCTCTTTCGACACGTTGCAGTTGGGCGGTTCAGCCTTCGCACAGTCGCAAGGCAAGGTAGGTAGTGATGTACCTACCGTGAAGAATCCCGAATACTTCCGTGACGCCTTCCTGGCAGTGCAGCAGTTGGTCAACGAGGGTCTGGTAATGGCTGGACACGACATTTCGGCCGGTGGCCTCATCACTACCCTGTTGGAGATGTGCTTTGCCAATGTAGAGGGCGGTATGGAGATCAACCTTGATAAAATGAAGGATACCGACCTCGTGAAGGCACTCTTCGCCGAGAATCCTGGTGTAGTCATTCAGGTGAGCGACCACGATGCTCCTCGCGTGAAGAAGATTTTGGATGATGCTGGTGTAGGCTATATCAAGATAGGTGCACCCACTGAGGAACGCCACATCATGGTGAGCATGAACGGCTACGACTACCAGTTTGGCATCGACTATCTGCGTGATGTCTGGTACTCCTCTTCTTACCTGCTCGACCGTAAGCAGAGCTTCCATGGCAAGGCCAAGGAGCGCTTTGAGAACTACAAGCAGCAACCTCTCGACCTCGTCTTCGGTCCTGAGTTTACCGGTAAGATGAAGCAGTGGGGACTGGATCCCGACCGTCGCACCCCCTCTGGCATACGGGCAGCCGTTATCCGTGAGAAGGGCAGCAACTCCGAGCGTGAGATGGCTTATGCCTTCTGGTTGGCTGGATTCGATGTCAAGGACGTGACCATGACCGACCTCATCAGTGGACGTGAGACTTTGGAAGATGTGAACCTCATCGCCTTCTGCGGTGGTTTCTCCAACAGCGACGTGCTCGGGTCGGCCAAGGGATGGGCAGGAGCCTTCCTCTACAACCCCAAAGCAAAGGAGGCGTTGGATAGGTTCTATGCTCGCGAAGATACGCTCTCCTTCGGTGTCTGCAACGGTTGCCAGCTGATGGTGGAATTGGGATTGATCAATCCTGAACATCCTGCTGACAAGCGTGCACGCATGGAGCACAACGACAGCCATAAATTTGAGTGTAACTACGTGTCACTCACCATCCCCACCAACCGCAGCGTGATGTTCGGTTCACTGAGTGGCTTCAAGATTGGTACTTGGGTGGCTCACGGAGAGGGCAAGTTCAATCTGCCCCTGTCTGAGGATGAGTACAATGTAGTGGCCAAGTTCTCCTATGAAGGCTATCCCGCCAACCCCAACGGCTCATCTTACGGAGTGGCAGCTATTGCCAGCAAGGACGGTCGTCATCTGGCCATCATGCCGCACCCCGAACGTACCATCTTCCCCTGGCAATGCGGATTCTATCCCGATGCTCGTAAGGCAGATGAGGTGACTCCTTGGATTGAGGCCTTTGTCAATGCCCGCAAGTGGGTGGAGGCCCACAAGAAATAAAAGGGACTGACCTATATATAAATAGGTATAGGTAAAGGGCTCATCATCAGAGAGGCGCAAGAAGGCTGCTTATGCGGCATCTCTTGCGCCTCTTTTTTCGGATCAAATCAGAAAACCTGCTCAAACCCCATATTGTGAAGCTGTCACTTGCCCCTTCTGGAATACTGACAAATATAAGAAGAATCAATGAATGATGCTTAGATTTCGGAAGAATATCATGCAATGGGAGAGACCAGTTGTCGCAGCCTCTGTGGTTCCACAACTTCTTTATCACCAGAAATGTATGGGCTACATTCTCTGTAAACTCTCACATACGCAAGAGTAACGAGTAAGTGTCCGAAACCTGAGCCACACCAAATTTGGAGGCTGAGGTAAATTCTCTTATCTTTGCAGCGGTTTAACTTATAATCGCTACAAATATGG
>CAMGIP010000117.1 GCA_946056155.1 uncultured Mediterranea sp. | reverse complement strand
CTCAGGGTGATGGGGTACTTGCCCTCGGCATTGAGGCGACGGGCATCGCAGAAGGGTACCGTGGTCATGATCATCTCGTTCATCTTGGTGCGGATAATCTGGGGCACAGCCTCGGCCTCGCTGTTGGCAGAGAGGGGTTGGTAGTAGGTGGGAAGAATGCGCGTCTGGCGCACCTTATTCAGCGTCTCCATGGCTTGGGCTACCTGACCCAGACGGGCCAAGCACTCGGCCTTGATGAGAAAGACCTCGACGGTGGTCATCCCTTCGTAGTTAATCAATCCGCGCAAAAGGCCGCGGTAGTACAGTTCGTTGCCTGCATCGTAGCGCTTCCAGCGGGCCATGAAGCGGGCATCACCCTCTTCAAAACGGGCACCGCGATCCAGGGGCATATTGTACTCCGTAGAGGCGTATGAGTTGGAGCCGTGGCGGTAGTTGTAGTTCTCGCAATAGCCAAAGACGTTGGGCGCAGGCAGGGTGGCGTAATCGGTGGGGTTGTTGATTTTGTCGGCCATCTGGTCGTAGTAGGCGCACCAATCATAGAGGGCATCGTTGGCTTGCAGGGCCTTGTTGGCATGCTCCAGCGCCTTGTCGTACTGCATCATCTGCAGGTAGAGACGGGCGTAGAAGGCATCGGCGGTAGCACGGTTGGGGTGCAGTTCGGTGGTAGCCGTTACGGGCAGATGGGGGTAGGCCTGAGCCATGTCGTCCAGAATCTGGTCGTAGATGCCCTGAACGGAGGGTTGGGTGTAGGGAGCTCCGACGTTGGCGCTGAGGATAAGGGGTACGCCACCGCGGTCGGCAGCTGTAGCGGCAGTGTAGGTGTCGCTGTAGTAGTTAACCAAGTGGAAGTAATTCATGGCGCGCAGCACGCGGCATTGAGCTACCAACTCCTGACGCTCGGCGTCGCTACACTCGGTCAGCGTAGCGCTGTTCTCAATAATGAGGTTAAAGGTAGAGATGCCGCCATAACTGTTGTAATAGGCGCCCTCATCCTTGTTGTTGAGTAGGATGCGGTTGGCCGTCTCATCCCAATGGTAGTTGGCGGCCCAGTAACGGTAGTATGAGAGGTCGCTCGGCGAGAGGTAGCGGTCGTTAAGCAGCACCAAGGGCTGGGTGGCGTCGATGCGATGGGTGGTGTATTCGTCGCGCAATAAGGCCTCGAAATCGGCGTAGCTGGTGGGAATTTTATTCCCCTTGGGGGTATCGCTCAGGTAGTCGTCGCAAGCGGTCAGGGTCATCACCAAGCCGGCAGCCAGAGCAAAGAGTGTATATTTCGTTTTCATATCGTTTCGTATGGTTTTGTTATTTTCCTATTCATTTCTAACATCATTCGAATGGCATTAGAAGCCCAGGTGAATGCTACCCACGAAGTTGGGTCGCTGGTAGCCGTTCATCAGGTACTTGGCCGTCTTGTTCTGGGCAAACATGGCTATGTTCTCGATGTTGAACTGCAGACGGGCACTCTTCAGCGACACCTTCTTCAACCAAGCATTGGGCAAGCGGTAGCTCAAAGAGAGGTTCTTGAAGCGAACGTTGCTGGCGCTGATCAGGTTGATGTCGGCATAGCGGTAGATGTCGTAGGCATCGCTGCTGAAGAGGGGGTCGTAGCCGTAGAGCAGGCGCGGGATGTTGGTGTGGGCTTCGTCGCCGGGCTTCATCCAGCGGTTGGCAATGTCGGCATTGACACCAGCACAGATGTAGGGTTCGTAGCTCCAGGTGGCTGAGTTGTACTGGTTGTTGAGCATGGGCAAGAAGGTGTTGCGCATCTGGTGACCAGCCTCGAAGACGAAGAGCATGGAGAGTTCCCACTGTTTGTAGCGCAGACTGGTACCCCATGAACCAGCACGGGTGGGCGTGGTGGAGCCAGCATAGACGATGTCGTCAAGGTTAGAGGGTTTCACCGTGGTAGCCTCGCCAGCGGCGTTATAGACCTGTGGCAGACCCTCCTCGTTCAAACCGGCCCAACGGTAGGCGTAGATGGCCTGGTAGGGATTGCCTACACGGGGGTAGGCTTCGGGATAGTCGAGCTGCAGGAAATAGACGGGAGCATCGGCCTTGGCCTGAGTCACCTTGTTGTGGTTGTAGCTGAAGAGGAGGTTGGCAGTCCAGCTCCAATCTTTCGAGCGGTAGAGTTCGCCGGAGAGGCTCAGCTCGATACCGCGGTTCAGCATCTCGCCGTTGTTGATGCTGTAGGTACTGTAGCCGAAGCCTTCGGTGGGTACACCCATCGTGTTGGCCAGCAGGTTGGTTCCTTTCTTATTATAGAAATCGAAGCTGGCATTCAAACGACCGCGAAAGGCTGAGAGGTCGAAACCGACGTTGATGGTGGTGGTCTTCTCCCAAGTCAGATCGGGATTAGGACGCTGGGAGATGGTGCCCTGCAGACCACCAACATTGTAATTGGGGTTATAGTAGGCCGTCATGTAAGGAGCAGAGTCCTTGGCTACGTTACCGCCGATACCGTATGAGGCGCGCAGTTTCAGCATGTCGAGCCACTTGATATCCTTCAGCCACGCTTCGCGGTGGAGGTTCCAGCTACCACCTACGCTCCAGATGGGTTTGTTCTGACTGCTGTCCAGTCCCCACAGGTTGGACTTGTCATAACGGATGCTGGCGGTGGCGGTATAGGTATCGTTGTAGGTATAGGCTGCGTTGCCGTAGAAGGAGACGTAGCGGTTCTGAATCTCGCTGAGGGCTGTTCCATCGCTCATATCGTTCCATCTACCATAGTGTAACACAGTGGAGGCGTTCTGCAGCCGACCGTAGTCGATGTGTGAGAAGCTCAGCATCTTGTCGTCGTAACCATAGAGATGGTCTGTGCGTGAGGCGACGCGCTGGTGGCGGATCTCCTGACCAGCCAACAGGGTGAGCTCGTGCTTCTCGGCAAAGGTCTTCTGGAAGTTCAGCTGGTGACGGAAGTTGTAAGCATCCGTGGTCTGAGCCTGGGTGTTGAGGATGTTGCCGTAGGGGATTAGGAACTCGGTTCCTGTCCAGTCGCTGTTCCAGCTGCACCAGGTGTTGACGAAGTGACGCACGTCATACGACTCTTTGTCCTTGATCTGGCGGTTGTCATACTTGCCATACTCATACTGGTACTGAGCGGAGTAGCTGAGCCAGTCGGTGAGCTGGAATTTCAGCTTAGCAAAGGCGCGGCTGCTGAAGTTCTTCTGGTGCGTCAGGTTGCGGTCCAGCTCATCGAGCGGAGTGATGTCCTCGCTATAGAGATTGTTTTTTTCCCAGGTCTGCAGTGTGGAGAGGCTGGCACGGTCGCTATATGAGCTGGTCATGGGGGTGCCGTCGGCATTCCAAAGGCTCTCATAAGGCATATAGTTAAAGCCGGGATTCAGAAGGTCGTAGCTCTGCTGCGTAGCGCGGCCATAGTGGAGATAGGCACCCAGGTCGATGGTGATGATTTTATTGAGATTCAACGAATTGAGCAGATTGATACCGTAGCTGTAGTCGGAGTGGTTGCGGTCTGCGTAGTCGTTGTGCTTGTAGGTCAGCGAAGCGTTGAAGTGGTTGCTTTCAGTCGATTTACCGATGCTCAGGTTGTACTGTTGGTAGAAGGGGTTGCGCTTGCCGGCTTTCTCTACGTCGTTGTAATAGCGGTAGCCTTGACCGGCCCACTGGTTGAGTTGTTTCTCTACATCGGCCTGACTCATCATACCGGCATAACCCTTGAGGATGGTGCGCAGTCCGGCTGAAGTATAGGTGGCATTATTGAGGAGTGTCTGGGCATAGTTGGCCGCATCAGCGCCCTGCAGATTGGGGTTACCCGCGGCCCAGTCGCGCTCCAAGCCCAGCAGGGTGGCTGCGTCGGCATAGAGGTCGGTATAGATACGGTAGGGTTGCACGGTGAAGGTGGCCGAGAAGTCCACACGGGTCTCGCCTTTCTTCGCGCGTTTGGTCGTGATGACGATAACACCGTTGGCGGCACGGGCACCGTAGATAGAGGCGGCGGCAGCATCCTTCAGCACAGTGATACTCTCAATATCCTCCATGTTAAGATCGGGCACGCTCTCTACTAATGACCCATTGCTGTCGTATCGGGTGTTCTCTACGGGGAAGCCGTCAATAACGTAGAGCGGAGTAGTCATACCGTTCATGGAGGTGACGCCACGAATCTTGCCGTCGGTGTATCCCGCAATCTGGCCCTCGAGCAGGTTACCTAATGTAGAGGGACGAATCTTCTCCAGGCTCCTGGTATCGACCTTAGTAAACGAACCGGTAGATCGCTCGCGAGAGAGCTGCTGGTAACCGGTGATGAGCACCTCATCAAGCATCTCGCTGGCCGGTGTCATCTGGATGCGGTAGCTATTCTTTCCGACTTCGAGTTTCACCACCAAACGTTGGTAGCCGATGTAGTTTACCTCGATGGCCTGAGCCGTGGCGGGCAGTGAAAAAGAGAAGTGTCCGTTGATGTCGGTCACCACACCGCGCAGGCTCTCTTTCGCATTGGTACGGGCCTGCAGAATCTGTGCAGCAGGTAGCGGTTCTCCATTCTCATCGGTCACTATACCCTGAACCTGTCGGTCCGAATACAACTGCTGTGCTGAGGTATGCAGCGTGACCAGCAGCAAGAAAAATAGAAAGAGTAAGGCGCTGAGCCGCCCTAACGCATAAGTGAATAGGTAATTTGTTTTTCTCTTCATAACGAACAGATTGTTTAGAGTGTGGTACATAAAAATCTTCGGTAAAATTCATTATATTTATCGTAACTACAAGACAAACAGCGTATCAATATCAGCAATTGCCTCAATTGATACGCTGTTTGTCGGTTTTACTTCACCATAAAACGTCACACAAGGAGTTCATCCTCCCATTTCTTCTTCGGAGCTTCCGGTCAGTTGCTGCACTTTCCGCCGATACTGAGAGGGTGTCAGTCCCGTGCGTTGTTGGAACTGGGTGTTGAAGGTGGTAGGTGAGTTGAATCCTAAGTCCTGCCCGATGAGCCGCAGGGCACGCCGGTTGTCGGGACGGTCGAGGCGGCGGATAGCCTCCTCGATGCGCAGGTCGTTGATGTATTGGGTAAAGCTCTTGCCATACACCTCATTAATGACCTGACTGAGGTAGGTACGGTTGGTTTGCAGCATCTCGGCCACCCGCTCCTTGGTCAACAGATTTTCGCAATAGACCTGCTTCTCCTTCATCAGCGTCTCAAGTTGGGCTATGAGTTCGCGTTTCTTGTCATCGGCAAGTACCTGACTGCGCCGCTCACGTTGCGACTCACGCTCCATAACCTCACGTTGCTGCCTCACAAGGGCCAGCAACAGCCGGTTCTTTTGGTAATAGAGCGCAAAGAAGAGGGAACAGATGATGGCGAGTGCCACCATACCCACAACGAGAAGCAGGATGTTCATACGATGCTCCACCAGCCGCTTCTGTTCATCCTTGGCAATCTGCATGATTTGGTTGAATGCCTTCTGAATCATCTGCTGGTTTCTGCTGGTTGTGGCATTTTGATGTGCTTGTCCCAGATTGCTCATGGCCAGCTCATACTTACCTTGGTGGGCATAGGCCATACCGAGTGCTACGTGCGCTTCAATGATATTGCCGTGCCAGTCGTGCTGATTATAGGCCTCTTCAAAGAGTAATACACCATACTTCACCACGGAATCCCAACGCTCCACCTCCAAATAGTAGTGCGTCAAAGTGCACAGAGAATCTGCCAACTGAGAGTCGGTTCGCTGCACTTCTTGCCCGAATGCCCCTTTGACTATACAGAGGAACAAGAGTAAAAAAGACCCAATCTTAACCATAAACATAATCCAATTGTGATTTCGAGGACAACGTTAATACAAAATTCAACAAACGGCTGATTTGCACCAACTAATATTTCCATCTATGGATATGCGGAGCGTCATATTTCTTGCACTCTTCACACCAGACCTCCTCGTGCTGACCGGTATAGTTGGGGCTGTACTCTTTGACCCGAATCCCTCTGCTGGATTTACCTAACCTGGTTCCACCCTGTCTGCGGTATTCCTGTTCCACCTCACGATGGGCCTTCAAATAGGCTGCGGCCTCACCCGGTTGCCACGTTTTTGTAGCGACTACACTCCCCTGGCCACGGCAAGTAGCGCAACGTCCTGAGCCTCCACAAGTGGGACAGGGGATATACCGGCCACTTCCTGCCAACATATTATACCCGTTGCCTGTGCCTTGACAGATGTTGCACTTTTGGCTACCCATACAGGCGTAGCAACGGGTAGTACTTTTGATGGTAACACTTCCATCGGGATGTTCCCACCACTCCTGGGTAATCATACCAAGATGGAAGATATAGTATTTGTCAGATGCTCCACCCTCATCGGTAGCCTTCCGGCCATGTGCTTTCTCGGGAGCATCTGTTGACTTTTGTTCTTCATCCATTTCGTACTCCACATCCATTTCGGTGTCTTCCCCCATACCTCCATCTTCCACATAGGCTATTTCGGGAGATTCGTAGGCATCACCCGGAAAGGTATCCTCATCCAGCGCTTCCGCTTCAGCAGCTAACTCATCAAAGTAGAGACTGTCAAAAGCAAATACATCCTCCACTCTTCTTTCGCTCTCCTCGCGTCTATTAGCACGTTGCAGCAAGAAGAGACAACAGACCAGCAACAGGGTCAATAAGAAATACACCTCTTTTTTCATACGTATTCTATTTTTGCCATTGGGGGAACCTAACAGCTGTTGTTTATTCAATCAAAAGAAATAGATGCGACAAAAATAGCAATAATTCTGAGAATGGCCTCGCTGTTAGGAGAAGATCTTGCAGACATCATTAGCCTTTAGCACACCAACTCCGACTCCCCGCATACGGGACAGAGGGAGCGAACACACCTATTGGGTCAAAAGAGACATGCACTTACGGGAAAAGCGGGGTGCACATACGGGGCAAAGGCCCTCCTTAGAAGAGCATGACCACCACAGCTATACAAATAATCAGCACTATCATAACGCAATGAAAAATGAGGTTTACACTACTTCCTTCAACCTTGAGTCGGAGGATTACAGCACAAAGGTAGGAATTTCCCATCAAAGGCCAGTGTAAAAAACGGACAACTATCCGTGATAGGCCCTATAGCCAGAAAGGAGCTGATGCAAGCGGATATTTTTCAGATGCTGTATATACTCACTCGGTGACATGCCGGCAAAGAGCTTGAACTCTTTGTAGAGATGGGAGTGGTCAGTAAAGCCTAACTAGGCAATAAGCTGAGTAAAATCTACCTCCTCGGTCTGCTGAATGGCCTTGGTGACTGCCAAGCAACGGCGGATGCGGAGCATCTGCTTGGGCGAAAGGCCGATATGGTCGGAGAAGACACGACGAAGCTGACGCTCACTCAGGCAGGCGGTATCGGCCAGATGGGTCAACGTCAGGTTGGGATAGTGATCTATGGCTCTACAAAGGGTCATGAACTGCTTGAGATAGCAATCCTCGTTCCTACGGGCAAGCTGACGCAAGATGAACTCCTCAATGAGGCTGATGGCCGTTTGGTCATCCTCACTCTCCAAAACCATCCGCTTGAGTTGCTTGAATTCGGGGTCGCCCAAATCATCCATGCTGACATTGGCATCGGTCAGCTCCTCACACGGTATGCCGGTAATCATTTTCATGGCGTAAGGCTGGAAGAATACGAAGAGCAGATCGGTCTGGCCAAAGATGCCGATACGCACCGATGAGCTGTACTGCCCGCAGATGGA
>CAMGIP010000116.1 GCA_946056155.1 uncultured Mediterranea sp. | reverse complement strand
GAACTTAAAATAAAGAAAAAAAATGAGCAAGACAATCACCGCAAACATGCCTTGGGAGAATCGTCCCGAAGGTTGCAAGGAAGTGATGTGGCGTTATTCACAGAATCCGGTCATCGACCGCTACGCCATCCCCACCTCTAACAGTATTTTCAACAGCGCCGTAGTACCCTTTGGTGACGGCTTTGCCGGAGTGTTCCGTTGCGACAACCGCGCCGTACAGATGAACATCTTCGCCGGCTTCAGTAAGGATGGTATCCACTGGGAGATTGAGCACGAGCCTATCCGCTTCCAGGCGGGCAACACGGAGATGATTGAGTCGGAATATAAGTACGACCCGCGCGTCACCTGGATCGAAGACCGCTACTGGATTACCTGGTGCAATGGCTACTATGGACCTACCATCGGTCTGGGTTACACCTTCGACTTCAAGACCTTCTACCAGTGCGAGAATGCCCTGCTTCCCTTCAACCGCAACGGTGTACTCTTCCCGGAGAAGATCAACGGCAAGTACTGCCTGCTGAGCCGACCGAGCGACAGCGGACATACCCCCTTCGGCGACATCTACCTCAGCTATAGTCCCGACATGAAGTACTGGGGCGAACATCGTCACGTGATGGGTCCCACCCCCTTCCCCTTAAGCGCATGGCAATGCACCAAGGTCGGAGCCGGTCCTATCCCCGTGCTGACCAAGGAGGGCTGGCTGCTCTTCTACCACGGCGTCATCACCACCTGCAACGGCTTCCGCTACTCCATGGGAGCAGCCCTGCTCGACCGCGAAGATCCCTCCAAGGTGCTCTACCGTACCCAGCCCTACCTGCTGGCTCCTGCTGCACCCTACGAACTGGCCGGTGACGTGCCCAATGTGGTCTTCCCCTGTGCCGCTCTGACCGACGGAGAACGCATCGCTGTATATTACGGCGCTGCCGACACTGTGACAGGCCTCGCCTTCGGATATATCGACGAGATTATCGCCTTCATCAAAGAGAACAGCATCTAATATCCCCATCCGACTCCTCCGCCTTGCGCCCCTACGTAGCGTGATGCGGGGGAGTCCCTATTTACCAAGATACCGTTATGAGAAACCATCTCCTCACCCTCCTTCTGCTGTTGGCTGTCAGCACAGGCATCCGCAGCCAGGAAAGCGTGATTGACTATGTCAACCCCTTTATCGGCACTACCAACTTCGGCACCTGCAATCCCGGCGCCGTCTGCCCGGGCGGCATGATGTCCGTGGTACCCTTCAACGTGATGGGCTCCTCCGACAACCGCTACGACAAGGATGCCCGCTGGTGGTCCACCCCCTACGAATATACCAACTGCTACTTTACCGGATATGCCCACGTCAACCTCAGCGGAGTGGGATGTCCCGAACTGGGCTCCCTGCTGCTCATGCCCACCGCCGGGGAGCTGAAAGTTGATTACAAGGAGTACGGCAGCCGCTACCAAGAGGAAAAGGCCTCTCCCGGCTACTACACCAACCTGCTCACCCGCTACGGCATCCGCACGGAGGCCACCGCTACTCTGCGCAGCGGAGTGACCCGCTTCACCTTCCCCAAGGGCGAAGGACATATCCTTCTCAACCTCGGTGAGGGACTCACCAACGAGAGCGGCGCCTTCATCCGTCAGTCGGCACCCAACGAGTGGGAGGGCAGCAAGCTGCTCGGCACCTTCTGCTACTGCCCGCAGGCCGTCTTCCCCCTCTACTTCGTGATGCGCGTCAACAAGCAGCCGACCTCTACCGGCTACTGGAAAAAGCAGCGCCCCATGACCGGTGTGGAGGCTGAGTGGGACCCCGACAACGGCAAGTACAAGTGCTATACCCACTACAAGAAGGAGATGGCCGGTGATGACATTGGTCTCTACCTCAACTACCAGCTTGAAGAGAGCGAACAGGTGGAGGTGCAGATTGGTGTCTCCTTCGTCAGCATGGCCAATGCACGCCTCAACTTGGAGCAGGAACAGGGCAAGAAGAATTTTGAGCAAGTGCTGGCCGAGGCACGCCAGGCTTGGACAAATGACCTGAGCCGCATCGAGGTGGAGGGAGGCAGCGACGAACAGAAGCGTGTCTTCTACACCGCCCTCTACCATCTGCTCATTCATCCCAACGTCCTGAGCGATGTCAACGGACAGTACCCAGCCATGGAGAGCGACCAGATTCTCACCACCGACGGCCGCCGCTATACCGTCTTCTCCCTGTGGGACACCTACCGCAACGTACACCAGCTGCTCACCCTGCTCTATCCCGAGCGTCAGCTGCAGATGGTACGCAGCATGATAGATATGTACCGCGAACATGGCTGGCTGCCCAAATGGGAACTCTACGGCCGAGAGACCTACACCATGGAGGGAGACCCCGCCGTGGGAGTCATTGCCGACACCTACCTCAAGGGGCTTCGTGACTTTGACATCACCACCGCCTACGAGGCCATGCGCAAGGGTGCCCTCACTCCGGGTTCGGAGAACCTCCTCCGCCCCGACAATGACGACTATATGAGTCTAGGCTATGTGCCTCTGCGTGAGACCTATGACAACTCCGTATCACACGCTTTGGAGTACTATGTGGCTGACAATGCCCTCTCGCTCCTCGCCGCCGAACTGGGTCGTCAGGCTGCCCGTGAGGGTGACAAGAAGAAGCAGAAAGCCTTCGAGGCCGATGCCCGTCTCTTCCGTCAGCGCTCCTTGGGATACAGGAAGTACTACAGCAAGGAGAGCGGTACCCTCCGTCCGCTGTTGCCCGACGGCAGTTTCCTCACCCCCTTCAATCCGCGCCAGGGTGAGAACTTCGAGCCTTGTCCCGGTTTCCACGAAGGAAGTGCCTGGAACTACACCTTCTACGTACCCCATGATGTGGAGGGCCTCATCAAGCTGATGGGAGGCCGCAAGCCCTTTGTGGATAAGCTGCAGAAGGTCTTTGACGAAGGGCTGTATGACCCCGCCAACGAGCCCGACATCACCTATGCTCACCTCTTCTCCCGGATCCCCGGCGAAGAGTGGCGCACGCAGAAGACCATCCATGAGCTGCTGGCCAAGCACTACCACAATGCCCCCAACGGCATCCCGGGCAACGAAGATACAGGTACCATGTCGGCATGGGTCATCTTCAACATGCTTGGCTTCTATCCCGACTGTCCCGGAGAGCCCGCCTACACCATCACCTCTCCCATCTTTGACAAAGCTATCCTCCATCTTGACGAGAAGGTTTGGGGACGCGACCGCTTAGTCATCGAGAGCACTCCGCTCCAGGAGAGTCCGCTGCTCAAGGAGGTTTGGGCGGGAGACAAGCGGCTCAAGAGCTACCGCATCAGCCACGAACAGCTGCTCAAGGCCGGCAACCTCAGGTTCATCCGGAAATAGTAAGGAGTTGCCCTCGCCGTTCCTTTTGCTGAACCGTTTCTACTCCTTATGCTGCTCCGTAGCGACTTCGGTTAATGTTCTATTTTACTTCGAATAATAGGCAACAGAAGAGGGACTTGCTAAGGAAAAGCTATGGAGAAGATGAGGAGGAAGAACGTAAAAGAAGAGAAAGGATTGGAGTTACCCCCAAAAATTGCCTTAGTTAGGCAGTAGAATTTTCCCAGTTAGCGCGGAAAATTTCTCTAACTAGAGAGTTTTCACGCGCTAACTGGGAAAAAATTTTTCTCTAACTGGGATTTTTTGAGGGGTAAAAACCGGAGAGTTCTCCCCCCGTATTTATCAAGATAATTATTTCACTTTAGTTTCGCAAGCCTGCAACATGCCGTCAATAAACAAACCAACAAGAAGACAAGTGAATAGTCTGACCGCAAAACAGCAGCAAAAGCAATAACTCGCCAAATTATCAACTCAATTGCAAATTGTATGTTATTCAAGTTTTGCAAGTCACTCTTTTCAACTGATAAGGGATTTGTCCTTCGATTCTTCATGTCGTAAGCCATCTCCGCATCTTTCAGCCAAATAAAGTCATTTTCATGACGTGAGAAAGTGGGCATTCTTACATATAGCGAAGGTCTTGCCAGACTGGCGTGCACCAGTCGAGAACAAGGCCTTTTGTGGGTGACTATAATGTTTCTCGATAGCGGCATCTATCTTCCTGTCAATCATAGCTTTGTTACTTTTACAAGGTATTTTTACCTCATTTATGTAACTTTTCCAAGTTTTCTCGGCTACAAATATAGATATAATCCGCGAAATTCCACTCCGCCAGCCTCAAGTTTGTAAGGAAATGGTGACCTATTTGCGTCCGAAGTCAGCAGGAATTTCCCCCCACTTCGAGGTCTCCCATTTGAGGATAGGAGTAGAATAGCTGTTTTCGCGGAGCCACTTCTCTGCCCGTTCGATAATCTGGAAGAGCTGCTCGGTGCGATGGTCGCGCGGGAGTTTGGTCTTGCACTTCTTCTGCTTGACCCAGGCAATGGCATTGCGGCTGTCGCTGTATATAGGCATATCTATCCCCTTCTGCTTGAGGAGAGCCAACCCATGTACAATGGCCAGAAACTCACCGATGTTGTTGGTGCCGTACATCGGCCCGAAGTGAAACACCTGCTGCCTGCTGGCAACATGCACACCCCGGTACTCCATCTTCCCGGGATTGCCGCTGCATCCGGCATCTACGGCCAAACTGTTCTCTACCACCCCTGGAGGAAGAGTCAATCCGTCAGCAAAACTGCGGGGAGAAACAGAACCCTCCCGATTTACGGCTGATGAAAAGGAATTCGCGGCAGATGAAGAACTCTCATCGGAAGAATCGGCTAAAACTGAGGTATCGGAAGAATCAGTAGCACGGAGAGAGTCTTCGTCAGGCCCGGCAGCGTAAGCCTCCTGAGCCTCAGCCATAGAAGCGTACGACCTGAAGCGTGCCCCCTTGAAGCCATTCACCTGAAGCTGGCACTCCGTCCACGAAGAGTAGATACCCGGTTCCACCCCCACCCAAACCACATAAAATTTCTGCTTTGCACTCATTCCTTTTCACATTGAGGCAGCAAAAATACAATTTTCCCTCAGAATAACGGGCAAAGCATCACCGATAATTCACGTAGAAGTCGTACTTTTGCACCATGTAAACCAATCATCACTACTCATCGCTACACTTCAAACCAGACAAGCATCATGATACGTATTTTCCTCACCGGCTATATGGGCGCCGGCAAAACCACCCTGGGCAAAGCCTTTGCACGTGCCCTACAGCTCTCCTTCATCGACCTCGACTGGTATATCGAGGAACGTTTCCACAAGAGCATCTCCCAACTCTTTGCCGAACGTGGCGAAGAGGGTTTCCGCAAGTTGGAGCAACGCATGTTGCATGAGGTGGGAGAGTTTGAGGACGTAGTCATCAGTACCGGTGGCGGCACCCCCTGCTTCTTCGACAACATGGCCTACATGAATGCCCAAGGACAGACCGTCTTTCTGGATGTCTCCACCGACCGCCTCTTTGCCCGTCTGCGCGTGGCCACGGCCAATCGTCCCATCCTCAAAGGCAAGACCGACGATGAATTGCGTGAGTTCATCATCACCGCCTTGACCAAGCGCCTTCCCTACTACACCCAAGCCACCTACCGCTTTGACGGCGGACATCTGGAGGATCGCACTCAGATAGCCCAGTCGGTAGAGGAGCTCAAGACGCTGTTGGGAATCTAAACATAAGAGATTGGCAAAAGTGCAGCCTTATACATTGTAAATAATCAAGGGACGGCAACTGATGTCCCTTGCACCGCATACAGATCTACAACGGACGAATCTCAAAGCCCAACTGACGTACAGCCTCCATGAGTTGGGCTTCATCGAACTCTCCCTCTACACGGGCCTCTTTGGCCGAGAGCGATACCTCCACATCATGCACTCCTGCAATCGAACGGATGGCACGCTCCACATTAGTTCTGCAATGGTTGCAGTTCATCCCTTCCACGCGGTAACGGTAAACTCTTTGCGGTTGTTCTCCATCATGGGCATGAACGGATTTCTCATGACCCTGAGCGGAACCCTCATGAGCACAGGCTACATCCTCATGACCTTCTCTCTCTGGATGATGCCCGAAACCGTGCGCTTCATGACAATGGCAATGGGATTCATGACCTTCATGACAATGGCAATGGGATTCGTGACCCAGGTATTGACGAGCAAAAGCGTGGGCAAGCAACAGGAAAAGCACCACCGTACAGAGAGCACCGAAAAGCTCGGAGGAGGGGCTACCGCAACAGTCTGCGGAAGCTACGGCAGAGGGAAGGAGAAACCACTCGGCAGGCAGAAAGGCATCGATGCCTAAACCGAAGAGAATGGCTCCACCTACAATTGAGAGGATGTAGAGCAACATGGAACGGCGCCCCAGCACCTTATTGATGACGAGGATGGAGGCAGCATTGCTGGCGGGACCGGCCATCAGCAGCACCAAAGCTGCGCCGGGAGTGAGTCCTTTAAGCATCAAGGCTACTGCAATGGGAATGGATCCGGTGGCACAGAGGTACATGGGCAACGAGAAGAGCAGGACAAAGAGCATACTCATCAAGGAGTTGCCGGCAAAGAGGGCGAAGAATTCATCGGGCACGAGTATGGTAATGGCTCCGGCTACTACCAAGCCTATCAAGAGCCACTTGCCGATGTCCTGCATCATCTCTACAAAAGCATATCGGAGGGCTTCAACCATGCGGCTGAGGAAACGGCTTGGCTCTGCAGAAGCGGCGGTGGACTCTCCGGATAGGCTTGAAGCTGAGGAGATGCCCGACTTTTGCGAAGCGGACGACGGGGCCAATCCTCCCGATGGAGCAGTGGCTGCGGAGTCGTCAAACCAATCGACTAACCATCCGCCGCCTAATGCGGTGATTAGGGCCACCACGGGACGTATCAGGGCAAAGGGAAGCCCGAGCAGGGAGTAGGTAGCCACAATGGAATCTACTCCTGTCTGAGGAGTGGCTATCAGAAACGAAACGGCGGCTCCCTTGGAGGCTCCCTCCCTACGGAGCGACATGGCGGTGGGAATGACACCGCATGAGCAAAGGGGAAGGGGGATACCGAGCAGGGCGGCATAAAGTACGGAACGGAAGCCGCGGGCAGAAAGGTAGCGACTGTAGAGTGTACGGGGCACAAAGGCGTGCATCAGACCTGCAAGAAAGAAGCCCAACAGCAAATAGGGCGACATCTCGTTGACCAAATGGATAATCTCCTGCATAATACTTTCTCCTATATATAATACAAGTTTCGCAAATTATAGACTTGCTCAAAGTTAACCAGTTGACAAGTTATTACTCTTGCTAATTTCCTGCGGTTAGCTTATTTACTTGTCTCCTTGTCAGAAATGGGATATACCCCTTCACTTAATATATCCTTGATTCTTCAGCTCTTCCGCTGCCTGCTCCAGTTCGTGATACCATGCCTCACCGAACTTGCGGATAAGGGGCTCCTTGAGGAAACGATAGACGGGAAGGTTCTCCTTCTGTCCCAACAGGACGGCGGCCTTGCAGACATCCCAACGGTGGTAGTTGACAGCCTTGTAGGGACCGTAATCACCCACACGGATGGGATAGAGGTGACAGGAAACCGGTTTGTAGAAGGAGCATTTGCCGGCACGATAGGCCTTCTCAATGGCGCAATAGCAGCAACCGTTGTCGTCGTAACAGGTGAAGACGCAATCTTTACCGTTGACGATGGAGGTGACCAGGTCACCCTCACAGTCGGTATAGACCACGCCTTGACGCTCTATCACCTCACGGGCCTCGGGAGAGAGGTCGTCCCAAATCACTGGCAGCACCTCTTCCAACTGGGCCACCTCGTCCAACTCTACAGGAGCACCGGCATCTCCCTCTATGCAACACTCCCCTTTGCAGGCATCGAGCCGGCAGAGGAACTTTTCGCGCAACACATCGAGCGAAACTACAACGTCGTCTATCTGAATCATATCTCTGCGTTTTACTGTTGAAACGATTGTTTTCCTAATAACAAAAAAGGTTCACTGCCTCGGCAATGAACCTCTCTGCTCTTCGTCTTGGACTTGAACCAAGGACCCTCTGATTAACAGTCAGATGCTCT
>CAMGIP010000115.1 GCA_946056155.1 uncultured Mediterranea sp. | reverse complement strand
ACATAAATGGCCAAGTATGTTGACATACTTTTTTTGAGCGGAAATATTACTTCAGTACCTCAACGGCACGGCGGATGCGGGCGATGGTCTCCTCCTTGCCGAGCAGTTCGGTGATATCAAACATGTGAGGACCCTTGCACTCTCCAACCACTGCCAGACGGAACGCGTTCATCACATTACCCAGGTGATACCCCTTTTCAGAAATCCACCCAATGACCTTCTCTTCGGCAGGCTTGGAGCTGAAATCCTCCATCTGCTGCAGCAAGTCAATCAGTTCATTCATGATGCGCGGTGTATCTTCGCTCCAGCGCTTCTTCACATCCTTCTCGGCATACGAAGTGGGAGCCACAAAGAAGAAGCGGGTCTGATTCCACAACTCCTTGACGAAGTTGACACGTCCCTTCACCAACGACACCATGCGAGCCAGCAACTCATCACTGTAAGCCGAAGCATCGATACCCTGAGCCTCAACTACAGGGCGGAAGAGAACAGCCAAGTCTTCATCGCTCTTCTTCATGATATACTCATGGTTGAACCAGGTACCCTTCTTGTAGTCGAACTTGGCACCCGCCTTGCTGCAATGGTCCAGACTGAAGAGCTGAATCAGTTCATCCACGCTCATGAGCTCCTGGTCGTTGCCGGGGTTCCATCCCAACAGCGCAAGGAAGTTGATGACCGCCTCGGGCAGGTAACCGGCTTCACGATAACCCGAAGACTTGTCGCCGCTCTTGGGGTCATGCCAATCCAAGGGGAAAACAGGGAATCCGAGACGGTCGCCGTCGCGCTTGCTGAGCTTGCCATTGCCCTCCGGTTTGAGCAGCAGCGGCAGGTGGGCAAACTGAGGCATGGTATCCTCCCAGCCGAAAGCGCGGTAAAGCAGTACATGCAGGGGAGCCGACGGGAGCCACTCCTCACCACGGATAACGTGCGATACCTCCATCAGGTGGTCATCCACAATGTTGGCCAGATGGTAGGTCGGCAATTGGTCGGCCGACTTGTAAAGCACCTTATCATCAAGAACCGAAGAGTTGATAACCACTTCGCCACGAATCAGGTCATGTACATGCACCTCCTCATTAGGCTCAATCTTGAAACGTACCACATACTGTTTGCCTTCCGCAATCAGTGCATCCACCTCCTCCTTGGGCATCACCAGAGAGTTGCGCATCTGAAGACGGGTAGAGGCATCATACTGGAAGTTGCTCACTTCGCTGCGCTTGGCCTCTAACTCTTGGGGGGTGTCGAAAGCGATGTATGCCTTGCCGGCATCCAACAGCACCTGAACATATTTCTTATAGATATCGCGGCGCTCCGACTGGCGGTAAGGGCCATGCGTCCCACCAAAGCTGACACCTTCGTCAAACTGAATGCCTAACCAGCGGAAGGATTCCAGGATATACTCCTCAGCTCCGGGTACAAAACGGTTGGAATCTGTATCTTCAATACGGAAAATCAAATCACCCTTGTGCTGACGCGCAAAGAGGTAGTTATACAATGCAGTGCGTACACCGCCAATGTGCAAAGGCCCCGTTGGACTGGGAGCAAAACGAACACGGACTCTTCTTTCTGCCATAATTATTCTAAATGCTTTGAGGTTACGAAATCCCGATGCAACCGCCCTTCGCATCCGATGAATCAGTAGCTTAATTTTTTGCAAAACTGGACAAAAACGGACGATATGACACCAAAATCCCCTTATCTTATTTTTTTGGAGGGCAAAAGTAAGCGATTTTTTTCATAGGAAACGATTTTTTTTGTACTTTTCGCAAAAAATTCGGAGATTATGAGCAAAATACCAATCCAAACGCATTTCACGGGAAGAGATTTGCTATATAGATCACTCATTTTCGTGAGTGTCGTGGCGGTAATTGTCTATTTTATGCCACGTGACGGCAAGTTCAATTATCAATTTGACATCAACAAGCCGTGGAAGTATGGACAACTGATGGCCACCTTTGACTTCCCTATCTACAAGAGCGAGGAGGTGGTACAGAGGGAACAGGACAGTCTCTGCGCCCACTTCCGCCCTTATTTCCAACGCGACCATCAGGTCAAGGAACTGTCGCTGAGAAAATTCAAGGAGGATAGCCAAGGCAAACTGAAGCGGCTCTTCCGCTCGATGGAGGATGTCCGATTCATCGAACGGACGCTGAATAGTCTCTATGATCGGGGCATTCTCTCGGCAGAGGCGCTGAGCCGCCTGGCGGAGGATAGCGTGAAGGAGATACGCATCATCGACGGCAAAGTCTCCGTACAGCAGGCTACCGAACAGCTCTCCTCGGAGAAAGAGGCCTACCAGAAGCTGCTCACCGCAGACACCCTGCACCACCGGCCCGAGGTGCTACGCCGCATGGGGCTCAACGAATACATCCAACCCAACATCACCTATGACGAGGCCCGCACGGAGCGGGCGAGGGAAGAGATGCTCCAGAGCTATTCTTGGGCCAATGGTCTGGTACTGAGCGGACAAAAAATCATTGACCGCGGAGAGATTGTAAGCAAGGAGACCTATGACATCCTCTTGAGCCTACAGAAGGAGAGCGTCAAACGGAGCGGGTCGCTGATGCAGAAACGGCTGATTCTACTGGGACAGGTGCTCTTCGTCAGCATCTTCATGCTCTGCTTTATGCTCTATCTGGACCTTTTCCGCAGCGAGTACTACAAACAGCGGGGCAGTCTGGCACTGCTCTTTGTGCTGATCATGTTCTTCTGCGTCCTGACCAACGTCATGGTGACCAACCGGATATTCACCGTCCACATGATTCCCTATGCCATGTTGCCCATCATCATCCGTGTCTTCTTGGACTCCCGCACAGCCACCGTGGCTCACATCACCACCATCTTGATCTGCTCCATATCGCTCCGTTATCCCCACGAGTTCATCCTCATGCAGATAGCCGCCGGTATGGTGTCCATCTACAGTCTGCGCGAGCTCTCGCAGCGGTCACAGATATTCCGCTCAGCTCTCCTGATCCTCCTCACCTATGCTGCGGTCTATTTCGCCTTTGAACTGATAACGGAGAACGACCTGAGCAAGCTCAACGGTGGCACCTACCTCTATATCGGCATCAATGCCCTGCTGCTGCTCTTCACCTACCCGCTGCTTTTCCTCTTCGAGAAGACCTTCGGATTCACCTCCAACGTGACCCTTGTGGAGCTGTCCAACATCAATACTCCGCTGCTCCGCCGCATGTCAGAGACGGTGCCGGGCACCTTCCAGCACTCCATGCAGATGGCCAATCTGGCTGCCGAAGCAGCCATCCGCATCAACGGCAACAGCCAGCTGGTACGTACCGGAGCCCTCTATCATGACATCGGCAAGATGGAGAACCCTGCATTCTTCACCGAGAACCAGTCGGCCGGCATCAATCCACACAAGAGCCTCAGCTACGACCAGAGTGCACAAGTGGTCATCAGCCACGTCACCGATGGGCTAAAATTGGCCGAGAAGCACAATCTGCCTAAAGTGATCAGAGACTTCATCTCCACCCACCACGGGAAGGGGAAGACCAAATACTTCTACATCTCTTGGAAGAATGAGCACCCGGGCCAGGAGCCACCCGAGGGGATGTTCAGCTATCCCGGTCCCAATCCCTTCACCAAGGAGCAGGCCATTCTGATGATGGCAGATGCGGTGGAGGCCGCCTCACGTAGCTTGCCGGAATATACGGAAGAGAGCATCGGCAACTTGGTGGAAAAGATCATCGACTCACAGGTGGCCGACGGCTATTTCAAGGAGTGTCCCATCACCTTCAAGGACATCGCTACGGTGAAGGCAGTCTTCAAAGAGAAACTCCGCACCATCTATCACACACGAATCAGTTACCCTGAACTTAAAAAATAAAAGCCATGACCAACAGAACAAGAGAAGAAGAGCGGACCATCCGCTACCTGAGACGTTACGGTTTGACCCTCGATGAAATAAGCAGTTTCCAGTTTATGCAACGAAGGGAGGCAAAGTCTCCCGATAGTAAAGAGACCCCTGAAGAGGAGATTGAGCAGGAGGCCACTTACGGGCCGGGACTGCTCCACATCATCACGAAGGAAGGGAAGGAGCGGAGCTGTGTCATCCACACCCGTCACCACCCGTCGGCCATTATCCATGCGCTGCTCAGCCATCAGGTACCTTTCAGCAACCTCCATCGGAGAGGGCGTAAGGTGCAGGAGCAACCCAAGGAGCGCTTCTGCCGACCCTCACTCTACCTCTTCTGGTACAGCATCCTCTTCTTCGTCTCCATCCTCATGGAATTCTGGGCAATTCGGATACCCCACCTTTGGGCGGCCACCCTGCTGGGACTTCTCTTCGGAGCGATGACGTTCTACACCCTCTTCCTGCTACTGACCCATTTCTGTTTCCTGACCCTCACACCGAAGGGCATGGAGGTGCACAGCTTCGGCCGATGCATCAGCTATCCCTACCAACGACTGCGCAAGGTCAACTTTGACTTTGCCCGCGAGCTGAACTCTACCCACGTGATGGAACTTCTGGAAGAGTTGTCCGAGGATGAGCCGATGCCACCGTTGCGCTACCACCTATATTATATAGGTAGGGTGCCACGCAAGCGCCTCGGGGAGATTGCCGGAAAGTTGAGAGCGCAAGGAGTGGATGCACGATGCAGCCTCAATGAGGAGAAACGCCACTACCACGATGTGCTGCACATGAATCACAACTGAGCCCCTTCACCCTCTCCCCACACTCCGTTGAGATTCTGAGGTAATACCTCACTGCGAACGCGCACGATTCAGGCCGAAGTTCTGTCCGGCCTGGAGAGTGAAACGTAGCTCAGCACTGCGACAGCAGACCGGCACAGGCATCTTCCAAAAGATCGAGCACATACTCGAAACCCTCAGCTCCACCGTAATAGGGATCGGGGACATGATTGGTCTGAGGATGAGAGGTACAATACTCCGTCATGCGGTGAATCTTTTTGCACGCCTCGGGAGAGGGAGCCAGCTGGCGCAGATCATAGATGTTCTGGTCGTCCATGCCGATAATCAGGTCAAAATGAGAGAAATCCTCAGTGGTGACCGGCCGGGAGCGGTGCAGCAGCTGATAACCACGGCGTGCAGCATGAGACCTCATGCGCGGATCGGGCAGCTCACCCTGGTGATAGCTCAAGATGCCAGCAGAGTCAATCTCAAACTCAGCCGTTCGGCCGGCCTTCTCTACCAAAAGTTTCATCACCCCTTCGGCTGAAGAGGAGCGGCAAATATTGCCGAGACAGACAAACAATATCTTTTTCTTTTCCATAATTTGATTCTTCTGAATGTGGTGTATTGTCAATGATCATTTATAATTTAAGCTTCGCAAATAAAAAAATGAGCAAAGGCAAAAAAAGCATAGGATTTCTTGCGTAGTACGCAGCACATGAGCACACTTAAGGTACCAGACAAGAAGAGTCATAAGCCCTATGCCGGTGCACAAAGTTAGTACATCTCTGTCAGTAATCAGCACATTTTTCAGAAATAAATACGAATATCTTGCGTAAATGCCGTATGAGTACTCGAGTTCGGGATAAGCAATATTCCATAAAAATCAGTAATCCCGCAGATATTCTGTAACCTTATCGTTGCAAATCTTATTTCCACTACATTTCGCCAATGATTCTGGCAAACAAACCATTCGTATTTTGGCACCACCAGAATCCGCCAAGCCTCTCAACGATGATCAACCGACGACAGGCCGAAAGCAATGTCAAACTTGTTTAACCCCAAATCGGTTATTAGCGTTATGATTTCTGCATCACCATTAGGGTAAAGAGCATAAAAAGTGAACGTATATCCACGTTTTGGGTGGGTGGATATCGTCCGTTTTCAGCAATTATTGAAAATAGCCTCCAAAAGGAGTGAATTTCTCAGATATTATTTGTACCTTTGACTACCATTTCAGAGTCTTGCTTGTTTTTACAGCGCTAAGATATGTAAAAATTATGACATGACAAAATCCTGAACAACTTCTTGTCGTTCAGAAACTTAGAAATGAAGTTTGACCCCTATATTGCGAAACTAAGTATAAACAATTAAAGAATATTACTATTGGAAACAGATGTTCTCTTTTGGGGATTAAGTTCTCAAGCTTGGATCACGATCGTGCTGGTCGTGGGTATGTTCATTACGTTAATGAAGACACGGATACCGGCTGACATGGTTTTTCTTGCCGTCATGGCTCTGCTGGTGATTTGTGGCTGTCTGCCAGCCGCAGAGGCGCTGAAAGGCTTTTCCTCGTCCACGGTGGTTGTTGTAGGTGCACTCTATATCGTAGTGGCCGGACTGGAGGCATCGGGGGTGCTGCATTGGATTGTGAAAAATCTGCTGGGCACACCCGGTTGTTACTGGAAGGCAATCGTGCGACTGATGCTTCCGGTGGCAGTACTCTCGGCCTTTCTGACCAATACCACGGTGGTAGCACTGTTTATCAATGTGGTGAAGATATGGGCCAAGAAGCTAAGCATTGCCCCGTCGAAGCTGCTTATTCCTCTCAGTTATGCAGCCGGTATGGGCGGTGTATGTACGCTGATAGGCACACCACCTAACCTGATCATCTCGGGATTCTATGCCGAAGCCTCGGGTGAGTCGTTGAGTATGTTCTCTACCACCTTGCCCGGTCTGTTCTGTCTGCTGGTGGGCGTAGGAAGCATCATTGCCATGCAGAAATTGCTGCCGGTTCGCAAGTCGCCCGAAGAGGAGCTCAATGCACAGCACTCCTCCACTACTGAACTGCACGTACTGGCAGATTCGTCCCTGCCCGGACAGACCTTGGCCGATATCCACCTGCTGGAGGACTGCAAAGCCTGCGAGCTGATTGGCATCGTGCGCTTCGATGGAGAAGTGGTCAATTCTGTTACTCCCGATGAGTTCCTGATGGGTGGTGACGTGCTGATCTTCACCGGTCAGCGTGAGGAGGTACTTAAATTAGGGAAGCGCTATGGTATGGCATGTGACATGCTGGACGAAGAGGTTCCCGCCAGAGGCAGCTACCGCACGATCCTCTCGTCCCTCATCATGCTGGGCATGGTGCTCCTCTCGGGCTTGAAGGTTCTCCCCTTGCTCACGAGCTGCTTTATTGCGGCCTTGCTGATGCTTGTTACCCGTTGTTGTGACATAAAAAAAGCCAAGAAGGCCATCAACTGGGATGTACTCATGGTCTTTGCCTGCTCTATTACCTTAGGTAAGGCCATCGATGCCACTGGATTGGCACAGATACTGGCTGACCAAACCGCAAATCTCTGTGGCTCTAACGCACTGCTGGCCTTTATCCTCATCTGTACCTTGGGAACGTTCCTCACGGAGTTCATATCCAATACTGCCTGTGGAGCTCTCATGGCTCCCATTGCCATTAAGATAGCGCTCTCTATGGGGGCCAATCCGCTCACCTTCTGCATGGGACTGATGATTTCCTGTTCAAGCAGTTTCGCTACGCCTATAGGTTCCCCTACACACCTTATGGTCTATGTGCCCGGAGGCTATCGCTTTACCGACTTCCTGCGCATCGGCCTGCCCATGAACTTCATCATTCTGGCGGCCAATGTTCTGATCTGCTGCATCCTCTTTTCCTTATAACCGAAAGTTGTATGAGTTTTTATAACTACTTATAAATGAAAGTTTAAAACTGCTTCAATAAATACTTAAACTGGTTCTTGTAAATGAATTTTTAAATATGAATAAGCTACGCTACTTGAATTTTTTTCAAGACCCCATCCTGCGTATCTGTCTGGTGATCATGGGAGCCTGTATAGTGGTGCTGGGGATCATCTTCAGTATCTCGTATCATCAGGCATCCGACAGGATTCTTGAGGGTTCCATCCGAATGGCCCGGTTGAACGTGGAGAAAGCTCGTGGGGTGGTGGAGCGTCACCTGACGACCATTGAGATTACAGCCTCGAATCTGAGTTCCACCCACATCCGAAGTTGCCGCAACGAGAATCAGATTTATGACCTGCTGGAGCGCTTTGTCCATTCCAACCCTGAGGTGTGGGGCATAGCCATAGGTTATGAACCCGGTGTGATACCTGGACATGCCGCGGGATTTGCTCCCTTTGTCAGGCGAAACGGCGACCAGACAGAACGTATCAACCTGCCCGAGGCAGGAAGAAACTATCTGCAATCAGAGTGGTACACCACCCCTATGCGTCAAAAGGCTCCCTTCTGGTGCAAGCCCTTCC
>CAMGIP010000114.1 GCA_946056155.1 uncultured Mediterranea sp. | reverse complement strand
ATATGTTATTGGGCATATTGGACGAATAATGTCTATCATTCGTACAATTCTGCTCATTCGTTGTATGATTAGTCTGTATCTTTGTCAGCACAATTCACGGATTTGGACATGTAGGGCCCCTGAATGGAGACGATAATATCGTATAAGGAGCCCCATTTTGTAGATTTCTCTCGATGTAAAACCTTTATTATAGATTGTTTATGAAAAAAACAGTATTTCTTTACTCCCTTTTGACCTGCTGCGTCTGCCTCTTTCTCTCGTGTAGCGACAGCAATCCCATCAGTGAACCCGATGAGCCTGCAAAGCCTGTCACTCCAGAGAACCCCAAGGATGATACGGAGGAGAAGAGTGAATTCCAAAAAAACTGTGACCAGATTGTTCAGCGGGTAGCCGATGCCAACCGTTCGTACAAGGATAGCGATGTAGCCACTGCCCTCTCCAAGCTCACTGCCTCCGGTGCCTTCTCGGACATCGACTACAGTGACCAGGGATATACCACGTGGACACCGCAGGCTCACCTCGACCGTCTCCTGCAGATGGCGTCAGCCTATACAGCCACTGGCAGCAGCTATTACCAGAAGAGTGAGCTATATACTCAGATTATCAACGCATTGACCTACTGGAACCAGCGCAAACCCAAGAGCGATAACTGGTGGCACAACCAGATTGCTTATCCTCGCAGCATGGGGTATATCCTCTCCGTGATGCGTGCAGGCAAGGAGAAGGTCTCTGCAACATTGGAGTCGAAGATATTCTCCCATCTGCGTAGTGTGGGCGGTGACCCCGCTTCCCAAACCGGTGCCAACAAGGCCGATGTGGGCATGTGCTGGCTCTTCCGCGGTTGCCTGAGCTATAACGAGTCGGAGGTGAAGAAGGCGGTGTCTGAGTTGTTTGCTCCGCTGGCCTATACCACCGGGGAGGGAATCCAGTACGATGACTCCTATTTCCAGCATGGCACCCAGCTCTACATCGGCGGCTACGCTCCCGAACTGGTGAAGCGAGTGACCGAGGTGGCCACTTATACACAGGGAACTACCCACGGAATGAGTGCCGACCAGGTCAATGTCCTCAGCAGCTTTCTGCGCAACACCTTCTTCAATTGTGTACGCGGCAACCAGCTCTTCTTCAATGTAGTAGGGCGTAGCGTGAGCCGTAGGAACGCGCTCTCGGCAGCCGGTATGGCTACGGTGGCCGAACGAATGAAAACCATTGATCCTGCCCATACCGCCGATTATTCCGATATCATCGGCAAGCTGAAGGGCACATCCACTTACGATAATGTACCTTCTGCCTTGACCCACTACTACGTGGGCGACTTTACGCTCTACCGAAGCAAAGACTACTCCTTTGGTGTACGTATGGTTTCCAACCGCACTTGCCGCTGTGAGCAGGGTAATGACGAAAACATCAAGGGCTATTTCCTGGCTGACGGATCCACCGCCATCACGTGCAGCGGCAACGAATACAAGAATATCTTCCCTTTGTGGGACTGGTACAAGATACCCGGAGTGACAGCTCCCGATATGAACTCCCATACACCCGTATGGGGCACGTGGGGAGTGCGGGGCTATTCTGATTTCGTCGGTGGACTCACCAACGGGACTGTCGGTCTGTCCGTCTATAAGATGGACGATTGGGATGCCAAGTCAGGGGTGAACACCACCGCCCATAAGTCTTGGTTCTTCTTTGGTGATGCTATCCTCTGCCTCGGCAGTGGCATACACTCAACCAACTCAGGTAAGGTCAACACCGGGGTGGAGCAGTCCATCCTGAATGGAACCATTACCTACAGTCAGTCGGGAAATACATCCACGGTGGCTGTAGGTGCCAAGGTAGATGACGCTTCTTTGGATTGGGTATGGCACAACAACATTGGTTACTTCTTCCCTGAACAGCAGCAGGTCTCTCTCTTGGCTGCACAAAAAAGTGGCAGTTGGAAAGATATCAACCTTTCCCAAAGTGCCACCGAGACCATGGAGACCTTTACCCTTTGGCTTTCACACGGTGTCCAACCCGGAAGTGCCTCCTACAGCTACCTCGTGGTACCAAACATCTCGTCCGGTTCCATGGCCTCTTACAACGTGAAGCAAATCGAGGTGGTGGCCAACACCCCTCAGGTGCAAGCTGTGAGAAACAGCTCCTTGCAGTTGGCCCAAGTGGTTTTCTACGAAAAGGGTGAGGTGAAAATAGGAGATATGACGGTGAGTGTGGACAACCGTTGTCTCCTCATGCTCAAAGGTTCGGGTGATACCCTGGAGGCTTGGGTGTCCGATCCCTCACAGCAGTTGAAACAGGTGACGGTAACCGTGACCCGTGGTAGCAAGAGTGCCACCTATACCGAGCAGTCGTTGGGTAATGACGGTTACCACAAAGGCAAGAGCCACGCTTTCACGCTGACGTTGAAATGAATAATGGCATCGGCTTACCACACTCTGATACGCTGAGGTTGAAATGGTAATCGGTACCGGCTTACCTCGCCCTGATACGCTGAGGCAAAAAAAAGAAATCGGCTTACCTCCCACTGCTGATGGGGAAGTAAGCCGAAATTATTTGTGATGAACGGTTCCCTGCGTATTACCTCTCTTCCATCGGGATAATCTTCTGAATCCTCTCCGGTCAGGTTCTCTTCTGCTGATGCTTCAGTGGAGGGGCAGGAACTTCGTCTATAGATCAGTGCCCGGTCATGCTCCATGTGGCTGGGACAGGCCGTTATTTCAGTTCAGCCAAGGCCTCCTTGATGCGGCGGATAGCCTCCACGATGTTCTCGTCGCTGGTAGCATAGCTCATGCGGATGCACTCAGGAGCACCGAACGAGGTACCTCCAACGCAAGCTACATGACCCACTTCCAGCAAGTACATGGCCAGTTCATCGGAGTTGTTGATGGTGCGGCCGTTGGCCGATTTTCCGTAGAAAGAGCTACACTTGGGGAAGAGGTAGAAAGCTCCTTGAGGAACATTCACCTCAAAGCCAGGCACCTCTTTGGCCAAACGGACAATCAGGTCGCGGCGGCGTTCGAATGCCTTACGCATCTCCTCTACGGGCTCCTGCGTGCCGGTATAGGCAGCCTCGGCAGCCTTCTGAGAAACGGAGCAGGGACCGGAAGTGTACTGACCCTGCAGCTTGTTCACTCCCTTGACAATCCATTCCGGACCGGCAATGAAACCGATGCGCCAGCCCGTCATGGCATAAGCCTTGGATACGCCGTTGACAATCACCGTGCGTTCCTTCATCTCGGCAAACTGAGCGATGCTCTCATGGCGGCCAATGTAGTTGATGTGCTCATAAATCTCGTCAGCAATGACATAGACCTGCGGATGACGGGCCAGTACCTCTGCCAATCCGGCCAACTCCTCCTTGCTATAGACCGAACCTGTGGGGTTTGAGGGCGAGCAAAGAATCAAAGCCTTGGTCTTGTCGGTGATGGCAGCCTCCAACTGGGCAGGAGTGATCTTGAAGTCCTGCTCAATACCAGCAGCCACGATGACAGGCTTACCCTCGGCCAGCTTCACCATTTCGGGATAGCTTACCCAGTAGGGAGCGGGAACAATCACCTCATCACCCGGGTTGACCAGCGTGAGGATGGTATTGCAAACCGACTGCTTGGCACCATTGGCGCAAGAGATCTGGTTGACGGTATAGTCCAGTCCGTTTTCATTTTTCAGTTTAGCCACGATGGCGTTGCGCAGGGCCGGGTAACCCGCTACCGGAGAGTAGCGTGACCAGTTTTCGTCCACAGCCTTTTTGGCTGCCTCTTTGATATGTTCGGGTGTGTTGAAGTCAGGTTCACCCACACTCAGGTTAATCACATCCACGCCTTGTGCCTTCAGTTCGGCACTCTTTTGAGACATGGCCAGCGTTGCCGAAGGTGACAAGCTGTTCAAACGATCAGAAAGTCTGTTCATAACTTATAGAATATTGTAGTTTATTATCCTTGTTTTCTGTTGCGAGCCCCTTACTGTCCAATCGACGGTAGCGAGGCTCTCTTTGTGGTCGCTCTTGGGGAGAGGGGGTAGTTACTTATTGAAGTGGAGGGTATGTCCCATGCGTTCCTTCTTTGTGCGGAGGTATCGCTCGTTATAGGCATTGGGTGTAATCTCGATAGGTACATTCTCCGTAATCTCCAGTCCGAATGCCTCCAGGCCCACCCGCTTCACCGGGTTGTTGGTGAGCAGTCGCATCTTGTGCACACCCAGTTCGCGGAGGATCTGAGCGCCTACGCCATAATCGCGTTCATCAGCCAGATGTCCGAGGTGTAGGTTGGCATCCACCGTGTCCAGTCCGTCCTCTTGCAGTTTGTAGGCCTTGATCTTGTCCATCAGTCCGATGCCACGTCCCTCCTGGTTGAGATAGACCACTACACCCTTTCCAGCCTCTTCGATCATCTGCATCGCCTTATGCAGCTGTTCACCGCAGTCGCAACGCATCGAACCGAAGATGTCGCCAGTGGCGCAAGAAGAGTGCATACGTACCAAAATCGGTTCATCGGGAGTCCATTCGCCCTTGAAGAGTGCCATGTGCTCCAGGCCGGTTGATTTCTGGCGGAAAGGTATCAGGCGGAAATGTCCAAAGTCGGTGGGCATATCCACCTCCACACCCTTTTCTACGATCGACTCCTGCTTGAGTCGATAGGCAATAAGGTCGGCGATAGAGATCAGCTTCAGACCGTAGGTGTCGGCCATCCGACGAAGCTCCGGCAGACGAGCCATGGTACCATCATCGCTCATAATCTCCATCAGAGCTCCAGCAGGGTAGAGTCCGGCCAGACGGGCCAGATCCACAGCTGCTTCGGTATGTCCGGCACGTCTCAGTACCCCTTTCTCCTGGGCATAGAGCGGGTTGATGTGACCCGGGCGTCCGAAGGTGGTGGGGGTAGAGGTAGGATCAGCCAGTGCACGGATGGTAGCAGCGCGGTCGGCGGCAGAAACGCCGGTTGAGCATCCCTCCAGCTTGTCGATGGTTACGGTGAAGGGTGTGCCCAACATCGAGGTGTTATCAGCCACCTGATGGGGCAGGTCCAGCTCTTTGCAGCGGGAGAGGGTGATGGGTGCGCAGAGTACGCCACGGGCATGCTTGAGCATGAAGTTCACCTTCTCCGGGGTGATTTTCTCCGCAGCGATAATCAGGTCGCCCTCATTCTCACGGTCTTCGTCATCCACAACAATGACAAATTCACCCTTTTTGAAGTCTTCTATAGCCTCTTCGATGCTATTCAGTTTTATCTTTTCCATACTTATTTATTTATATATATTATCTCAAAGTTTTATCTTTTCCTCTTTCTTCTTCCTTTGTCCCTTCTCCCGCTCTTCTTTTTCTCTTTATTTTCTCGCTTCCCCTTTCCTCTTCCTCTTTTCCCATTTCTCTTTCCTTAATCCTTTCCCTTATCCCCCCTTTTTTTCTCTCTTCCCTTAAACCGCTCTCCCGAACCCCCTTTCTGATCGCTCAGTTTTCTTCCTTCTTCCCTCCCTTATGTTTCAGCTCTTTACGTTTGAATCAAGTGCTTGTTCTTTGTTTCAGCTCCTTGCCCTTGAATCATGTGCTTACTTTTTTTCAGGTGTTCATCCTTGAATCAAGTGCTTGTCCCTTGCTTCAGGGCCTTACTCTTGTTTGGTGCAGCTTATGGTTGCGCTCTTCTCTCATCTCCTTTTTTTTGCACAGAGGATTTTCAGGTTTGTTCTTTATTGATCCACTGGCAGATCTCCAGGTTGGTGGCGATGATGCGTTGCAAGTCCTTGTCCAACCGGATGCGGAAGAGCCAGATGCGGAAGTAGAAGAAGAGTCCCACAGGTATGCAGATGCCGCAGAGCAGGTTGAGCCAAAAGTTGTGGAAGGGGCGCACATGAGCATGCACCGACAGGATAGGGTAGTTGTTGAGTCGGCTGAGCAGGTGCACCGACCGTCCGTTGGCCATCTCCTCGATGAGCGTCTCCATGCGTTCGTTGATGGCCACCATCTCTTCGTCATGTCCCGTGTTGAGCCAGAGCCGGAAGTAGTTGGGAGCCTTCTTGAGGCGGTGGCTTTCGGCATAGCTGCGGCAGTCGGCCGACAGCTGTTCCAGGTCACCCGGCAGGCGATTGTAGTCCGGGTCATCGATGATCACCTCTTTACGGAAGATATGGCGCACGCTGCGGATGCCCAGCACTCGCTTGAACCAGTTGACGTAGGCATCGGCGTTGAGCACCACCGAGTCGTTGTTGGACTTGTAGGTGAGGAAGGCTCCTAAGGGAGCCAGAATGGCTGTACTGGTCCACATACCCATCCAGATAATCCATTTGCCATCGCGTGCCATTTTGTAGCCCGTATTGTTGATGATGTAGTAGATGATGAAAATCATCACCGACACCACCACCGGCATACCGAGACCTCCTTTTCGGATGATTCCCCCGAGCGGAGCACCGATAAAGAAGAAGATGAGGCAGGCCAAGGAGAGCGTCAGTTTCTCGTGCCAGGCGGTGGAGTGTCGTCTCAAAGCATAGTCCGATTGCGTCATGTTCATGCTCTTGAAGTTCCAGTCGTTGTTGGCACTCTCCGCCCGGCTCACCGCCGCATTGAGCCACTTCTGCCGTTGCGAAAGGGTCGAAGCCCTCCAGAGACTGTCGATTTTCACTGGACTCTGCGGATCCTTTTCCAGTTTCAGACTGTCCGCCCGGTTGGGCGCGTTACCTATTCGGTAGAGATTGCTCATGGATTCGGTATAGTAGCTGCGTCCCACGCTGTCGTTGCGGTGACTGATGGAGTCAATACCCGCCTGCAACATTCGCATATCCTTGCTGTTGGACTGGTTGCTCATAATGCCCTCGTCCATCATGTTGAAGTCCGAGTCAAATTCTATGATGGCATGTTTCTCGCTGAACTCCTCCCGTCGGTAGGGGACATTCTTCTGGTTCATGTTCTGCGACTTCAGATTTTCGAACTGCTCTCCGCTATAGAGATGCAGGTAGAGGTGCTGCTTGTCCGCCGTCATCTCCAGTCGTCCCGAGTCCGCCTTGATAATCTGTGCGTTCTCAAATCCTTTGTCGAAATTATAGATAAGCACATCATAGAGCATTCCCGTTTTGCGGTCCTTCTTTTTGACATAGAGGTTATATCCGTCGATTTCATCATAGAAGACCCCCTCCGGGATATCCAGTTCCGGCGATTTCTGTTTCATGGAGAGTACCAGTGTCCAAAGTTTGCTCTGCGCTTTGGGTCCGATGACGTTTTGGAAGTAGAAAGAGAGGCAGCAGATGAAGCTGATGAAGATAATCAGCGGGCGCATAATCTGCAGCAGAGAGATACCTGCCGCCTTCATGGCCAGGAGTTCGAATCGCTCTCCGAAATTGCCGAAAGTGATGAGGGCTGCTAGGAGTACGGCCAAAGGAAGCGATACGGGCACCAGCGTGATACCCGAGTAGAAGAAGAACGGTGCCAATACAGTCATTTCCAATCCTTTACCAACCATTTCATCCACGTATTTCCAGAGAAATTGCATCATGAAGATGAAGAGGCAGATGAAGAATGTACCTGAGAACAGCAGGCAAAAGCTCCTCAAGATGAATATATCTAACTTTTTAATGTGCAACATTTTAGCGTATCATATCTCAATGAAGGCACAAAAGTAGTATAAAATGGGGAGGCACGGAAATTTTTAATAGTAAAGTTTTGAAAGAGACGTTCAAAAACCGCAAGTGCGTCTCAGTGTTCGCACCTCCTTGTCCCACAATTCGCATGCGTCATCCACATCGTCAGAGTCAGCATAGTCAGTCACTTCGAGCGTGAAGTCGGTGGTGAGTTCGCTGTACGACATCTTCAATTCGAAGTATTCGTGCGGGTGTTCGCTGTCCAACCAGCGGAACCGGATGTAGGAGTAGGCCCTGATGGCAATGATTTCCGCTGTGCGCGACTCGGTTTTTCCCCAAAAGAAGGTAACTGTTTTATCATCGGATTGTACGCGGTCGGCAAACCAGCTTTCCAATCCTATAGGGGTACTGATGGCATTCCATAAGATAGTCTTGGAGGTGGCGTTCAGTCCATATTCCAGATGTATTTTTTGTCTTTCCATAGCTCGTTTTATTTTCATGCGCCAAAGTAGCTACTTTTTTTCAATTTACGAAATATTTTCTCTGTTTTTTCTGTTTTCCTGCCGAATAACAGGCTTGGAAGAGGTAATTTGCAATAAAAATGAAATTTTCTTGCAGAAATTTTGGTGGTTTAAAAAAAGTCCGTATCTTTGCACCCGAAATCAAAAAACGATGGCGGGATAGCTCAGCTGGTTAGAGCGCATGATTCATAATCATGAGGT
>CAMGIP010000113.1 GCA_946056155.1 uncultured Mediterranea sp. | reverse complement strand
AGTTGGAGGAGCAGTCGGCTCAGTTGGAGGAGCAGTCGGCTCAGTTGGAGGAGCAACGAAAAGCTTTGTTTGATTCGGCCCAAGCCATGAAGAGAGCAGGCATACCCATTGCCCAGATTGCAGCTATGACAAAGCTCCCCCTAGAAGAGATTGAACATTTACGTTAAGCGAAAGGAGAAGCCAAGACTTGCTTGGATCATCCTGAGCGAATCCTAAAAAACTCCCGCGGGAAACAGGAGAAGTCTGCCGCGGGAGAATGAATGTGTTATTTGCGGAAAGGAGGTTTCACCACCACCGCTTTCAGCTTACGGCCGCGATTGTCGAGCGCAATCTCCGTACCTACCTTGCTGTATTCCGGTTTCACATATCCCATTCCGATACCAATCTTGCGGGTCGGTGACATGGTACCAGAGGTCACATGACCAATGACTTCACCCTCGGGACTGAGCAAGTTGTAGCCATGGCGGGGTATGCCGCGGTCTATCATCTCAAAGCCCACCAACTTGCGAGTCACACCCTCAGCTTTCTGACGGGCCAGCATCTCTCGGTTGGTAAACTCCTTACCCTCCACAAACTTGGTAATCCATCCCAGACCAGCCTCAATGGGTGACGTTGTATCGTCCAAATCATTGCCGTACAGGCAGAAGCCCATCTCCAAACGGAGGGTATCGCGTGCACCCAGACCGATAGGCTTGATGCCAAACTCTGCACCGGCCTCGAAAACGGCATCCCAAATCTTCATGGCTGCATCGGGATAGAAGTATATCTCAAAGCCGCCAGCTCCGGTGTATCCTGTGTTGGAGATGATGACATCCTTCTCTCCGGCAAAAGCGCCGTGGGTGAAGTGGTAGTAGGGAATCTCGGCCAGGTTGATGTCGGTCAGTTTCTGCAAGGTAGCCATAGCCTTGGGACCTTGAATTGCCAACTGAGCCATGCGGTCGGAAGCGTTCTCCAGTTCGGCTCCCTCCGTATTGTGGCTCACGCACCAGTTCCAGTCCTTCTCAATATTGGAAGCGTTGACCACAAGGAGGTATTTCTCCGGTTCGTAGTAATAGACGAGCAAATCGTCCACAATGCCTCCCTCTTCGTTGGGGAAACAGCTGTATTGAGCTTGGCCAATGGCCAGGGCAGCCACATTGTTGGAGGTAATCTTCTGGAGGAAGGGAAGCGCCTGGGGACCTTTAACCCAGAATTCGCCCATGTGAGAGACGTCAAACACGCCAACACCCTGACATACCGTGTTGTGTTCGTCGATAATGCCTGAGTATTCAATGGGCATATTATAGCCCGCAAATTCGTGCATCTTGGCACCTAATGAGATGTGTTTCTCGGTAAACGGAGTAGTTTTCATCTTTTCTGATTCGTTTGGGTTATTATTGATTATCGGTTATTGTTGCTTATCAATCGGCTATCCCTTAGCCCCTCTCTCCGACAATGCGGACAATCTCCACTACGGTCTGCATGGCCTTCCTCAGATTGGGGATGGGGAGAAACTCGTAGCGGCCGTGGAAGTTGAGCCCCCCGGCAAAGATATTAGGACAGGGAAGTCCCTTGAAGGAGAGTTGCGCTCCGTCGGTACCGCCGCGAATGGGCTTTACCTTGGGCTCTACCCCGGCGGCCAGCATGGCCTCCTTGGCAATGTCGATGACATGCATCACGGGCTCTATCTGCTTGCGCATGTTGTAGTACTGATGCTTGAGCTGAAGGGTGACGGTGCCTTCGCCATACTTCCGGTTGAGCAGGGCAGCCACATCCTGCATGAGCTGCTTGCGCGACTCGAAGAGGCCGAGGTCGTGATCGCGGATGATGTAGCTGACCTTCGTCTCCTCCACCGTGCCCTCCATGCCGATGAGGTGGAAAAATCCTTCATAGCCCTCGGTACGCTCGGGTACCTGTTCCGCGGGCAGGGCGGCAACATATTCGTTGGCCACACGCAGGGAGTTGATCATCTTGTTCTTGGCATAGCCAGGGTGTACATTACGCCCCTTAACCAGTACAACAGCTGCGGCTGCATTGAAATTCTCAAACTCCAGCTCGCCCAGTTCACCGCCATCCATGGTGTAGGCCCACTGGCAGCCAAACTGCTCCACATTGAACTTATGTGCTCCCAGACCAATCTCTTCGTCGGGATTGAATCCGATGCGCACCTTGCCGTGCTTCACCTCGGGATGTTCCTTCAGCCACACCATAGCGGAGACTATCTCTGCAATTCCGGCCTTGTCGTCAGCGCCGAGTAGCGTCTTGCCGTTGGTGACAATCAGGTCTTCGCCCCGGTGATCCAGCAGTTCGGGAAATTGCTTGGGCGAGAGGACAATCTGTTCCTCAGGACAGAGCACGATATCCTCACCATCGTACTGGCTCACGATACGGGGGGTCACATGCTCACCGCTCATGTCGGGGCTGGTATCCATGTGGGCAATGAAGCCGATGACGGGCAGGGGCTTGTCGGTATTGGCCGGCAGGGTGGCAAAGAGATAGCCGTTCTCATCAAGGGTAATCTCCTCCAGACCAAGGCTTTGCAATTCCTCCTTGAGGTATTGTGCAAAGACCATCTGCTTGGGAGTACTGGGCGTGACACCTGAGTTTTCGTCCGACTGGGTGTCAAAGCTGACGTATTTCAAAAATCTTTCTACTATGTCCATAGCGATATGTTTTTTATCGGTTTACACTTGGAAAGAGTCCCTTTGGGAGGGGACCTCAAAATTTGTGTGTAAAGGTAGAAAAAGAGGAGGAAATGGCCAAGCTTTCTGCATAACTTTTTCATTTTTATTCACCACCACCTTCATTCTATTCGCATATCCCCCATGAGCGATAAAGAAAATTACCTGCTGACGATACTCCTCTTTCCTATAAAGGAGAGAACAATGATCCCGAATAACAATGCTCCATCGGCTTCTTCAGAAAAGAAAACCCTGCCGAAATGACAGTATCCTCCTCTCTCAAAAAAAAGGCCTCCGAAATAACAATACCCCTCTCTCAGAAAAGAATATCCCTCTGAAATAATAATACCTCTTCTCTCAGAAAAGAATACTCCTCCGAAATAATAATCTCCCACAGACCGTCCGAGAACTCTCTTTTCAGATATGATACCCCAAAAGAGATCATCACAAGCTGAAAAGGCACGTATTATCAAGTGAAATTACAGATTGTAAAGATTTATAACTTTAATATTTAGTTCTCGGACAATCTCCCCCTCTCACAGAAAGAAAGGCCTCCAAAAGAACAACACCCTTTCTCTCAGAAAAGAATATCCCTCTGAAAGAACAGTACCCTTTCTCTCAGAAAAGAATACCCCTCTGAAAGAACAACACCCCCTCCCGAGACTGTCGGAAAACCCTTTTTGACATCTGTTCAACTTTCAACTGAGAAGCATCATTGCTCGGCTTTGAGGTTTGAACAGCTGAAACAGGTCATTTAGGTCTGCTGAAAGTTCAAAATATGCAGTTGGTCTTTTAGATAGCAACTTTCCTGATGATTGACTTATCGTTTTCCGACAGTCTCTCCCTCAGAAAGGAGGGAGAGGGATGGGTTTTATCGGTCAATCAGATGTTGCATTTCGCGGAGCTTAAACTGATCATAATCTTCCGGATCCCATCTCATATCTTCAAGGCGCACAGACTTGTTGTGGTCATTGAGATAGCAACGCGAACCATCGAGGAAATCAGGAGAACAGAGTGACTTGTGCCGGTCCCAAACAGCGGTGGAGATGCCGCCAAGTTGCAGCATCGTGTGGAAAATAGACTCGCTGGTGGAGACGAATGACGTGACATGACTCTGCACAGCCTCGTTCACTTCGGGGTATCGGTGACGATAGTCGGGAGAGAGCCACACCCAAAGAGGCACGTGAAGCTGGTAGTAGGTGGGCAAAGGGGAGGCATGGAGGAAGCAACGACGGTCATCGTCAAAGATGTCTTCGCCATGGTCCGAGGTATATACCCAGGCGGAGATACCCCCTCGGGCGGCAAGCAGTCTGGTCAGTCGGGCGAGGATGTGGTCGGTGAAGCGGAGCGAGTTGTCGTACGCATTGATCAGGCTGGAGCGGTTCTCAAACTTGGCTTCCATCCGGTCGTCAGGAGTGAAACAGGCCATCGAACGGGGGTAGCGCTCGCGATAATTGAAGTGAGAACCGTAGGTATGGAGCACGATGAGCTGTTTGGCATAGGGTTGGCTCAGAGCCTGCTCTACCCCCAGAATCAGGTCCTCATCAGAAGGAATCTCCTCACCCGGATACTCCTCTTGCAGGAAATGATACTCATCGGCCTCCATGCCAAAGAAGTCGATGAAGGAGTGGTTGGGTCGCTGGTTGGAGAGGAAGAGGGTGTGGAATCCCGCCTCGCGGAAGGCTGTAATCAGACTCTTCTCCCGATAGATGCGCTCGAAGTCCGAGGCCGAGGCGGCAGAGAGGAGCATGGGCACACTCTTGTGGGTGGTGTTGGACTCGGTAAGGGCCTTGTAGAAAGTGCAGAGACCCTCCACTTGGCTGAGCTGGGGGTTGGTATCGCGGTCATAGCCATAGAGGCTGAAGTTACAGGCACGGGCAGTCTCCCCTATGACCAGCACGTAGGTCTCGATGGAATCCTTGCGGGTGGAGGTGGCATCAAAGCGAAACTCCTTGGAGGTGTCATGATAGCGTATCTGCTTTTGAGTACGCTCTACGGCCAGGTAAGCATTGTAGCATACATTGACCGGATAGAGATGGTCGGAAGCCCGGAAATGGCTATCGCTCACGCTGGTAAAGACAAAGATGAGCACTCCGGCTATTAAGGAAAGGAGGGAGTAGCGGCGTGCCTTGCGGATAAAGACAGGAGAGAGATTGTCGCCCATTCGCAGAGAGCAGAGACCGAGAAAGAGGGCGGGAAGATAGACGATGAAGACAAAGGCTACCCCAGGCACGAGGTTGTCGAGCAGCTCCATAGCCTCTCCGGGATTGGTGGTGATGAGGTTGAGAAACATATCCACCGCAATGACGGAGCGGCCGAAGAGATAGAGCAGTACGATCTGGAAGGCAGCAAAGAAGACGAGGGGAAAGAGTACCCAAATCATCTTGCCGGGCTTGCGGCTACAGGTGAGCAGCAGGGCATAGACAGCCCCGGGAAGCAGCACGTTGGTAACACGGGCCATCGGGCTCATCCACTCGGTGACGGAAAGGGCGATATTGGGCAGCAGCAGCGCAATAAGATAATATATGTATAGGTATTGTGAACGACACATGATGGGCAAAAGGTGGTCCAATGGGGTCTTTTTGATCAGATTCAGCATAGTGGGTAATATTGAAGAGTTGAGATAACTTGGATAAATGAAATGATTAGAATGCTTCGTTGATATTGAAGAGGAAGCCTGACTGGCCTCTCTTGCCGAAGCCGTAGTCGAGGCGCACGTTGACGTCTTTCTTGAACTCCCAACGGTACCCCAGTCCATAGTTCGGAAGGATCTTCCGGCTGCGGAGCTGGCTGAACTTGGGAAAGACGGTACCTGCACCGGCCCAAACCACCAAACCGTTGCGTCTCCAGACGTGCTGACGCAATTCGATGGTGCTCTCAATCTTATGCTTGTCGCGATAACGCCCTTCGTAATATCCTCGCATGGTGTTGGAACTGCCCAGCAAGGCCATCATTCCCCATGAGGGGTTGCCGAAGTTGAGCGTACCCCGGAAGTCACCGGCCAGCAGACCGCCCTTCCAGAGGCGGCGGTAGAGGTTGAAACGCCAGTCGGTGGTACTGAAGCAGTAGTCATTGCCCAGGAAAGAGGGATGGAAATTCTGACTGACGGAGGCATAGAGACCACGATGGGGATTGGTCATCACATCGCGCGAATCATAGACCATGGTGAGACCAAGGCCTGCGTTGGTGGTGCGTCGATCCATGCCGTGCAGCAGCTCGGGACGCTCCACCTTCTTGGCCATCACGAAGTCATAGGTGGCCATTGGGCCCACGTAGAAACGGGGAGCCAGACGGAAAAGGAAATCAACCTTCACCCGAGCCTGCCACCGTTTCATCTCCGACTCGTTGGCATCCAGATTGCCCTCATCGTAACCTATACCCCATACCTTGCTGGGGAAGTAGAAACCGAAGAGGGTATAGTCCAGCCGATAGCGGTCGTGGGGAAAGAGGTGGGTACCACGTATGCCGAGCAGGTAGAACCCCACGGTGGAGAAGTCGCCGAAGAGAGAGACGTTGGATGGCGGAAGAAGCGAGTCGGTGGGATTGCTGCGATAGAGTCCTGCGGCTACCAGTCCGACACCCAATTTGGTATCTGTGCTGTAGTGGGGTCCACCGATAACGCTAAAGTCGAACTTCCGCTGGGGTTTTTCCTTGTTGGCATCATTGAAATAGCTGAGGAAGCGGCTGAACCAGCCTTTCTGAGCCTCGGCCGGCTGCTGTAGAGCTGACGAATCAGCTTTCGCCTCTACATTTTCTTCTGCATCAATCTCCACCTTCAAAGTCCGGGCCTGCAAGGAGGGTGAGGAGCAATCTTCACCTACCCGTACCCCTGCCTCTGCAATATCCCCCACCTTCAAAGTCCGGGCCTGCAAGGAGGATGAGGAGAGTTGTGCCTGTAAGGCAAGTGAGGTAAACAAAAGCAGAGAGAACAGAACGGATTTGAGTAGTGGAGAGTAGGTCAGTAACATACTCATCGATATGAAATTTTTCGTCATAGGAATCTTCTTTAGGAAACACTTCTTTATGGAACTCTTCTTCATGGGGTGTATCTCAACGAGTCACCAGACCTACATTATCCACCCAAAAGGTATTGCCGGGAGTACCAACGTAGGCTCCCCCGTGACTGGAAGAGAACTGCAACAGCAGATGGGTGGGAACTTCATCGGCCCGAGCCCAACCGGTCTCCACCACTGGCACCATCTCCCCCTTGCTGTTGCGGGCATAATCCTCCTTGCGAAGGCCCATCAACTCTTCATTATAGTCGGGATGGCTGGTAATATCGCCATAGAGAATGGGGTATGTGGCCTCGTTGACCCATCCATCGGTAGATTGACTGTAGGTCACTACCAGAGTACCTACCCGACGGGCGGTGATTTGGCCTTGGGCATCCTCGCTCCGCTTTTGGAGGAGCAGCACGGTGACGGCTTTGTCGGAACCGCTCACCACACCCCGCTTGCTGAATCCAGTAAGGCGTATGCGACTGGGCTCACCGCTGCAGTGTACCCGGTAATCGTATCGGAGGGCGTAGGGACGCTCATGGTAGGGTATGCCCCAGTTCATCGCCTGTACCCCCTCCTTGGTTCCGGTGATCGGCTCTTTCATATCACCGAGAAAGATGGACCCAGCTGCCAATACGCTGATATTCATCATGCCAAGCACCTTCACCTTTTCGATGTGGGTCTCCATGCGGACGCAATGTCCTCCGCCGGGACGCTGGTCACGATAGACGGTGTTGTTGGTCTTGACCACCCCCATCACCTTGGCCATGACGTTAGAGGTACCCCAGGGCGACCCACCAAGGTTGGTATAGGGGTCATTACCCGTGATGGATTGGTTGGGGCCAATCTCGTAGAGCGTCTTATCTTCTCCACCGATAATGCCCGACTCGTGGATGGTACGCACCACCCATTGCTCCATATCACCATACTTCAAGGGCACAAACTTCTCCTGTGCCGCGGCTGTAAGATAGAACCCCGCCAGCATCCAAGCTCCGAGGCTTCGCAAAATCCATTTCATGCGCGTTAAGTCTAATTTGTCAGTCTAATTCGTAAGTCTAATCCGTCAAATCCTTGAACCCTATCGGTCAGATTTGAGGTGTAAAAATAGCAATTCGGAAGGTTCCATCCAAAATATTCAGCAACGTTAACATTTATCATCCCTCTGCGCATCTTTGCCTCTTGGCTCTCCTCTTCAGAAAAACAGTAGCAAACATCCCTTCGAAAAAAAACTGTGAACTGTGAATCTGTGAACTTTTTCACAGTTGTTCACAGAGGTAGCCGTTACCCGTGGGCCATGAACATGAAGTAGAATAGCCACTGTGAAGTGAAGGATATGCCATAGTCAAAACGTCTCCCATAAACCCCTTCTTGGGGCGACCCACAGAGACACCAGGTCCGAGGTTAAACTCCAATCGGTCATTAGACTGTTGCAAACAAACTATCTCTTTGTCAGCTGTTTTTCCGTTGATCGGTTGCAATGGGGCCCTTATTGCGCCCTCAAAAACAGAAAAACATCTGCTCTAACAATAATTATCATCCTGACGCTAATGACCGATTGGGGTTAAAAGAATCGGGTCCTCCATGGCCCCTTTGCGCGCTTGAGGGGGGACGTACCCGGAGGCGGGTTACGACCGGTCGCCTCAAGGAAACATGCTCAGAGGAACTACGCCCGCCTACCCTTGTGAGGGGGACAGCGTCTGTCCGCACGAGCTGTGCCTGTTTACCTTGGGAGGGCAACGTGCCTATCAACGAAGGGGAGTCTGCTGCATGAACATCCATCGGAATG
>CAMGIP010000112.1 GCA_946056155.1 uncultured Mediterranea sp. | reverse complement strand
ATATCCCTCACTATTCCTACCCTTTCCCGCTTTTTCCTCTCTCTTTGCTATTATTCTCCTCCGTGTCTGCTGTTGTTATCCCCTCTGTATGCCGTTATTATCCCTTTTGTCTGCTGTGAATATCCTCTCCGTTTGCCCAAATAACCGTCTGTTTATGGGGGAATAATCGTCAAATAGTTGTAATTTTACCCCCGAAACAGGGAATAGTCTCTTTGTATTGGAGTGTATCTCGCATAGCACTATAAGCAAAGGTTTCAAGAAAACAAGTTATTAACAGCATAAGCAATTGAATCAGAATATATTATGGATCACCGTAAACTGAAAGTGACAGAGATGAACCGCCTCACGGTGGATGAGTTTAAAGAGGCAGAGAAGCTACCCTTGGTGGTGGTGTTGGACAATATCCGCAGTTTGCACAACATTGGTTCGGTATTTCGTACTGCCGACGCCTTTCGTTTGGAGGGTATTGTACTTTGCGGCATCACCGCCTGCCCGCCCCATCCCGAGATGCACAAGACCGCTTTGGGAGCGGAATTCACCGTCAGCTGGAATTATGTGAATAACACAGTGGAAGCTGTTCATAACCTCCACCAACAGGGGTATAAGGTGTTGGCCATAGAGCAGGCGGAACATAGTACCCTACTCCATGAATTTACGTTGGACAAAGGGGAAAAGTATGCCGTGGTGATGGGTAATGAGGTGAAGGGAGTGCAGCAGGAGGTGATTGACTGCTGTGATGGCTGCATCGAGATCCCCCAGTACGGTACCAAACATTCGCTCAACGTCAGTGTCACAGCGGGCATTGTCATTTGGGACTTATTCAATAAGTTGTTTTTCGGTTGACAAGAATCTTTCAGTTTGAAGTTTACACATAGATATAAAATCGTCGAGATTCTACACCGGCAGATTAAAGAAAAAGATTTTTCCATAGAGGAAATTTTTAAGTTGGCGAGCTTGTAGTAAATAGGGCGGATAAGGTCATCTTATTCGCCCTATTGACTGCCTTATTCACAGCTATTCACTCTTTATCCACAGGAATTCATATACTATCCACAGTTATTCACTGGTTATTCTCTACGTTATTCACCTTCTGTTCATATTCTTTTGCTGGTCAGCACACCAACCCCTATCAAGAAGGAAGTACGCAAAGATGTCCAAGAAATCTGGTAAGTGAGTCTGTTATTCCGGCTCCACATCGCCGCGGTCAGGCAGCTGTTTCCATCCTTCGCCAAAGGTGTCGTAGGCATCCGTCACGATGACAAAGGCGCGTGGGTCACACTCCTTGATGGTATGTTTTACACCGGCCACCTCTTTGTAGCTCACCACGAGGAAGAGCATCTCTTTATCATTGCCTGTATAGAGACCGCTGCTCTTGATGCAGGTGGCGGTGCGGTCCATATCCTTGAGGATGTATCGGTGCAGGTCGGGCAACTTCTGGTCGCTGATGACAAAGAGAATCTTATCGTTTTTGGCACCGTTGATGACGCGTGACAGTACACGGGAGGTGACGTAGATGGCAATCAGGGAGTAGAAGGAGAGGTGCCAGGAGGCTTGCGTCACCTCTTCGCCGCTACCCACACCAAAGCCGATGACCAGCAGACCGAAGCAGACTACGGCACCGTCAGCCATCAGAATGGCGTTGGAAAACTTGATGTGTGCATACTTCTGGAGCAGCATGGCCACAATGTCGGTGCCTCCTGTGGTGGCCTGGTTGCGCACCACGATACCCTGCCCTATGCCTATCACCACCGCTCCCATCAGCGTGGTGAGCATCAGGTGCTGGCTCATATCCATGGTACCGCCCAGCATCTGTGACGGATCCAGCGACTCCATAGCCTCCCGTGTGGGGTAGATGAGCCAGGTGATGAAGTTCATGATGAAGGGGGTAGTCAAGGCAGCGGCAATGGTGCGTCCGCCCAGCTTGCCCCCGAGCAACAGTACGGAGGTAATCATCAGCGGGATGTCGAACATATAGCCGAAGGTACCCACCTGTATGGAGGGAAAGAGGTTGTGCAACACGATGCTGGCTCCATATACCCCACCTGGAATGATGTTGTAGGGGTTGATGAAGAAGACAAAACCGGCACCCATGATGGTGCATCCTACGAAAATGTTGACCCAAGAGAGAATCTGCTTTTTCATACTACTATACTTAAAGTCTATTTATTCACATTACTTTTCACACGATGGTTCATATCTTTGTTATATCTACCGGTGCAAGGATTGAGATAAGGCATGTTCCTCCTCGATAGACGAGCTCCACCTTCATAATTATCCATGCACAGATTCATATATATACATTTTATATGCAAAAATAGCGATTTGTCAGCAAATACAAAAAGTTTGGAAAAGAAATAGTGAATAAATTAGTGAATAGTGGAGTGAATTCACTGAAATCCATTACCTTTGCATAGTGAATAACTAATATTTATACCTAGCGTTTATGAACAGAATGATGAAACAATTCCTGCTGGTTGCCCTCGTGCTGGTGGCTGTAGGAGTGCAATGCACGATGGACAAGGGGTATAGCTACACCTCTGTGCCCAACGACCCGCTCAAGGCGCGCATCTATACGCTAAAGAACGGACTGAAAGTCTATATGACGGTCAATAAGGAGAAGCCGCGCATCCAGACCTACATCGCTGTGCGCGTGGGAGGCAAGAACGATCCTGCCGAGACCACCGGTCTGGCCCACTACTTCGAGCACCTGATGTTTAAGGGCACTCAGCGTTTCGGTACACAGGATTATGAAGCTGAGAAGCCGCTTTTGGATGCCATTGAACAGCAGTTTGAGATCTACCGCAAGACTACCGACTCTCTGGAGCGCGTGCGCATCTATCACGTCATTGACAGCCTCTCTTATGAGGCTTCGAAACTCTCCATTCCCAACGAGTATGACAAGCTGATGGCCTCCATCGGGGCGGAGGGTACCAATGCCTTCACCAGCTTGGATGTAACCTGCTATACCGAGGATATCCCCAGCAACCAGATTGAGAACTGGGCCAAGATTCAGGCCGACCGCTTTGAGAATAGCGTCATCCGCGGATTCCATACGGAGTTGGAGACGGTCTATGAGGAGAAGAACATGTCGCTTACGCGTGATCCGCGCAAGGTCTATGAGGAGATGCTTGCTGCCCTCTTCCCTCACCACCCTTACGGCACTCAGACTGTGCTGGGTACGCAGGAGCACCTGAAGAACCCCTCCATCACCAATATCAAGAACTACCACAAGACCTGGTACGTGCCCAACAACATGGCCATCTGTCTGAGTGGTGACTTTGACCCTGACCAGATGATTGCCACCATCGACAAATACTTCGGTCAGATGAAGCCCAACGATAACCTGCCTCGTCTGGAGCTCTCCAAGGAGATGGAAGAGATCAAGGAGCCTGTGGTGCGTGAAGTGTGGGGACTGGAGGCTGAGGCTCTGGCGCTCGCTTGGAGATTCCCGGGAGCAGCCTCCAAGGAGGCGGAGATGTTGGATGTGATTGCACAGATTCTCTACAACGGTCAGGCGGGTCTGATTGACCTTGACCTGATCCAGCAGCAGAGGGTGCTCAATGCCTACTGCTATCCGATGACCATGAGTGACTATTCGGTCTTCATGATGCAGGGACGACCCAAGGAGGGACAGAGCCTCGATGAGCTGAAGGCTCTCCTGTTGGGCGAACTGAAGAAGCTGCGCGACGGCGACTTCGACGAGAAGATACTGGAGGCGAACATCAACAACTTCAAGCTCTATATGCAGCAGCGGTTGGAGGACAACGAAGCTCGGGCGGATATGTTCGTGGAGTCGTTTATCAACGGCAGCGATTGGGCGGATGAGGTGAGCAAGCTGGACCGCATCAGCCGACTGACCAAGGAAGATATCGTGGCCTTTGCCCAGCAATGGCTCAAGGATACCAACCTGGCAGTTATCTACAAGCGTCAGGGAAAGGATCCCAATGAGCGGAAGATTACCAAGCCGCAGATTACCCCTATTGTGATGAACCGTGACCAGACCAGCTCCTTCCTCGCCTCTATCCAGCAGAGCCAGGTGGCACCCATCGAACCTTCGTTTATCGATTTTGACAAGGATTTGATGCAGACTACCTTGAAGAGCAACATCCCCGTTATCTACAAGAAGAACGAGACCAATGACCTCTTTGAGTTGATGTATATCTTTGACATGGGCAAGGAGAACGACCGTGCCCTGAACGAAGCATTCACCTACCTGGACTATCTCGGTACGGATGACATGACAGCCGAGGAGGTGAAGAGCGAATTCTACCGTTTGGCTTGCTCTTACCAGATGGTGTGCAGAGATCGCAGAAGCTATGTGATGCTTTCGGGACTGAACGAAAACATGCCTAAGGCGGTGGCTCTCTTTGAGAAACTGATGGCTCATGCTCAAGTCAACAAGGAGGTGTATGCCAATGTGGTGAAGGATCTGCTGAAAGCGCGTGCCAACAATAAGACCAACCAGGGGGCCAACTTCTCAGCGCTGAATATCTATTTGCGTTACGGTGCCAAGAATTCGCAGACCACTCAGCTCTCTGAGAGCGAGCTCAAGAGCATGAACCCACAGCAGTTGGTGGACCGCATTCATGCACTCAACAGCTATAAGCACATCGTCACCTACTATGGTCCCAGCTCAGAACAGGAGCTGGTAGCTCTGCTCAACAAGGAGCATCAGGTGCCTGACCAACTGCGTGAAGTACCCGCCCCCACTCGCTTTGCCGAGCAGATTACGAAGGAACCGACCATCTTCATCGCTCCCTATGATGCCAAGCAAATCTATATGCGGATGTATTCCGACCGCGGTGAGAAGTTCGATCCCGCCGTGGAGAGTATGCGCAAGGTATATAACGAGTATTTTGGCGGTAGCATGAACAGCATCGTCTTCCAGGAGATGCGCGAAAGTCGCGGTCTGGCCTATTCGGCCAATGCTTCTATGGTAGCTCCCGGATTCCTCGACCAGGATTACAGCTTCAACACCTTCATCGCTACACAGAACGACAAGATGATGGATGCTATCCATGCCTTCAACGACATCATCAACAACATGCCTGAGAGTGAGGCGGCCTTCAAGCTGGCCAAGGAGGGACTCATTGCCCGTCTGCGTACCGAACGCATCCTCAAGAGTGACATTATCTGGAGCTATATCGATGCCAAGGATCTCAACCTTACCGCTGATCCACGCATCCAGCTCTATCAGGATGTGCAGAAGGTTACCCTGCAGGATGTCATCAAGTTCCAGCAGGAGCAGATCAAGAACCGCACCTATTATATCGGTATTCTGGGCGACAAAAAGGAGCTCGATATGGCTGCGCTCAGGAAGATGGGCAAGGTGGTGGAACTGACCCAGAAGGATATCTTCGGCTATTGATTCCTGTGTTTGCATCCGTTATTGAAGGCTTTGCGCTATCTTATATATAAGGTAGGTAGCAGGCCATATACATAGCATGTAACAGTAAGCGGCCCCGCTTTCGGCTCGGGAAGAGTCGGAGGCGGAGCCTTTCTGTATATACAAATGCAACGCCTTTCAGTATATACAAGTTCAGAAGAGACTATATAAGGGGTCAGTATCTATGAACAGAAACTGCAGTACCAGTATATAATAAACTGCAGTACCAGATAGCAAGTACTGAAAGAGATACTGGCATCCAAGGATAATCGGTTAGTATGCGTCATGTAATATGACCCGTTAGCGGAATTTGGTTTGTGCGTATTACATTGTCCTGTGAGTCTGAAGATGGGGTAGTTACTCTGTGAACAGTCAGTCAGTTTTCCTTTGAAATCGCCTCAGTTGGGGTGTGAAAATTCCCTAGTTAGAGTGCGTACACTTTTCTAGTTAGAGAGATTTTGCGCGCTAACTAGAAAAAAATTTTTTCCTAACTAGGAAAATTGAGCATCGTTTCAGCCGATTTTCAGAGGGAATAGTTTCCCTCTCCGGGACTGATATGGCCAGTGATTCCGCCAACGGGGGGAGACTGTTCAGGAATTAAATGTCACAAGTCGTAAATCTTACAATCTGTAACTTCTCTTGATGATAGGTGCCTTTTCAGCTTGTGATGATCTCTTTTTAGGTGTCAAAGCTGAAAAACAGGGTTCTCGGACGGTCTGGGGCATGATAGGATGTGGGCTAAGGAGAGAGGAATTCAGATTTGTCCGCTCTCTACCTGCAGGATGACGCGCTCTATCAAGGCATCCTCTCCTTCGGCATCGTAGTGCTTCTTCAGACTGGCTCCGAAGAGAGCAGCAAAGGCCTGATAGAAGCCGGCTTTGAAAGGTCCGAGGAAGGCCTTTACCAACTCGTATCCTGTGGAGTGGGTCTGTCGGTCAACCAGCTTGATAAGCAGTTTGCCTTGCGAGAAGGTGAGCCGTTTCATCACTGGGGTGTACTGTTCCTTGATGCTCTTTTCCACCTCCTTAAGGTGGCGGTCTCGCTCCTTCTCGGGAAGGGTCTGCAGCACCAAATAGGTCTCTATCACCGCCTGCCGCACCTCATTGGCGATGGGCAATACTTTCTTCACGTCGCGCACTAACTTGGTGTAACGTGCAGCCTGTCGTCGGTTCTTGAAGACCATCGGCTTGAAGATATAGACATTGGGCAGATTGACACAGGGGATGGTGTCGCCCTCATAGACGCAGACCGGCACTAACTTCTGTTGCTGGGCCAAGGCGGGAAGAGAAGCAAATAGGCAGAGTGCAACGGCCATCCAAACGCGGAACTGGCAACGGAGCGGTTGGCGCGTATGGTCTGCGTGCACCCGCCCGATGCAGGGGGCGGGAGATGCGATGTTTGCGCTCCTCCATGGAGACTTTGCTCTGTTTGCTCTTTCTTCTCTGTATTTCATGCCGCAAAAATACACTATTTTTGTGAATAGTATCTTTTATGCACCCATATTAACCCTCTTTATTCCCCAAGATGCGTTATCTTTGCAGCACGGAAGGTGGGGTACTCCCCTACTCTCTTCCTAAGTTGTTGATCAAGAAGAATAAGGAACAGAAGAAAATGACGGTAATTTATCCCTCTCCAATCTTTGGCCCAATCCATTCTCGCCGATTGGGCGTATCGTTGGGCATCAACCTGATGCCTAACGATGGTAAGTTGTGTTCGTTCAACTGCATCTATTGTGAATGTGGCTTCAACGAAGATTTTCGTCCCCGCCTCCCCCGCCCCACTCGTGAGCAGGTGCGCGAGGCGTTGGAGTTAAGGCTGCAGCTGATGCAGGCCGAAGGTCCGGCTCCCGATGTGCTCACCTTTGCCGGCAACGGTGAACCGACGTCTCATCCCCACTTTGCGGAGATTATAGAGGATACGCTGGTCTTGCGCGATCGCTATTTCCCCAATGCCAAGGTGAGTGTGCTCAGCAACTCCACTTTTATCCACAAGCCTGCGGTGTTTGATGCCCTCTGTCGGGTCGATAACAACATCCTCAAGCTCGATACGGTGGATGCTGACTATATTGCCCTCCTCGACCGCCCAACGGGGAGGTACGACCTGCCACAGCTTATTGCTGACCTCAAGCGGTTTCAGGGGCGTTGCATCATACAGACCATGTTTCTGAAGGGAAGTTACGAGGGAAAGGATATGAACAATCTTGCTCCTCGATTTGTAGAGCCGTGGATGAAGGCTGTGGAAGAGATTGCTCCCCGTCAGGTGATGATCTATACCATTGACCGGGAAACGCCCGCCAAGGGGTTGGAGAAGGCTTCTCATGAAGAGTTAGATGCCATTGCTGATCAGCTCCGCCAGCGTGGTCTGCAGGTAAGTGTCTCCTATTGAGTATTTACAAAATCTCCCCGCAGTATCGTGTGATGCTGCGGGGAGATGAATGACCCTTCCGGGTCTGTTTTGCTATGATTTTCCTCGTATTTATTCAACAGCAGGATTCTCGATGCACTTCACGTCTTTGATGTAGATATCGTCCACATCTGTATCCGTTTTGGTGCCAAAGCAGAACATGATACCAGTTGTCAAAGCATCTGTGGTGGAAGGGTCGCCATTTAATGTACCTAAATCTAAAGTAATTGTCTTGCTTACCCACTTGCCGGCTGTAGTGCCCAACGGAGAACCATTCTGGATGTTAGTATTGGTCTTGAAATAACCGTTGGAAGTATAGACATTTGGCCTCTGTCCCTTCATGGCACGAACGGTGATATCCTTGCCATTGGTTGTCTTCACTTGGAAGGAGAGGGAGTACGTACCCAATTTTCCTGCATTGTCGGGTTCACACCCTCGAAATAGGGATAGTAGGCACGTATGCTGACCTCACTTCCATCTTCGGGGAAGTACATCGGTACCTTATCGGCCGGTACAAAATAGAGTTTGTTGTCTCGGATTTCGGCAATGTGCTTCACGTTGGCATAGTTGTCCACAATCTCGGTGGTACCTGCTTTGAGCATGTAGATGCCCACCTCCTCTCCGCCTTTCCACTGGGCGGTTTTGTCAGAGCCGAGAGTGAGAATTTCTCCTTCCAGCACAACCTCCTGCCGTGCAGGCTTGGGTTCCTCCTTGTCGTCGCTGCATGCTGCAACCGTACAGGCTGCAGCTCCTATCCAGAACAGGATTTTCAGTACGTTTTTTTTCAT
>CAMGIP010000111.1 GCA_946056155.1 uncultured Mediterranea sp. | reverse complement strand
GAGAACCTCAACGACCTGGATGCTGACATCATCTTCATCAAGAACATCGACAACGTGGTACCCGATAAACTGAAGGGTGACACCGTGCTCTACAAGAAGCTCATTGCCGGTGTATTGGTTTCGCTGCAGCAGCGTGCATTCTCCTATCTGCAACTGCTCGAAAGCGGTAAATATACTCAGGAGCAGCTGATGGAGATTCTTCAGTTCGTACAGAAGAAGCTCTTCTGCAAGAACCCCGAAGTGAAGGATCTGGAAGATGCCGAACTGGTCATCTACCTGAAGAAGAAGCTCAATCGCCCCATGCGCGTCTGCGGTATGGTGAAGAACGTAGGCGAACCGGGTGGTGGTCCGTTCCTTGCCTACAACAGCGACGGCACTATCTCCCTGCAAATTCTGGAGAGCTCACAGATTGACATGAGCGATCCCGCCAAGAAAGAGATGTTTGAGAAGGGCACACACTTCAATCCCGTAGATTTGGTTTGCGCTGTACGCGACTACAAGGGCGAGAAGTTTGACCTCCTGAAGCACGTGGACAAGGCTACCGGCTTTATCTCCTACAAGTCAAAGAACGGTAAGGAGTTGAAGGCTCTGGAGCTTCCCGGTCTGTGGAACGGTGCCATGAGCGACTGGAACACGGTATTCGTAGAGGTGCCTTTGACCACCTTCAACCCCGTGAAGACGGTCAACGACCTGTTGCGCGACCAGCACCAGTAATGGTGCCAGTAAAGGCATGAAGAGCGCTGTGGACTCTTTCACCTGAGTAAAGCATAACATTTATACCATAATGAGAGGCATCGGAAGGATATTCCGGTGCCTCTTATGTTATCTATTTAACCGCCCAATCGGTCATTAGACTATCCTGAGCAAACAAACTGAATCCCGCAACGCCACAGCTACAAGCTTTGGGGTGGGTGCCCCGAACCTCTATTTCTTCCCTATTTTGGGAGTGATACCGATGAAGATTTCAAAATGGATGCCAGGCATAGGGCGGGAGAGTACGGAGAGATACTCCTCATTGAAAAGATTGTTGATGACCCCCTTGAGCGAAAGGTCTGCCCAGTGTAGAGAGAACCCCTTCTCGATGGTCAGATTGCTCATGAAATAGGGCGGCAGTTTACCCGTCAGTGAGTTATCGTTGGACGACATGGTGTATCGTTGCGAATAGTAGCACCACTTATAGAGCAGTGACCAGCTGTGCCACGACAGACGTCCTGTCAGGGTAGCGGAGTACTCCGGCACATAGGGCAGCTGCTTTCCCACAGACTGGTCTGCGGGTGAGCGAGGCTCACCTTCGTTGATGGAGGGTGTCCAGGAGAAAGTGCCATGCATCGCCAGTTGCCATCCCTTGCCCAAAGTCATATCCCCGTCGGCCTTCAGCTCCACGCCATAGGCATGCACATCCTTGATATTGTCCGGTGAGAAGAACCCTTTGGTGGTCGGCAGCCAGATAATCCAGTCCTTGATGTAGGATTCAAACCAGTTGGCTGAACCACTCAGGGCATACACCCCCTTACGGCCGACGGCAAACGATACGCCCGCATCGTAGCTCCAGCCACTTTCGTTTCTCAGGAGCGGATTTCCTCCGGGCAGGAAGTAGAGGTCATTGAGTGTGGGGAATCGGTAGTTGCGCGAGATGGAGGCCTTGGCTACGATATTACCCTTTTCAGAGAGTACTCCATCCACAAACAGTGCTGGGATGACGGGGGTGCTCCTGTTGCCGTAATTTTCTTGACGGACCACAGCCGACAATCCCAACCGGTCGGTAGGGCGCCACCTGGCCGACAGCGCAGCCGACAGTTCAGCCCGTCCCTTCCGGTAGCCCACAACGGCCTTGTTGCCATCCTGTTGGATGATGTTCTTGTCCTTACTCTCCACCAGATGCTGGTGTCCCGTCAGCTGTGCCGAGAGCAATCCACGCTTACCTATATAATATTCGCTCTCGACCTCTCCGTAGAAGGTGTGTATGTTGCTGCGAGAGCGGGTCATTTGTGCCATGACCCCATTACCCAAGTCCCGTTTGTAGTCATAAGCCATCCAGGTGTGGATATAGCCCCCCTTCACTCCCAGTTTCCACTGCTCCCTCAGGTGGTCCCAGGAGAGTACCGACCGCAGGGTCTCTTCCCGCTGCCGGTTCTCAAAGTCCGTTTCATTCCCGTGGTCCACGGTCAGCATAGCCAGCTCCCTGTTGGAGTGTAGAAACCAGGTATTCCATCCCACCCGGTCTCCCTTCCGGCTGTCGTAGTAGATCTCCTGCAAGAGGTGAAAATCCTTGAAAGATCCGCTGCGGTTCTTCTCCTTGGGGTAATACTGGTAGAGGATGTTCATGTTTTCGTCATAGACATTCTCCTTTCTGTCGTGGTTGCGGTAGGTATAGTCGTTGGGCGAGGAGGAATAGACGATGCGCGTTGAGGCCTTCCAGTGGTTGTTCCCATACCGCAGTCGGAGAAACTCATCCAAAGTACGGAACGAGCCGATACCCTGAATGTATTGTAGGTCAATTCCCTCGTCCATGGTCGGTTGGGTTGATAGCTTCACGGCACCGCCCAGTCCGCCACCCGTCTCATTGACCGACGATGTACCATGTAGAAGGGAAGCTTGGTCGATGAAGTAGGAGGGAATCATGGAGAAGTCGGTCATACCCAGCATAGGATTATTGATTTTCATACCATTCCAGGTGACCTGGGTATGCGAAGGCGATGTGCCCCGAAAAGCTACGGTAGAGAGGGTAGCCCTTCCATAGTTTTTGACAAAGATAGGAGAGTGGAAGGTGAGCACATCCGCCATGGAGAGGGAGATGTTCTCTTTGAGAGCCAGCGAGTCAAATCGGGTCTGCTGGGTGCCAATCTCCTTGAGCGGGCGATTGCCGTAGATAGTCACCTCCGGGATAGCGATGCCCCGCTTGCCCTGTGCATTATCCGCAGGCCGGCTCTCCTGTGCCGATGCGGGAGCTATCCATAGCGGAAGCCCTACCACCCAAAGAGATACTCCTCTGATGATCTTCATCATGATGGGCTTCTCCTTCAGCCTCTTCATCACTTGATCTTTCACCGTTTGCTTGTTTTTCATTTGCTTTTCAATTTTCCACAAAAACAACTCATCAACCTGTCAGCTCACCTCATTTCCAACAGAAGGAGCCGGGAATAATCCCTACATAGAACTTATCCAACAGCGTACCCTCTTTGGAATAGCGATATACCATGCCCTGCTGGACATAATCAATAGCGTCGGCCACATAGACATCGCCCGATTGGGGCGATACTGTCAGTCCATAATAGAGCGTGCCCGAGTAGGGTAGAAACGGCCGTACAGGTAGTCGGTCCGCCTCCACCTCCATCTCCCATACATCCTTGTTGAGCCAGTAGAGACGATTTCCAGTTCCGTTGAGCTGCACCTCGGAGGGAGCATCGCCGAACTGGAACTTGAACTGTTGCTCAATGGTGAATGTCTCCGCATCTATCCGGTAGAGCGATGGCGTTTCGTGTCCGTAGGGAGAGCCCTCATAGCCACCATCGGTCACCGTCCATAGTTTGTGGTGGCAATCCATCACCAACGAGGTAGGTTGTATGCCCACCACGAGCTCATCGACCACCTTATCGGTCTCTGTATCAATCTTGAGGATGCGGTTCTGATACGACCAGCAATTGACATAGAGATAGCGTCCGTACTGCACCATCTGCTCCGTGGAGCCCGACTCCATCGTCATGTTCGGTACCTCGATATACCCCGTGATTTCAAACCGTTTGGGGTTGACGATGAAGATGCGGTTGTCCCAGATTTGAGTGATGTAGGCTTTTTCGTCTGAGAGGAAATGGATATAGCGAGGCGAGGTGAGGTTGGTAATGCGCCCCACCTCCTTGAAGGTGTTGATATCTATGGCAAAGACCACGTGAGAGTTGTTCACCACCACCCAGCCTATACCGTTGTGGATGGTCATCGACTGAGCCACATCACCTAACTTCATCGCGTTGGCGCGGAAGAAGACCTCGTTCTGCACCGTACGGCTCTCCGGGTCGTAGTAGGAGAGGGTAGCATTGCCGTACTGGAAGTTGCCCTCGTTGCAGATGAAGAGTCCTTCACCGGAGGCCGAAGTGTCAAACTCCTCTTCCAGCCCATACTCCCACTTCATGCAGGAGGTCGGCAGCAGGAGCAGCGTCAGCAGCCATATCTTAATCTCTGTAGTACGCATCATTCCCTCTTTTGGCTTAAATATTTCACTTCCGTCATCTCGCTCACATCAGCAGTACGCATGACCTCCTCAGCAGTGTTTACACCAGCAGTAGCAAGGGGGCTTTTCAAGGTGTAGTCATAGCATCCGCACACCTCGGTAGAGAGTTCGCCCAGCCATCCGCTCTTGGCATTCACCGCACATTGGATCTTGACAAAGTCGATGTGAGATAGCCTCACCGGCATCCCCTCGAAGTCAATGGCATGGGAAATCTTGAAGAGGTTGGCCTTGTCTGTTGACTGGAAATCCTGCGGACTGAAATTATCGGCATATCCCCAGTCATAGTGGGGCTGTACCCAGAACGAGCCGTTGCCCGACTTGTCGTAATTGCGTGCCTCCAGACGGGTGCCTTTGAGCGTGTAGTGATCATTCTCTATCCAGAGGGGGTAGTAATACTCCTGGTCATGGTACGCTTTGAGGTAGTCGATCTCTCCCCGGTTGCCCCGGTTATCGCTCCACGACACCGGCATACCCGGTCCGGTAGGGCGATAATAGGTCACTGCATACTCCTGTATCGTTTCTGCCTTGCCCTGTTCCGAGCCAGCCAGTTCATACCAGGTATCATCCGGCAGCCCGTTGCCATTCTCATCCTGCATCACCCAGACGATGCCCGGTTCGGAAGAGCCGTCAAAGGCATTGCCCATCACAGCCAGATCATAGTTGCCCGAGTTGGCTATGCTGTGGTCAAAGCCCAGCGTCACATACCCGCCGAATCCGCCCAAGGAGATCCAGTTGGCCTCGCGCAGCCGCTTCTCCGCGTAGGTGATGGCACCCTCCGGTGTGGTGTGCGTATCGTCAAATCCTCCCGTCTTCCGGTCATTGATAAACTGTCCTGGTGCAGGGGTGTACTCCATTACCCGGTTCCAGTCAGCCTGTGAAGCCCCACTGCTGGGGCGGTAAAAGCTCTTTTCCTCATAGACCATGACAGGGAAGGTGCAGGTCAGCGTCACGAGCTGCTCCCCCTTCTGGGCAGAAGCTACGCCCCTAACCGTGTATTCTCCCGCCTTGTCCGCTAAGAAGATAAAGTGTGCATCTGTACCAGTCACACCTTCCATACCCTCCACACTCCAGCTATAGGTCATCTGCTCCTCTGGGCTAGTCTCCACTGGTTGAATCAGCAGTTTACGTCCCTTGACCGTATGATAGCTCTCTCGTTCAAACTCCCATACGATAGGCATATCCTCAGCTCGCAGCACCTCTATTTCAGCCGAATCGCTGTGCGACCCATCCTCGTTGCTGGCTGTAGCCGTCAAGGTGTAGATGCCTGTCTGTTGGGGTTGGAAGAGGAGTTCGCGTTCGCTGCCCACCTCCTTTCCGTTGATGCTCCAGACCAGTTTCGTGGGGAGCGAAGTCTCCCGTACCGCCACGCTCAGTCTGATTACCGTACCAACAGCCACCGTCTGATGCTTCTCGCTTGCGATGCTTACAGTAGGCACCTCCAGCTCCACCACATCGATACGCATCTCCTCCTCATCCACACCACCTTCGTTTCGCACGGTCAGTGTCAGGAAGTAGCTGCCCACCTGCTCCTGGCAGAAGGTGAGGGAGGTGGAAGTGCCCACCACCTTACCCTCCAAGGACCAACAGAAGGTAGCCCCCTCCGCCATTTCGTACTGGGGGGCAATGGTCAGTTCCCTTCCCTGTTTGACCGCGTAGATGCCGCTCTCGTTATCTAAGATGATTTTCGGTGGTAGCGGGGTAGTGATTACCTCGTCAATCTGGCATGATGAGAGTGTCATCACTATCCCGAAAACCAGTAGCCAAGCTACTCTTTCCCTGTTCATTATTCCTCTACTCATTGCTGAGTTTCATCAGTTGCTTGCTTTCTGTATTGAGTTCTCATGACCTTATTTGAATACCCTTTGGCCTTCAAACAGCACAGCCACATCATCGTAGGCAAAGTAGGCAGGGCAGTTCAAGCCATAGCTACCTTTCTGGTCATCTGATGCTTCGAAGTTGAAGACAATCTTGGCCACCTTGCCCAGTGAGGAGAGGTCCCACTTCTCCCAACTCTTGAGGATGTGGTCAGCTCCGTTGCAGAGGGTGAATGTTGAGGTGCCTACCAATTCTTCATTGGCATTGTAGCCGTAGGCCACCACCTTCACATAGGTGTCTGCTGTGGCCGGAGTGTTGAAGCCATCGCCATAGGTCAGCGAGTTGAGCACATAGTTGGTATTCGTCACATACATGTGGTCAACCACCCGTTCCACACCATCGGCAAACTCAAAGCCCTTGAGTGTAGCATCATAGATCTGTGAATTGAAGAAGTCGGCATAGCCGTTGTGTACCGCAAAGTTGGCCGACCCGTTGTGTCCACCGAGGGGGGTGGACATCTGCACCTCATACCAGCCATTGCAACCGTCAGGCAACGTTTCGTAGTTCTCCAGTACATAGTTTGAAATCACGTGTCCGCCACCCCAGTACGGCGTAGCGAAGGAGTGGAACAGCTCCGTATTGCCCTCGTCGTACCAGTAGTACTGATCCTCGTTGAAGTCGGTATAGGTCAGCTTACCCCCATACTGGGCATCATCCACCAGGTCGCTCCAGTTGCGTATCGGAGCCCCTCCGTAGAGCGTATAGGCCGCAAATTTCGCATCCTTGTCTTCAAAGGTCAGCGTGCGGATTACATCCTCCTCCACCCACTCTCCGGCCATCAACTCCAGCTTCACGATGGCACTCTTACCGGCGGGAGAGACCAGCATCACAGCCAGTGTTCCCTCTTTGTCATAGTGGCAGAGATCCTTTGCAGGAGCGGTGATTTTCAGCTTATTGTCGGCATATTCAGCCTTCCAGCCCTGAGGGACGTAGAGGGTGTATTCGGCTACATTCTCCTCACGGACGGCAAATTCAGCACTCTCTCCATAGACGATTTGTGCCACTTCCGGAGCCTCCTCGATGAGGAAGAGCGGTGATGTTCCGTCATACCGGTTGAGCTTGATTTCCGTGCCGTCGGCCAGAGTCACCGTCACATACTCTGAGTTGGTGGCATCGACTCCCTTGAAGAGAGACTCTCCATCCTTGCCGTTTTCACCCTCAGCCACTACTCCGGTCGTAACCCAGTTCTGTCCGCCGTCTGTAGAGATTTCCCACTCCTTGCTGCTTGAGTTGATACGAACCTGCGGAGCCACGGCACTCTCACCATCCAGACCATTGGCACGTACCTTCTGGCCATCCACCAGCAGCCATTCGTCACCCAGCGTCCAGTAATAGTTCCCGTCATCCTCCTTTCTGACCGATACTGCAGGGGCATTCACTCCATCCTTTCCGTTGGAGATGGTAGCCGTTTTGCCGTCCGAGAATTTCAAGGTATAGCCATTGTCAGTAGTCTCTACCGAAGTGACATAGACGTTGTTCTGTAGGGCACTGACGATGGTCTGCAAGGCAGAGATATCGCCATTGGCTTTCTCTACCGCCTCTTCCAAGAGCGTCACCCGGTTCTTCACCTCTTCCATTTCATTCCACAAATTGGAGTCATCATACTCGCAGGAGGCCAGAGTGAGTCCAGCCAGCGCTACAATCCAAATAGACAATAATTTACGCATACTTTTGTTTTTTAAATTATTAAATCGTATAACAATGAGTCCTAATTCATGGTGCCTGTTGAGGCGGTTACGATCTCTCCAGCCGAAAGGGTACAGCAGGTACGTATGCAACGTATGCTTCTGCGCAATGTGCAGATAGTCAGGCACACTACGGCAGATGCTACCGCACGCTGTACGGTGTAGCAACAAACAGCACATCGGTGAGACAAGAAGGTACAATCCTCCCTGACTGTCCAAATGCTCAGGCTAAAAAGCTCATAACAAAAAAATGGTGATATCGACCCGTATTCCAGCAGGTGGAAATCCTTCAAAACACAAGGCAGGTCTTCTGACTTATTCCATCTACCGCGCCTTCCCGATCCATAATCAGTGGCCTAGAGTGCGGTAAATATGGTCTGGCATGGGCCAGACTCGTTAAGCGGAACTTACAGCAACTGGTATTGTCCCAGATTCTCACTGGATTCCCTTTTCACCTCTCGTGACGAAGTGTCCGTGGAGGCTCCTTGCGTGCGGCAAAGGTAGCGTTATTTTGTTTTGATGTCCCTTTTCGAGGGGATATTTTTCGTTAAAAAACGTTGAACTTATCGAAGGGTTCTCCATGGTGACACTGGAAAACGTTGTGTTCGAGGAGGTTTTCCCCATCAACCCTGTTCCTTGCTAACGAGATGTACACTTACAAATAGCGGGTGGAAACTCCTACGCAGCTGATGAAGATGGGTGTATATGCCATCTTTTGCGTCATTATTAGCACAATTTTTACGTGTGTATTTTCTGAAACTTGCCTATGCTTTAGAAGGATTTTGGTTGGAAGTTGCCTATGTTTTAGAAAGATTTTTGCTAAAAGTTGCCTATGTATTAGAAAGAAACCGTACCTTTGCATTGCTATAAACC
>CAMGIP010000110.1 GCA_946056155.1 uncultured Mediterranea sp. | reverse complement strand
CTGCAAACCTTACCACCTTACCACCTTAACTCCTTACTTTCACTATCTTTTCCCCTCTGATTTCACTTTTCTGGGGAACCCCTTCCTCTTCCGTCCCGCCTTCCCCCAGCAGCTTGGGGTGTATGGGTGAGGAACGCCGTCATATCCATGCGGAAAATCTGGTTATGCAGCGCGGCTGCTACCTTCTTGGTGATGTTTACCTCAGAATGTAGCAGCCGCGAAGTATTATAAATTATAAATTGTAAATTGACAAACCCCTTTGCTTAATCAATGATTTCGAAGCCGCAGTAGGGAACGAGCGCCTTGGGGATGCGGATACCTTCGGGCGTTTGGTTGTTCTCCAGCAGGGCAGCCACGATGCGCGGCAGAGCCAGGGCAGAGCCGTTGAGCGTATGGCAAAGCTCCGTCTTCTTCTCCGCTGTGCGGTAGCGGCACTTCAGACGGTTGGCCTGGTAGGTGTCGAAGTTAGATACCGAGCTCACCTCCAACCAACGCTTCTGGGCCTCGCTATACACCTCAAAGTCGTAGCAGATGGCTGCCGTGAAGCTCATGTCACCGCCACACAGACGCAGGATGCGGTAGGGCAGTTCCAGCTTGATGAGCAGGTTCTCCACATGATCCAGCATCTCCTTGTGGCTCTCGCGGCTATGCTCCGGCGTGTCGATACGCACCAGTTCCACCTTCGAGAACTCATGCAGACGGTTCAGACCACGTACATCCTTGCCGTACGAACCGGCCTCGCGGCGGAAACATTGCGTGTAGGCACAGTTCTTGATAGGCAGCTGCTTCTCCTCCAGAATCACATCGCGGTAGATGTTGGTCACCGGCACCTCAGCCGTGGGGATGAGATAGAGGTCATCGACTTCGCAATGGTACATCTGACCCTCCTTGTCGGGCAGCTGTCCCGTGCCGTAGCCGCTGTCAGCATTCACCACCGTGGGAGGCATAATCTCCGTGTAGCCGCTCTTGCGGGCCTCGTCCAGGAAGAAGTTGATGAGTGCGCGTTGCAGCTGGGCACCCTTGCCCTTATAGACGGGGAATCCGGCACCCGTAATCTTCACGCCGAGGTCAAAGTCTATCAGGTCATACTTCTTGGCCAGATCCCAGTGGGGTACGGCATCAGCAGGCAGGGTAGTCTCCATACCACCCATCTTCACCACCACGTTGTCTTCCGCGCCCACACCTTCGGGCACCTCGTCGTAGGGGATGTTGGGGATGGTGTAGAGCAGTTGTTGCAGTTGTGCGGCAGCCTCGTCCATTTCAGCCTGGAGCGCCTTGTTCGTCTCCTTGAGTTGGCCCACACGGCTCTTGGCCGCTTCCGCCTCCTCCTTCTTGCCCTCCTTCATCAGTTGACCGATACTTTTGGAGGTAGCGTTCACCTCAGCGAGGTTTTTATCGAGTACAGCCTGAGTGCTTTTACGTTTGTTGTTGAGCTGCAGCACCTGATCAATGGCCTCCCGAGCCCCTTTGAAGTGCTTCTTCTCCAGTCCGCTGATCACGGCCTGGGTGTTGTCCGTAATTTGTTTAATCGTAAGCATATCATTCCATATTAAAAACGGCTGCAAAAATAGATATAATTCGCGAGATTTTGCCTACATTTGCCCACAAAATCTGCCGCATATGAGTTACGAACGTAAAATCATCAACGATCCGGTGTTTGGATTCATCAACATTCCCAAGGGATTGCTCTACGATCTGGTGCGCCATCCACTGCTGCAGCGCCTCACGCGCATCAAGCAGGTGGGCCTCTCATCGGTGGTCTATCCCGGTGCCCAACATACCCGTTTCCAGCACTCCCTCGGAGCTTTCTACCTGATGCAGGAGGCGCTGCTGCACCTCACGGCCAAGGGCAACTTCATCTTCGACAGCGAGGCCGAGGCGGTAGAGGCGGCCATCCTGCTGCATGACATCGGCCACGGACCCTTCTCCCACGTGCTGGAACACACCATCGTGCGCGGGGTGAGCCATGAGGAGATCTCGCTGCTGCTCATGGAGCGCATCAACCGGGAGATGAACGGTGCCCTGACGCTGGCCATACAGATCTTCCGGGACGAATATCCCAAGCGCTTCCTTCACCAACTGGTGAGCGGACAGCTCGATATGGACCGACTCGACTACCTGAGGCGCGACAGCTATTATACGGGGGTGATAGAGGGCAACATCGGATCGGCACGCATCATCAAGATGCTCGATGTGCGCGACGACCACCTCGTGGTGGAGGCCAAGGGCATCTACTCCATCGAGAACTTCCTCACCGCCCGACGGCTGATGTACTGGCAGGTCTATCTCCACAAGACCTCGGTGGCCTACGAGCGGATGCTGGTCAATACCCTGCTCCGGGCCAAAGAACTGGCTTTGCAGAGCGAAGAGCTCTTTGCATCCCCTGCACTTCGTTTTTTCTTGTATCATGACATTGATAGGGAAAGGTTCCTCTCCGACGAACGCTGCCTGGAGCACTTCATCGCCTTGGACGACAGCGACATCTGGACTTCGCTCAAGGTGTGGTGCCACCACCCCGACAAGGTGCTCAGCACCCTGAGCCAGGGAATGGTCAACCGCCAGCTCTTCAAGGTGGAAGTGAGTGATGAACCCTTTGGTGAAGAGAGGATTGAGTCCTTGAGAAGAGCTACTGCGGAGCGGGTGGGCGTCTCCCGGGAAGAGGCCCGATACTTGGTCTGCTCCTTCCAGATAGAGCGCAATATGTACAGCTCGGCCGATGAAGGTATAGATATCCTCTACCGTGACGGAACCATACGCAACGTGGCCGATGCCTCCGATATGTTCAATATAGCCCTTCTTTCCAAGAAGGTAAGGAAGCATTACATTGTATATCTGCGCGACAAGTAGGTTTTAAATTTTTTTGCCATTTTATAAGGCCATGTGAAAAAAAAGTACGTTATTTGTATTTTGAAAACCATCAAAACAAACAGATTATGGAGTTCAGTGCCAAACAAATTGCAGCAGTAGTGCAGGGAGAAATCGTTGGAGATGAGAACGCTACGGTCAGCACCTTCGCCAAGATTGAGGAGGGTGTGCCGGGGGCTATCACGTTTCTCTCTAACCCTAAATATACGCCCTATTTGTATGAAACCAAGGCCAGTATCGTGCTGGTGAACAAGGACTTTGTGCCCGAGCACGAAGTGAAGGCTACCCTCATCAAGGTGGACAATGCCTATGAGTGTCTGGCCAAGTTGTTGACCCTTTATGAGCAGAGCAAGCCCAAGCGGACGGGCATAGACCCGTTGGCCTACGTGGCTCCTACGGCTCAGGTGGGCAAGGATGTCTATTTGGCTCCCTTCGCCTGTGTGGAAGACCATGCCGTAGTGGGTGACGGTACGCAGCTTCATCCTCACGCCGTGGTGGGTGCAGGTGCACGGGTGGGTAAGGATTGCATCCTCTATCCTCATGCTACGGTCTATCACGACTGCCGCATCGGCGACCGCTGCACGCTCCATGCTGGAAGTGTGGTGGGTTCTGACGGATTCGGCTTCGCTCCTACGCCCAACGGCTACGAGAAGATTCCGCAGATAGGTATCGCTATCCTGGAGGATGACGTGGAGATAGGGGCCAACACCTGTGTGGACCGCGCCACGATGGGGGCTACCGTTATTCATAAGGGGGTGAAGCTCGACAACCTGGTGCAGATAGCCCATAACGATGAGATAGGCTCGCATACCGTCATGGCTGCCCAGGTGGGTATCGCCGGATCAACCAAGGTGGGAGAGTGGTGTATGTTCGGCGGACAGGTGGGTGTAGCGGGACACATCGCGATAGGCAACCACGTAAACCTCGGTGCACAGAGCGGTGTGCCCGGCAGCATCAAGGAGGGCAGCAACCTCATCGGTACGCCTCCTATGGAGCTGAAGCCCTACTTCAAGTCGCAGGCCATCTTCCGAAAGTTGCCCGACATGTATATGCAGCTCAACCAGTTGCAGAAGGAGTTGGACAAGCTCAAGGAACAACTGAAATCGGAAAATGAATAAAATTTACTTAGCATATGTTGAAACAGAGAACGTTAAAAGAGAGCTTTTCCCTCAGTGGTAAAGGCTTACATACGGGCCTGGAACTGACGGTCACCTTCAATCCCGCTCCCGAAAACCATGGCTATAAGATTCAGCGCACCGACTTGGAGAATCAGCCGGTGGTGGATGCCGTGGCCGACAACGTGGTGGAGACGACCAGAGGTACGGTCATTGCCAAGAATGGCGTGAAGATCAGCACCATCGAACATGGTATGGCTGCCCTTTATGCCTTGGGCATCGACAACTGTCTCATCCAGGTCAACGGTCCCGAATTCCCGATATTGGACGGTAGCGCACAGTACTACGTGGAGGCTATCGAACGGGTGGGCACGGTAGAGCAGGAGGCCATCAAAGACTTCTATATCATCAAATCCAAGATAGAGTTTCGTGACGAGAAGACCGGTTCCAGTATCATTGTCCTGCCCGATGAGCAGTTCAGCCTCAATGTGCTGGTGTCGTATGACTCTACCATCCTCCCCAACCAGTATGCTACGTTGGAGAATATGGATAAGTTTGGCAGCGAAGTGGCCGCCAGCCGCACCTTCGTCTTCGTGCGCGAGATAGAGCCGCTCCTGGGTGCCGGACTCATCAAGGGAGGTGACCTGGACAATGCCATCGTCATCTACGAACGCGAGATGAGCCAGGAGAACTACGACAAGCTGGCTGACGTGATGGGCGTGCCCCACATGGATGCCAAGCAGCTGGGCTACATCAACCACAAACCGCTGGTATGGCCCAACGAGTGTGCCCGTCACAAGCTGCTCGATGTCATCGGCGACCTGGCCCTCATCGGCAAGCCTATCAAGGGGCGTATCATCGCTACCCGTCCGGGACATACCATCAACAACAAGTTTGCCCGCCAGATGCGTAAGGAGATACGTCTGCACGAAATCCAGGCTCCTATCTACGACTGCACCCGTCCGCCGCTGATGGATGTCAACCGCATCCGCGAGCTGCTCCCTCACCGCTATCCCTTCCAGTTGGTGGATAAGGTGATAGAGATTGGGGCCAACTACATCGTGGGCGTCAAGAATGTCACCTCCAACGAACCCTTCTTCCAGGGACACTTCCCGCAGGAACCTGTCATGCCTGGTGTGCTTCAGATTGAGGCCATGGCGCAGACGGGCGGACTGCTGGTGCTCAACTCCGTGGATGAGCCTGAACGCTACTCCACCTATTTCCTGAAGATTGATGGCGTGAAGTTCCGCCAGAAGGTGGTGCCCGGAGATACGCTCATCTTCCGCGTGGAGCTGCTGGCTCCCATCCGCCGCGGCATCTCTTCAATGAAGGGCTATGTGTTCGTGGGCGAAAAGGTGGTTTGTGAGGCTGAATTTACCGCACAGATCGTGAAGAATAAATAATCGGTCGGCAAGTTGACGAGTTGACAAGTTGACGAGTGACCAAAACAACATACATACTAATATGATAAGTCCCTTAGCATACATTGACCCCGAGGCAAAGATTGGCCAGAACGTGGAGATTGCTCCCTTCGTATTTATCGACAAGAACGTGGTGATTGGCGATAACAATAAAATCATGGCGGGAGCCTCCATCCTCTACGGTACGCGCATGGGCCAGGGTAACACCGTTTTTCCCGGTGCCGTGATAGGTGCTGTGCCTCAGGACCTGAAGTTCAAAGGCGAAGAGACCACCGCTGAGATTGGTGATTTCAACCTTATCCGTGAGAATGTGACCATCAACCGAGGTACGGCTGCCAAAGGCAAGACCGTAGTGGGTAGCCGTAACCTCCTTATGGAGGGGGTGCACGTGGCTCATGATGCCATCATCGGCAACGGATGCATCATCGGCAACAGCACCAAGATGGCAGGCGAAATCGTCATCGACGACAACTCCATCATCAGCGCCAACGTGCTCATGCACCAGTTCTGCCGCGTGGGTGGCTATGGCATGATACAGGGCGGATGCCGCTTCAGCAAGGATGTGCCTCCCTATATCATCGCCGGACGAGAGCCCATCTGCTATGCGGGTATCAACATCGTGGGACTGCGCCGACGTGGCTTCTCCAACGAGACCATCGAGCAGATCCACAATGCCTACCGGATCATCTACCAGAGCGGACTCAACATCACCAACGCGCTGGCCAAGATTGAGGAGGAGATGGAGATGACGCCTGAAATCAGCTACATCGTACAGTTTATCAAGGAATCTGCCCGCGGCATCATTCCTGCTGGAAAATAAAAGGATAGGATTTGGCCGGAAACTTCCATGTAACGCTCGCCTGAAACCTTACGGACAGGGTCACGAGGGACCAATGCCGCTTGGATTGGGCCGTGGTGAGGTGGGGGACGTGCAGCTCCCGGCCGCAAAAATGAGATAAGACAATGATATACCGTTTTACAATCATCTCGGACGAAGTGGAGGACTTCGTTCGCGAAATTCAAATCGATCCGGATGCTACATTCCTGGATTTTCACAAGGCCATCCTCAAGGCCGTAGATTATAAGGACAACCAGATGACCTCCTTCTTCATCTGTGATGAGGATTGGGAAAAGGAGAAAGAGATTACCCTGGAGGAGATGGACGACAATCCCGAAGTGGACAGCTGGGTGATGGAGGATACGGCACTGAGCGACCTCATCGAGGATGAGAAGCAGAAGTTGCTCTACGTCTTCGACTACATGACCGAGCGCTGCTTCTTCATCGAGCTGACGGAGATTATTACCGGCAAGCAGATCAAGAGCGCCAAATGTACCCATAGTGAGGGCGAACCTCCCGCACAGGAGGTGGACTTCGAGGAGTTTGAGAGCAAGGCTGCGGCTAACCTCGACCTCGACGAAAACTTCTATGGCGATCAGGATTATGACATGGAGGATATCGACAGCGATGGATTCGAAGGATTCGGCGACCCGGGTATAGGCAATCCTTACGACGACGATCGCTACTGATCCTGCCCCTTGCGGCTGGAGAGGCTGACGACATTACCTCACTCTCATCGCTGGGAACAACGGAACCTCTCCGTTGTTCTTCGCCTTGAAGCGTGAGGTCTCTTTTTTGTCAACTGGCTAACGGGAAAAATAACTCATGAACAGAGAAGTCATTCCTTCGGATGAAAGGGTCTCTTTTCAGCAGGCTGACTCATGAACAGAGAAGTCACTCTTTCGGATGAAAGGGTCTCTTTTCGGCAGGTTGACTCATGAACGGAGAAGTCATTCTTTCGGATGAAGGGTCTCTTTTCGGCAGGTTGACTCATGAACGGAGAAGTCACTCTTTCAGATGAAAGGGTCTCTTTTCGGCAGGTTAATTCATGAACAGAGAAGTCACTCTTTCGGATGAAAGGGTCTCTTTTCGGCAGGTTGACTCATGAACGGAGAAGTCACTCTTTCGGATGAAAGGGTCTCTTGTCAGTTCGTTAACTCATGAACTTGTCAGCTCAAAGGAGGAAACTTGTCAGCTGAAAGGAAACGTGTCAACAGATAAAAATAAAGGAGAAAACCATTGAAAACTCTGCTTGTATTGATAGGCCCCACCGGGGTAGGCAAGACCGAACTCAGTCTGCGGTTGGCAGAACGATACAACACCTGCATCGTATCCGCCGACTCGCGGCAGCTCTATCGTGAGCTCAAGATTGGTACCGCAGCTCCTACGCCCCAGCAGTTGGCGCGTGTGCCGCACCACATGGTAGGTACGTTGGAGCTCACCTCCTACTATAGTGCCGCCCGCTATGAAGAGGAGGTGATGCAGTTGCTCGACTCGCTCTTCCGGCAGCATGAGGTGGTGTTGCTCACCGGAGGTTCCATGATGTATGTAGATGCGGTATGCAAGGGGATTGACGATATTCCCACCGTGGACGAGGAGACCCGTGCAACGATGCTCCGCAAGTACGAAACGGAAGGGTTGGAGCAGCTTTGTGCCGAGCTCAAGCTGCTTGACCCCGACTATTACCGTATTGTCGATCTGAAGAACCCCAAGCGAGTGATTCATGCGTTGGAAATCTGCTACATGACCGGGCGTACCTATACCAGCTACCGCACCAATGAGCAGAAGGAGCGTCCCTTCCGGATTATCAAGATTGGACTCCGGCGCGAGCGCGAAGAGCTGTACGACCGCATCAACCGTCGTGTCCATCAGATGGTGGAGGAGGGACTGGTGGAGGAGGCGCGTAGGGTCTATCCCTACCGTCAGCTCAATTCGCTCAATACGGTCGGCTACAAGGAGATGTTCCGTTACCTCGACGGCGAGTGGAGTCTCGACTTTGCCATTGAGAAAATCCAGCAGAACAGCCGCATCTATTCGCGTAAGCAGATGGCCTGGTTCAAGCGCGATGCCGACATCCATTGGTTCCATCCCGATGAAGAGGAGCAGATTCTCCACATCATCGACCAGTTGATGTCCGCTCCGGCCTGAGCGAACAGACTGCTACGGGCAAGTGCCTTCGTCTTCTTGATAGCTGACAGCCCCTTACCTCTCCAACTGAAAGAGCAGTAGGTGGGCTGTGAAGAGACCCCTTCAGTTCGCCAAAAGAACGTTTGTCAACTGAATGATCAGTAGGTGGGCTGCGAAGAGACCCCTTCAGTTCGCCAAAAGAACGTTTGTCAACTGAATGATCAGTAGGTGGGCTGCGAAGAGACCTTGTCAGTATGTCAACTGAATGAACGGCTGGAGAGTAGAAATTCAC
>CAMGIP010000109.1 GCA_946056155.1 uncultured Mediterranea sp. | reverse complement strand
ATGTACATACCCATAGGTTTAAGTCTGTTGCAGGAGAGGTAAGCCTGCAATTCGGAGGCAAATATACAAATAAATAATGAGAATCATTAAAAACAAATTCGGATATCTTCTTTCACCCCTTGCTCATCGCCTTACTCCATATCGCAAATCTTTTACTCTATTTGAAGGGTGATGATAGCCAATACGATGCTTGTTGGATAATAACCGTATCTGTATCAATATACTATGGTGTATGATTATCGGAAATTTTGCCTTTTTCTTCTTACCGCATAATGCTGAAAATATTTAAAAAACGTGCTATTAAACATGTCTGTAAATGTTGCCAGTCTCAAATAGAATACATTCTTTTGCAAGAGAAAACGAAGCCGGTTTCGGTGCAGGGGTTTCACCCCAAACCAATGAAAAACAATCAAATGAAAAACAATCAAAATATAGCATAACTTTTTATTCTTAAACTTAACATTATGAATCAATATCCAAAAATTGGAATCCGCCCCACCATTGACGGTCGTCAGGGTGGTGTACGTGAAAGTCTGGAAGAGAAAACCATGAACTTGGCCAAGGCTGTGGCTGAACTGATTAGCGGCAACGTGAAGAATGGTGACGGAAGTCCGGTAGAGTGCGTCATTGCTGACTCTACCATTGGTCGTGTGGCCGAAAGTGCTGCCTGTGCAGAGAAGTTTGAGCGCGAAGGGGTAGGGGCTACCATCACGGTTACCTCCTGCTGGTGCTACGGTGCCGAGACGATGGATATGAATCCCTATTATCCTAAAGCGGTGTGGGGCTTCAATGGCACGGAGCGTCCAGGTGCGGTCTATCTCGCTGCCGTTTTGGCCGGACATGCTCAGAAGGGACTGCCCGCCTTCGGTATCTATGGGCGTGATGTACAGGATATTGATGACAATACGATTCCCGAGGATGTGGCAGAAAAGATACTCCGTTTTGCACGTGCCGCGCAGGCTGTAGCTACCATGCGGGGCAAGTCCTACCTCTCCATGGGTAGTGTATCCATGGGTATCGCCGGATCTATCGTCAATCCCGACTTCTTCCAGGAGTACTTGGGTATGCGTTGCGAATCGGTCGATCTGACTGAAATCATCCGCCGTATGACCGAGGGTATCTATGATAAGGAGGAGTTTGCCAAGGCTATGGCTTGGACGGAGAAGTATTGCAAACCCCATGAAGGCAAGGATTTCAATGTGCCTGCCAAGACCAAGAGCCGTGAGGAGAAGGATGCCGACTGGGAATTTATCGTGAAGATGACGATAATCATGCGCGACCTGATGAAGGGCAACCCGAAGCTGCGTGAGATGGGATTCAAGGAGGAGGCGCTCGGACATAATGCCATTGCGGCCGGATTCCAGGGACAGCGCCAGTGGACCGATTTCTATCCTAACGGTGACTACTCGGAGGCGCTACTCAATACGTCGTTCGACTGGAACGGAATCCGTGAGGCTTATGTGGTGGCTACAGAAAATGATGCTTGCAATGGGGTGGCCATGCTCTTCGGACACTTGCTGAGCAACCGTGCCCAGATCTTCTCTGACGTGCGTACCTACTGGAGCCCTGAAGCTGTGAAGCGTGTCACGGGAATGGAGCTTACCGGTATGGCCAAGCATGGTATCATCCACCTCATCAACTCGGGTGCCACCACGCTCGATGGTACAGGACAGCAGACCGATGCTGAGGGGCGTCCGGCCATGAAACCCTATTGGGAGGTGACTGACGAGGAGGCAGAGAAATGCCTGGCTGCTACCACCTGGTACCCTGCCAACCGCGACTACTTCCGCGGTGGTGGATTCTCTTCCAACTTCCTCTCCAAGGGAGGTATGCCTGTGACCATGAGCCGTCTGAACCTGATCAAGGGGTTGGGGCCTGTCCTCCAGATTGCTGAGGGATGGACGGTGGAGATTGACCCGGAGGTGCATCGCCGTCTGGACGAACGTACTGACCGTACCTGGCCTACCACTTGGTTTGTTCCCCGTCTGTGCGACAAACCGGCTTTCCGCGATGTCTATTCGGTGATGAACAACTGGGGTGCCAATCATGGTGCCATCAGCTATGGACACATCGGTCAGGACCTCATCACATTGGCCTCCATGCTTCGTATCCCTGTCTGCATGCACAATGTGGATGACGACAAGATCTTCCGTCCGGCTGCTTGGAATGCGTTTGGCATGGATAAGGAGGGAGCCGATTATCGCGCATGCCAGAACTACGGTCCTATCTACAAGTAGGCATCATTGAACAGGTGACAAGGTTTTTATACAGACTCCCCTTGAGGCTCTCCTCTTGAGACTTCATGAGGCTCTCCTGTTGAGGCTCTCCTCTTGAGACTTCATAAACCGTGTCAAGTAGCATGAGTATCCTTATCCATTAAATTAACATCAATCAGCATGATAACAGAAGAACAGATATCAAGATTTATTTCCGAAGCACATCGTGTAGGAGATGCCGGATTGACCGTGTGCAGTAGTGGCAACATCTCCTGGCGCATCGGTGACGAAGTATTACTCTCAGGCACCGGTTCATGGGTGCCCAGTCTCACCCGCGACAAGGTGGCTTGCTGCCGTTTGGAAACCGGTGAGGTGCTCAATGGGGTAAAGCCCTCAATGGAGCACGGTTTTCACCTTGGGGTGTTGCGTGCGCGACCTGACGTGGATGTGGTCCTCCATTTCCAGTCTCCTTACGCCACAGCCGTGGCCTGCATGAAAGATATTCCGGAAGATTTCAACGTTACGGCCGAGGTGCCTTGTCATGTGGGAGCAGAGATTCCCGTCATACCCTATTACCGTCCGGGTTCGCCCGAGTTGGCCCATGCGGTGGTAGAGGCACTGACCCATCACAATTCAGCCCTGTTGCGAAAGCATGGGCAGGTGGTCTGCGGCAAGGACTTCAACCAGGCCTTCGAACGAGCCATGTTCTTTGAGATGGCCTGTCGCATCGTGCTGCTTACCGGAGGTCATTACAACACGCTTTCGCGCGGGGAGATAGATGATCTGGAGACTTACATCTTAGGCAAGAAGACCAAATGAGGGAAGCATACCTGGCTATAGACTTCGGAGGCGGCAGTGGCAGAGTCATTGCCGGCTACGAGGAGGCCGGACAACTGCAGTTGGATACTGTCAGCCGGTTTCCCAACCGTCAGGTGCAGCTTGGCGGACGCATCTACTGGGACTTCCTCGCATTGTTTGAGGATATGAAACAAGGCATCCGCGCAGCTGTGGAGAAGGGATACCACATCCGCAGCATCGGTATCGATACCTGGGGTGTAGATTTTGGACTGATAGACCGCAACGGAAGGTTGTTGGGTAACCCGGTCTGCTATCGTGACAGCCGTACGGAGGGAGTGCCCGAACGCTTCTTTGCTCATCGCGACCCGCAGGCTCACTATGCCGAGGCAGGTACCCAGGTGATGGCCATCAATACGCTTTTTCAGCTCTATGCCATGCAGCTCGAGCACGATCCACAGCTGGTGATGGCCCAGCGGCTCCTTTTCATGCCCGACCTCTTCAGCTATTTCCTTACGGGTGAGGCCAACAATGAGTACAGCATTGCCTCTACGTCTGAACTGATGGACATCCGTACCGGACGGTGGAACGATGCGCTGATCGAAGAGATGGGCCTTCCCCGGCGGATTTTCGGAGAAATTGTGATGCCAGGCACCTGCCGTGGATGGGTCAAGGCAGAGGTAAGGGCTGAGCTGGGTATCCGTCATGAGGTGCCTGTGGTGGCAGTAGCTTCGCACGATACGGCCAGCGCAGTCTATGCGGTGCCAGCTGCGGCTGAGGATGCAGCTACAGCCTTTCTCAGTTCCGGCACCTGGTCACTCCTGGGTGTGCTGACCGACCGGCCTATACTCTGCGAAGAGGCCCGCCTCGGTGGCTTTACCAACGAGGGTGGGGCAGATGGCAAAATCTGTTTCCTGCAGAACATCACCGGACTATGGATTCTCCAGCGGCTGATGGCTGTCTGGAAGGAGCAGGGACTCTGTACCGACTATGACCGGCTGATGGCTGATGCTGAAGCGGCTGATATCGCTTCGCTGATTGATGTCGATGATGCCCGCCTGGTGAGTCCGGCGGATATGGCTGAGGCTATTGCCGACTGCTGTCGCTCAACGGGTCAGCAGGTGCCACATACCCAGGGCGAACTGGTCAGATGTCTGTTGCGTTCCTTGGCTGAACGATACCGCAAGGCCATCGAAGGGCTCAACCGGCTCCTTCCCGTTCCTGTGCAACGGCTCATCATCTTCGGAGGAGGCTCGCAAAACCGTTACCTCAATCGGCTGACAGCCGAGGCTACCGGCCTACGCGTTGAGACCGGTCCTGTGGAGGCCACCGCTATTGGCAATATCCTGGCCCAGAAGCAGGCTTTAACCAGATAATGAACTGCCTGCCGGAGAACGCTGAATCCGGCATTGATGTAAGCAGTTGACTTAAATGATTAATTCACCATACGTTATTGACATCAAATCCTATCATGAAACCATCCATATTGAGTAAAGAAGGAACCGGTTATATCGTTCCCTTCATCCTGATTACTTCCTGCTTTGCCCTGTGGGGCTTTGCCAACGACATCACCAACCCCATGGTGAAGGCCTTCTCCAAAATCTTCCGCATGAGCGTTACCGATGGGGCATTGGTACAGGTGGCCTTCTACGGGGGTTACTTTGCCTTGGCCTTTCCTGCTGCCATCTTTATCCGCCGCTACAGCTACAAGGCGGGAGTGCTCGTGGGGCTTGGTCTTTATGCGTTGGGAGCGCTTGCCTTTTTCCCGGCCAAATATACGGGAGCGTACTATCCTTTCCTTCTGGCCTACTTTGTGATGACCTGCGGACTCTCCTTCTTGGAGACCAGCTGCAACCCCTATATCCTTTCGATGGGCGATGAGGCAACGGCTACCCGCCGGCTCAATCTGGCGCAGGCCTTCAACCCCTTCGGCTCACTCTTGGGAATGTTTGTGGCCATGAATTTCATCCAGAATCGGCTCAGTCCGTTGGATACGGCCCAGCGTGCCCAGCTCTCCCCGGCTGAATTCGAGGCCTTGAAGGAGTCTGACCTTGGGGTGCTGATTGCTCCCTATCTGGTCATCGGTGTGGTTATTCTGGTCGTGCTTCTCGTCATCCGCCTCACCCCGATGCCCCGCAATGCCGACCAGTCCCATTCCATCGACTTCCTGCCCACGCTCAAGCGAATCTTTGCCATCAGGCACTATCGCTATGGGGTGGTGGCCCAATTCTTCTATGTGGGTGCACAGATTATGTGCTGGACCTTCATCATCCAGTACGGCACGCGCCTCTTCATGAGTCAGGGTATGGAGGAGCAGGCAGCTGAGGTGCTCTCCCAGCAGTACAACATTGTGGCCATGGTCATCTTCTGCATCAGCCGTTTCGTCTGCACCTTCCTCTTACGGTACATCTCTCCGGGAAAGTTGTTGATGGTACTGGCCTGTGTGGCCATACTGCTCACGTTGGGAGTCATCTTCTGCCAAAACATAGGAGGTCTCTACTGTTTGGTTGGCGTGTCAGCCTGTATGTCGCTCATGTTCCCCACCATCTACGGCATAGCACTGGGCGGATTGGGCGATGATGCCAAGTTTGGAGCAGCCGGACTCATCATGGCCATCCTGGGCGGATCTCTCCTTCCTCCCCTTCAGGCCTCCATCATTGACTGCCACGAGCTGTGCGGTATGCCCGCTGTCCATCTCTCCTTCGTGCTGCCGCTCATCTGCTTTGTGGTCATCGCACTCTATGGCGCTGCCATGAGGAGGAGATGATGATCTAAGCTATTGATAATCATCACTACGCTAATAACCATTCTGAACTGTTTTATGATTTACCACGTAATTTAAGAAATGAAGAATTTGAATTAGAGTTTTCGTTAAAGGCAACTTTTAGGGAAACACATTCTTCACTGTTTTTCATCATGGGGACTAAGTGGAATGATGCGTACTGGTTTGGATTCACGAAATGTTCAGGTGATGGTACTGTGTTATCTTATGGAACGTATGGCGATAGTACAGAATACCAAAATTACAATCCCATGGACTTTCTGTCTGTATCTTCTGATCATCAGTACAGAATGGTCAAACGAGGTAATAAAGTGGAATGGTACGCAGACGGAAGATTCCTTTTTTCCTCTACAATAAAGTTATCTACCGATATGAATCTTTTGGGTTTTCTAGTTCCTAGTAAACACAAAATCGAAGTTGACAATGTGCGAGTCAAATTGCTCCAATAGAGTAATAGTACTATGTATATTTATCATTGTAACCATAGGTGAGTAGATTATGTAAAGCATTCATCAGAATACCATGTTGACATTGTGCCTATATGTCATGGCTACAGCGGCTATCACTCCATCTTGGAGCAGTTAGTCGCTGTAGCGTTTATATGTTCAAATCAGCTCAGATGATAGCAAAGTGTAAGCTGGTGCAAGCTCCAGGTAGGGGGTGCCGAAAATAAACTGTGAACTGTGAATCTGTGAACATTCAGTGGGCTTCTCCTTCGCCTCAACATCGCTTCTCCTTCGCCTCACCTTCGCTTCTTCTCTGCTGAGGAGGAGTTGTTGGCAGACAATCAAAAGCTATGTCGCGGGAGTATCTCATCCTCCAAACGCAAGCAGTGTCAGGCAGCTCTTCTTTTGCGTCAACTCATTTTGAACTACGTAAATTCTGCGAATTTTGCTCTGTCCTCTCTCTATTTCCATTTATTTGGCTATATTTGTACCCAAATCAAATAGCATTGACTTATGCAGAATATTATAGCCGTCATATGGGATTTCGACAAGACACTGGTAGATGGGTACATGCAGGAACCTATCTTTGAGGATTATGGGGTTGATGCCCGTGAATTTTGGACGGAGGTGAACGAACTGCCTGAGCGATACCGCAAGGAGGGGGTGAAGGTCAACCGAGATACCATCTATCTGAACCAGTTCATTCGCTACACTAAGAACGGTAAGTTTAAAGGATTGAGCAATGCCAAGCTCAAGTCGTACGGAGCACGTCAGAAATTCTACCCCGGAGTACCCGAGATTTTCATTACCACCAGCCGTCTGTTGGATAATGATCCGGTCTGCAGGGAGTACAATATCCGCGTGGAGCACTACATCGTCAGTACCGGATTTGCAGAGGTCATCAAGGGGACATCGATAATGGAGTACGTCAAGAAGGTGTGGGGATGCGAACTGATAGAGGATGAGACTGCGGAGGGACGCGAGATAGCTGAGATAGGCTATACCATAGATAATACCACCAAGACAAGGGCTTTGTTTGAAATCAATAAGGGTGATGAGGTGGATGTCAATGCCAGGATGTCTTACGAACAGCGCCGGGTGGATTTCCGGAATATGATCTATATTGCTGACGGGCCGAGTGATGTGCCTGCCTTCTCTGTAGTACGCAGCAATGGAGGTGCCACCTTTGCCATCTATCCTAAAGGTAATGCTCAAGCCTTCGAACAGGTGGAGAAGTTGCGCGAAGACGAGCGCATCGATATGTTTGCTGAGGCCGACTACTCCGATGGTACTACTGCCTCCATGTGGATTTGCAACAAGATCAAAGAGTTTGCCGAGCGAATCAAGGAGGAGGAAAAGGCCAAACGGGCTACCAGCAAAGGCCCTGTGCATCTGATCTGACATAGCACAACGTTTGCGGATGGTGTTGCGTTTCCCTATCTGCCTGCCAACTTGATCTCTTATGTTTTGTCCACCTGTGACAGGCTGTCAGTGAACAAGTGGCTTAGAGTGGATAATTTGAAAAGTGTGTTTATTCACCCAGTATGGCGCAGGGGTGAGCTGGTCACTTCATCAGGATACCGGTAAGGATACGACCCGACCGGATGCCTAATCGACGGGCGGAAAAGAAGTTCTCGTACTGGTTGTAGGTGCAGAGGTTGGACTGTTCGATATGTGCATCTGGTATGCCGAATTCTTTCAACTGGAGGAGGTTGGCAGTAGGGAGGTCGAGGTGATACTTTTGCGTGGCGGGATGACGGTAGGAGAGTTGCGACATAGGGAACCCTGCGGCGGCAAAGGCTTCATACACTTCATCTCCCGTTTCGAAAGCCTGGAGCGAGATGCCCGGGCCGATACAGGCTATACACTCCCTACCTTCTGTTCCGTATCGGTGCTGCATCTGTTGGAGTGTATGGCTGACGATGCGTTGCACCGTACCGCGCCAACCGGCATGGATGGCTGCCGCAGCATGATGTGCATAGTCATAGATAATCACAGGGATGCAGTCCGCCGTTGAGATGCAGATGCACACGCCCTCGTGGCAGGTGGTCAGGGCATCCACCCCCTGTAGCATCATCTCTTTTTGCTCCTGTGGAGCGGAGAGATAAGTCTCGTCTATATCGAGGCAGGTGCATCCGTGTGTCTGGTAGGGGATGACGAGTGTTTGTGGAAGTTGCGGTAGCCTATCGCACAGCAACTGCTGGTTGCGTTCCACACATGTAGGGCTATCGCCTGTATAAGGAGTACAGTTCATACTGGCGTAGGCTCCACTGCTGCATCCACCCCCTCGGGTGGTGCTGAAGGCCACTGCATCGCCTCCTTTCAAGGCAGGTAAGTCGTAGATTAGGAGATGGTTTTCGTAGTGCATGGTAATATGAATAAGGCCCTTCTGGGCGTGCAAATATACGAGTTTTCTCCTCAATCAGATGGCAGATTCAATTATTATTTGTATTTTTGCCTCCGTAGAACACATCGGATTA
>CAMGIP010000108.1 GCA_946056155.1 uncultured Mediterranea sp. | reverse complement strand
AGGAGAAGAAAAGGATAAGATTGACAAGAGGTAGGAACTGAAAAGAGGAAGTGAGAAATGATGCCTGCTGGAAGCAGTAGTACTTACTTTTCTGAGAAGTATATATTACTTGGCCCAAGAAGTATATCTTCTTGGCCGGAGAAGTATATCTGGTAATCCTACTTACGTAGCGAGGGCGTGTCCGAAATGGGACACGCCCTCGACTTATGAGGTTGTCATGCAATGGCTGCAAGCCAAATGCGCATGGGCAGAAAGCCGATTAACACAAGGGCCTTCAGTCGAATGGAGCTACGATTACCAGCCAGGGTTCTGAGTCAGCTGCGGGTTGAGCGTAATCTGACCCGAGGGGATGGGATAGAAGTAGTACTTCTTATCATAGGTACGGGGCTGGTTGATGGTGTTCGAACCAATCATGTAGCCATCGGCAGCTACGTCCACTTCGGGGTTGGAGAGCAGACTCAGGTTGGCACCCTTATAGATATTGGGGTGATTCTTGCTGTCCAACAGATCCAGCTTGTGCCAGCGGACGAGGTCCCAGTAGCGGGTCCAGTTGTCGAACATCAGCTCGCAACGGCGCTGACGGCGGATTTCCCACAAGAGGTTGCTGACACCCATGTTGTTGGCAGGGTCAGCTGCTGGAGAAGTGGTCATACCAGGCAGACCGGCACGAGCCATCAGCAGGTTAACGCTCTTATCGAGATCGCCCTGCGAAAGGGTACCCAATTCAGCCTTTGCCTCGGCAAAGTTCAGATACACCACAGAGATCCAATAGAGCGGGCAGTCGGTATATTGCTTGCCGATGTTGTTGCGGTCAGAGAGCGACAATGCCGTGGGGTTGTCATACTTAGCAATACCATAACCGGTTGAAGAGGTGAAGGGAGATACACCGGCACGTGAGTAGGCCGATCCTTTGAATGCCAGCACGGGGTCGAGGGTTACAGCCAGACGCTTGTCGCGCTTAGCCAAGATAGACTCGATGTTTATCTTTCCATCAGCATCGGGAGCCACCGCATCGTTGATATCTTCAGAGGTGGTAGCACGGGGTTTGCCATCGATGAAGAGGTAAGCATCAAAGGCATCCTTCGTCATACCGCTGGTACCGCTCGTATTGGCCGTATAGCCAATGGTAGAGTGCATCAGCGAGTTCTGAGAGTAGGGCTTGTAGAAGATCATCTCGGGGTTGGACGAGAGGTCAACGGAGTTGTAGTTGCCCTGGTAGCTGCTGTTCAGCGAATACTTTTTGGCCATCAGTGCCTCACAAGCCGAAACACACTCCTGCAGATATTTCTTGGCACGTGCCTCATCGGGACCCTTGCCGACATTGTCAGCAGCGGTACGATAGCGGCAGTAGGTACCTTCATAGAGGGTTACATCCGCCTTCATGGCCAGAGCCATATCGGCAGAGAAGCGCTGCTTGTTGGTGCCCGTGATGTTGGCAGCGGCAAAGTCGAGATCCTCCAGCACCTTGTCCATCACCTGGTCGCGGTCGGTACGGGGGCCATAAAGCACATCCTTGTCATTGGGGTCAAGTACGGTCTCCACCCAAGGCACATCACCATACATACGTACCAGCTGGTAGTACTGCCATGCACGGTTCAGACGGGCTATACCGATGTAGTTATTCTTCTCCTTTTCGGTCAATGAAGAGCCGCTCACACCTTGAATAATATAAGCTGCGCGACGGATTTCGGTGAAGGGAGTTGACCAGTTGGAAGAGGTAGAGGGTGTATTGAGGTTCGTCCAGTTGTTGTCCTGGTAATCCACCTGGTCATCGCTCAGCGTCTTGTAGTAGAACCATCCCTGTCCGCCTCCGTTGCCATAACCCGAATATTGGTTATAGAAGGTGTTGCATTGGTTGTCCACGTTACTGGTGTTGCTCCAATAAGCAGAGGTATTGGTAAAGGTATCGAGTGGCGATTTGTCCAACAAGTCGTTGCAACTTGTCAGTCCGGCGAGCGCCACGGCGCTTAATATAAATAGTTTTTTCATTGTTTCGATGTTTTAGCAGTGAGTTAAAGAGTAACTTGAACACCAAATGAGAAGGTACGGGTGATGGGCGCTGTACGTCCCCAACCGCCATTGCCCAGACCTTCACCGGTACTGATTTCAGGATCCACTGGCAGGTCATTGCCCTTGTGGAGCAGGAAGAGGTTGCTTCCGCTGAAGTAGATACGAGCCTTCTCGATGTACGCCTTGCGGGTCCAATCCTTGGGCAGGGTGTAACCCACGGTTACATTCTTCAGACGGAGGTATGACATATCGGTGAGGTAGCGGGTCTGCGGATAGTAGTTGTTGCAACCGTTGGCAATGGTAGAGATACGTCCCTTGGTATCGTTACCTGGGTAGAGGCGCGGATATTTGTTGCCTTGGTTGATCTCATAACCGGTGATAGTCTTCCAGTCGCTGCTGTAGAGCACCTTGTTGTAGCTGGTCTGGTTCTCATAGACTGCCAAGTCAGCGGAACGCATCAAGGGGAAGTTGAATGAAGAGATGGTCCAGTCCTCACGCTTACCCACACCCTGGAAGAAGAGGTCGAGGTCAATGCCCTTCCAGCTGCCACCGAGGTGGAATGCATATTCATAGCGGGGGAGCGTATTACCAATCACCTTCAGGTCACCGTGATCGTCAGCCGTACCCTTACCGCCATCAATCTTACCGTCACCGTTGCGGTCCTTATACTTGATGTCGCCCGGGCCGAAGTGGAAGGAACCGGTCTCCAGACCGCTTTGCGAAGCCACACCATTGGCATAGTTCCAAGAACCGTCAGCATTCTTGCCGGTGAAGTCCTTCTCCTCGAAGTAGCGTTCGGTCTCAAAGCCCCAGATATCGCCATAGGTTCTGCCAGTGTAGTAAGTATTGAGCAGCTTGCTGTCGTTGGTCCACTTGGTTACTTCAGTCTTGCTATCGCTCAGGTTGAAGTTGGCATAGACATTGAAGTCACCGAAGGTGTGGTGCCAGTCGAGGTTCAGTTCCCAACCGCGCGTGCGGAGCGTACCGGCATTCTCGTAAGGAGCAGAAGCACCGAGCAAGTTCGGACGTACCTGTGCGGGAGCCAGCATGTCGGTATTTTCGCGCTGGAACCAGTCGAAGGTGACGTTGAGTTCATTGTTGAGGAATCCGAGATCCAGACCAATGTCGGTCGTGCGGATGCGTTCCCAAGTCAGAGAAGCAGAAACCAGGTCAGGCATGTTGTACATCGTCAGCATATTGGCATTAGCCTTGTTGCTATCTACCCAGTAGATACCGGAAGTTTTCTGGCTGATGAGTGCCTCGAACATATAGTCACCAACTGCTTCGTTACCGATTTCACCCCAAGAAGCACGGATCTTACCGTTGTTGACAATCCTCTTCAGCGGAGCGAAGTAAGCCTCTTCGGAGAAGCGATAGCCGACAGATGCTGAGGGGAAGAAAGCCCACTGGTCGCTGTGGGGGAAGCGAGACGAACCGTCGTAGCGGCCATTCAACTCCAACAGATAGATGCCCTTGTAGTCGTAGTTGATACGGCCAAAGTAACCGGCAGAGGCACGGTCGTTGTGTGCCCAGCCAATGCTCTGTCCATCCTGCTTGGCCAGGTTCAGTTCAGGATAACCCTCGTCATAGAGTCCCTTACGCTGACCGCTCAGGTAGATATACTCCGTCTCTTCTGCATTGGCACCCACCATCGCATTGAAGTTGTGGTTCTTGGCAAAGGTCTTGGCGTAGTTCATGTAGGCATTGAGCGTCCAGGTATTGCGCTTCGACATCTCGCGGAAGGCAGCGGTGTTGGACTTGGTTACGATGTATGAAGGGGTAGTAGCTGCCCAGTTGCGGGCATATACCGAGAAGTCTTCCCAACGCATGGTCTTGTTCTCGATAGTATAGGTCAAATCAGCATTGAAGGTCAGACCCTTGATGATTTCAGCCTTCAGATAGCCGTTCATACGGGTAAGGTCGGTCACCCTGTTGCGGTCCGAAGCCTGCTTGATAAGACCGATAACGCGTGAATCCACTCCATCAATAGTGTTGGAAGGGATGAAGAAGGAGCCCCAACGCCAGAGATACTGGTAAGTGTTGGAGTAGGTTTCAGGCTTGGTATAGTCGCGACGGCTGAAGTTCATGCGGGCACCCACCTCCAACCAATCGAAAAGTTTGGAGGAGACATTGGCCGATACGTTGTATTTCTTCAGCTTGTCGGGACGAATCTTCAGGATACCCTCCTTGGAGTCATAACCGAAGGAGAGGTAATAGTTGGTCTTGCCCGAGGTGCCCTGCACGCTGATGTTGTGGCTCTGCGAAGGAGCAGCCTTGGAGTAGAAGATGTCCTGAATATCGTAGTCGGCATAGTAATAAGCCTGACCGTCGAGCACGATATAGTCACCCACATCGCTATCACTCTTGTAGGGACGAGCCTCGCCGTAGCCAAGTTTGCCGCTGTTCTGCTGTTTCCACTTCTCTGCATAGGGAAGCAGCTTGTCGAAATACATACCGAAGACCTCCACCTCATACTGGTTGGCATTGGCCTTACCTTCGAGGGCCATCTTCAGCTGGGTAGGTACATCGGGATAGTCGGGGATATAGGTGGACTGGTCCCAAGCAAAGTTGTTGCTGTAGTTGATGGTCACCTTCTCTGTAGGCTTGGCACCCTTGGTCTGAATCAGGATGACACCGAATGCTGCGCGAGTACCGTAGATAGAGGTAGAGGCAGCATCCTTCAGTACCGAAATGCTTTCGATATCCTGAGTATTAAGGAAAGAGATATCATCCATAGGCACACCATCGACCACAATCAGCGGGTTGCTCACCTCGCTGTTGCTCAAGGTTCCGATACCGCGGATGCGCATGGTTGCATTCTCGTTGATATTACCAGAGGTGGTGGTGATGGTCAAACCCGGAACAGCTCCCTGAAGAGCTTTGGCCACATCTTGCTGCGGACGTCCCTCCATGGTCTTGCCCAGATCCACGGTTGATACGGCACCGGTCAAGTTGGCCTTCTTCTGCGTACCATAACCCACAACCACTACTTCGTCGAGCAGTTCGTTATCTTCTTTCAGTACCACCTTCACACTCTTGGTGGCCTTTACTTCTTGAGTTTTGTATCCTACGAAGGAGATTTGCAGGGTAGCACCTGCCTTGACGGAGATGGTAAACTTACCGTCGATATTGGTTACTATACCGTTGGTGGTACCTTTTTCTACCACACTGGCGCCGATGACAGGTTCGCCTTGCGAATCCACAACCACGCCGCTGACGGTGACAGCTTGCATTTGTTCGGTAACACCGGGTGTAGCTGCAGTAGATTCAGCAGCCAATAGATTACCGCTACTTAGAAACAGGGCGCTGATAGCCACTGCCGTGAGAAACTTGCTGTGAGCAAGTCCTCTTCTTTTGCGATTTTCATTCATAATTGAATAGTGTAATTAAATGTTAATAGGTTCGTTTAATAGAATCTCAAGAGGGTAGTATTGTGCATGAGCTGTGAGATTCGACAGCTGAGATACATCATCAGATGACAATTCGTATTAGTTCATAGGCTTCACTGTTTATACAAAGTTTATACTATAGTTATTGTTATTCTTTCACACGATTTTATTGCTTTAGTTTCCATGTTTTCTTAAAAAAATACCAAGTTTTGAAGCTACCTGATAGGTTTTCATACCAACATTTCATTCTTTTTGCAAAGAAACAAATTATTTCAGAAACAGCAACCAATATCTGATTGAATTTTTGTTAATGACATAAAATTTATTTTTATAATCCAAGATAACAATACTCCACGAGGGGAGTGCCTCAATGGAAGGAGTATCAAGAGATAACAAGTGATAATCGGCTTTCTGCTCTTCATATAGGCAGATGACGAGCTGTGGAAGCGACTAGAGGAGACTATTGTATAAATATAAAAACGTTAACTTTACAACTCTTTATTTTAGTTAAGAAAGATAGACTGATTTAGAGATTTGTATAGTCTAATGAAGGAAAGCAAGATATTATGTTCCATAAAAGAAGACTCACACACTCCTTATGAAACACAAACAGAAGATAATCCTATCATTTGGATAATATCATATATTTTTCACTGTAGGAGGGGAAGCGAGACTACAAAAAAAAGGGCGACCACAGTCGCCCTATACCTATTATATATATGTTTCAGATTTTGCAAGCAGACAGCCTGACGAGAAGTTAATAATCAGAAGACATTGACCTCACGGGAGAGGGTAACACCAAATTTCTCCTTTACCGAGCGGATAATCTCCTCGGAGAGGCGGAAAATCTCTTCTCCAGTAGCCCGGCCTTTGTTGACCAGCACCAGCGCCTGCTTCTCATAAACGGCCGCATCGCCGAGAGCTCGCCCCTTCCATCCGCACTGTTCGATGAGCCATCCTCCGGAGAGCTTCACCCTTCCATCAGCAGTCGGGAAAGCGGGCATCTGGGGATAACTGCTACGGAGTGCCTCAGCCTGCTGCTGCGACACCACCGGATTGGTGAAGAAGCTACCGGCATTGCCCAGCAGCTCCGGGTCGGGCAGTTTGGACTGACGAAGGTCAATGACCGCCTGACGTATGGTCTGTAGCGTACAAGGGGCACCGCTCCGGGCTACCGCATCAGCCAATCCCTGGTAAGAGAGAGAAGGTTTCACCTCCTTGGAGAGACGGAAAACCACCTCAGTCACCGCATAATGCTTCATCTCGGGCTGCTTGAAGATGGAGTAGCGATAGGCATAGCCACACGCCTCACGCTGCCATTGACAGAGCTCTCCACTCCGCAGATCCACCCCGCTGACCGAAAGGATGAGGTCGGCCACCTCCACACCGTAAGCCCCGATGTTCTGCACAGCGGCACTACCCACCTCTCCGGGGATAAGGGAGAGATTCTCCGCTCCCTGCCAGCCATGCTCTACACCATAGGCCACAAAATCGTCCCAGCAGACTCCAGCACCAACAGCCACAATCACCTGACGAACATCCTCCTCCATTACACGTATATAACGTATTTCGGAATGGAGTACCGTGCCTTCATAATCTTTGGTAAAGAGCAGATTGCTTCCAGCTCCCACGTGAAGGATGGGCAGCGTGAGACGCTGCTCGCGGATAAGCGTCTGCAGCTCCTCCACAGAGCTGTACGAAAAGAGTTGACTGGCCGAAGCCTGTATGCCAAACGTATTGGGTATCTGATTCATGATGTTTTCAAAAAAGGGTTGGCGTCAAATGCGACGAATATGTGCACCTAATGCGTTGAGTCGCTGCTCAATGCACTGGTAGCCACGGTCTATCTGTTGGATGTTGCTGATCTCACTCACCCCCTCCGCACTCATCGCAGCGATGAGCATGGCTATGCCGGCACGGATGTCGGGTGAGGCCATTCGTCCGGCATGGAGCGGCTTGGCATGGTCGTTGCCCACCACCACGGCCCGGTGAGGGTCACAGAGGATAATCTGGGCTCCCATATCAATGAGCCTATCGACAAAGAAGAGACGGCTTTCGAACATCTTCTGGTGGATGAGTACAGTACCTTTGGCCTGTGTAGCCACCACCAGCATCACGCTGATAAGGTCGGGAGTAAGTCCCGGCCAGGGGGCATCGGCCAGTGTAAGGATGGAGCCGTCCATAAAGGTATCTATCTCATAATGCTCCTGTGTAGGCACGTAGAGGTCTTGGCCACGTTGCTCAATCTGTATGCCCAACCGGCGGAATTGGTCGGGAATGATGCCCAGATCGGCAGCCGAGGTACCGCTGATAGTAAGTTCACTTCGGGTGATGGCAGCCATGCCGATGAAGCTGCCCACCTCAATCATATCAGGTTGGAGGGTATGCACTGCTCCATGGAGTTCCCCCACCCCATCCACTGTGAGGAGGTTGGAGCCTATGCCCTGAATGCGAGCACCCATCTTCACCAGCAGACGGCAGAGTTGTTGCACGTAAGGTTCACATGCGGCATTGTAGATGGTGGTACGTCCATGCGCCAGTACGGCTGCCATGAGAATATTGGCTGTACCGGTCACCGAAGCCTCGTCCAGGAGCAGGTAACAGCCCTCCAAACGGGAAGCCGAGAGTACACAAAGGCTCTGCTCAGTCTCGCAGCTGAGTTCGGCACCCAACTTCATGAATCCCTGGAAATGGGTATCCAACCTGCGTCGGCCTATACGGTCGCCACCGGGACGCGGCACCACCGCCCTACCTGTTCGGGCCAGCAACGGACCGGTGAGCATGATGCTCCCTCGCAGCGAGGCACTCTGCTTCACAAAGTCGGCCGATTGGAGGAAATCTTCGTTGAGGTCAGCGGCACGAAAGCGGCATCCGCCGTCTGCCTGTGGAGTGACCTCCACGCCTGCCTCCTTGAGAATGGCTATCAGGTTATTGACATCATAGATGTCGGGCAAGTTATAGATAACCACCTCCTCTCGGGTGAGCAGTGTGGCGCAAAGAATCTGCAACGCTTCGTTTTTGGCTCCCTGGGGCACGATGGTCCCTTTCAATCGGTGTCCCCCCTCAATGGCAAAGGTATGTCCACCGGTGAGGGTATCTATTTCTGTAGGTTTCATTCCATTATCTGTCAATAGGTTCTCCTTCAAGATATTCAATCACATTCGTTTACTTCCCCCTCCCAACCGCTGCCCTCTACCCCCCCCTTCACAGCTGAGGAGAGAGCTCATTGGTTGTGCAAATATAGGGATTTTCCGCGAATTGGCACAGCGACACCTCGTTTTTATACTAAGTTCACCGCAGAACCTAATATAAAGCAGCAAGCACTGTCCAAAGAAGAGAAAGCTTCCCCTAACGCAAGGGTCACGGGGATAAATGACTCTGCGAAAGAGTTTAAGGTATGAGAAAACTTCCCCTAACGCAAGGGTCACGGGGATAAATGACTCTGCGAAAGAGTTTAAGGT
>CAMGIP010000107.1 GCA_946056155.1 uncultured Mediterranea sp. | reverse complement strand
AAAAACGCTCAGGCTGCATAGCAAAGAACGGCAGTATAGAAAGGTAAGGAAACAAAAAAATTCATAGAGAAGATGTTAGACCAGATTGTTCGCTTTTCCATACGGAAAAAGCTGTTCGTAGGGCTTACGACCCTATTCCTGCTGCTTGGCGGTGTGTACGCCATGCTGACTCTGCCCGTGGATGCGGTGCCGGACATCACCAATAATCAGGTGCAGATTGTGACCATTTCGCCCACTCTGGCTCCCCAGGAAGTGGAGCAGCTCATCACTTTCCCCATCGAGATAGCCATGAGCAACATCATGAACGTGGAGGAGATACGCTCGGTGAGCCGCTTCGGACTTTCGCTCGTCACGGTGGTCTTCAAGGAGAGCGTACCTACCCTGCAGGCCCGACAACTCATCGGGGAGCAGATACAGACCGTGGCGGGAGAGATTCCTCCGGAACTGGGCACACCGGAACTGATGCCGGTGACTACAGGATTGGGAGAAATCTACCAATATACGCTGAACGTAAAGCCAGGATATGAACATAGGTACGATGCCATGGAGCTGCGCACCATTCAGGACTGGATAGTGAAACGACAACTCTCTGGCATTCCGGGCATCGTGGAAATCAACAGCTTCGGCGGATACCTGAAACAATATGAGGTGGCCATAGATCCAGATGCGCTCTACTCGCTCAACATCACCATCGGGGAGGTGTTTGAGGCACTCAACCGCAACAACCAGAATACGGGCGGAAGCTACATCGAGAAGGTGAACAGGGCATACTATATCCGATCGGAAGGTATGATCAGTAGCCTGGAGGACATCGAACAGGTGGTGGTGGCCAACCGCCACGGCATACCTGTGCATGTGAGCGATGTGGGCAAGGTGCGCTTTGGCAGTGCCAAGCGGTTTGGCGCCATGACCATCGATGGCCAAGGGGAGTGCGTGGGCGGCATTGCCATGATGCTCAAGGGGGCGAATGCCAACGTGGTGACTGCTGAACTTGAACGACGGGTGGAACAGGTGCAGAAGATGCTGCCCGAGGGGGTGACCATTCAGCCGTACCTCAACCGGTCGGAACTGGTGAACCGGAACATCTCTACCGTGATACGAAACCTCATTGAGGGGGCGGTCATCGTCTTCCTGGTGCTGATTATCTTCCTGGGCAACGTGAGGGCCGGACTCATCGTAGCATCGGTCATCCCGCTGGCCATGCTCTTTGCCTTTATCCTGATGCGGCTCTTCAACGTATCGGCCAATCTGATGAGCCTGGGGGCCGTTGACTTCGGTATCGTCGTGGATGGCTCTATCGTGATTCTGGAGGGAATACTGGCTCACCTCTACGGACGCGAGCTGAGGGGCAGGGTACTCTCAAGGGAGGAGATGGACAGAGAAGTGGAGCGTGGCGCAGGGCATGTGGTACGATCAGCCACCTTCGCGATATTCATCATTCTGATTGTATTCTTCCCCATTCTGACGCTGACGGGCATCGAAGGAAAGTATTTCACACCCATGGCCAAGACGCTGGTATTCTGCATCATAGGAGCCTTGATACTGTCGCTCACCTACGTGCCGATGATGGCTTCGCTCTTCCTCAAGCGCTCCATCCATCCGACACAGACGGTGGCCGACCGCTTCTTTGCTTGGTTAGGCTCTCTCTACAGGAGGGCACTGAATTGCTGCCTTAGCCATCGGGTGATGACGGTATCCTCGGCCTTCTGCGCCCTGGCACTCAGCCTGTGGCTCTTCACCCGGTTGGGTGCTGAATTTATCCCGACCTTGGATGAGGGCGACTTTGCCATGCAGATGACCTTGCCGGCAGGCAGCTCGCTCTCGGAGAGCATCGAGGTGAGCAAGCTGGCAGAGAAGCAATTGATGGAGCGGTTTCCGGAGATACGCCATGTGGTAGCCAAGATTGGTACGGCGGAGGTGCCGACCGACCCTATGGCGGTGGAGGATGCGGATGTCATGATTGTGATGAAGCCCTTCAAGGAATGGACCAGCGCAAGCAGTCGCGCAGAGATGGTGGAGAAGATGAAGGAGGCGCTGGAGCCGCTGTCGGAACGGGCTGAGTTCAACTTTTCACAACCCATACAGCTGAGGTTCAACGAACTGATGACTGGAGCCAAGGCGGATATTGCGGTGAAGCTCTATGGCGAGGATATGGAGGAGCTCTATACCAAGGCAAGGGAGGCGGCCCAGTATATCGAAAAGGTTCCGGGAGCGGACGATGTGATTGTGGAGCAGGCCATGGGACTGCCGCAACTGGTGGTGAACTACCGGCGCGACAAGATTGCCCGATACGGCATCGACATTGAGGAGCTGAACAATATCGTACGCACGGCTTATGCTGGCGAAGCGGCCGGAGTGGTGTTTGAAAACGAACGCCGATTTGACCTGGTGCTGCGTCTGGATTATGACAAGGTGAAGAACCTGAACCTGGACAAACTTTTTGTGCGCACTACCGATGGAATACAGATACCACTGAGCGAGGTGGCCTCGATAGAGCTGATTGATGGTCCGCTGCAGATCAACCGTGACGCTACACGCCGGCGCATCGTGATTGGCGTAAACGTGCGCGATGCGGATATCCAGCAGGTAGTGAGCCACATCAAGGAGACATTGGAGAAGCATATCACGCTTAAGCCTGGCTATTACTTTGCCTATGGCGGTCAGTTCGAGAACCTTCAGAATGCTATCCGCACGCTGATGATTGTGGTACCTGTAGCGCTGATGCTGATTCTCCTGCTGCTGTTCTTTGCCTTCAGGTCGGTGGTCTATACGCTGGTGGTCTTCAGTACGGTACCGCTTTCGCTGATTGGCGGCATCCTGGCGCTCTGGCTCCGTGGTCTTCCCTTCAGCATCTCTGCCGGTGTGGGCTTCATCGCCCTCTTTGGTGTGGCGGTACTCAACGGCATCTTGATGATCAACCATTTCCGTGACCTGCACCGAAGCCGCAGGCATGGGATGTGTACCTCACGGATTCTGCGCGAGGGATGTCCTCACCTGCTTCGCCCCATCTTCCTGACGGGTCTGGTGGCTTCGTTGGGCTTTGTACCGATGGCTATTGCCACCTCTGCGGGTGCAGAGGTGCAGCGCCCCTTGGCTACGGTGGTGATTGGCGGTCTGCTCATCTCCACGATACTGACCCTGATCATTCTTCCTATCTTATATTATATGGTACATGCAACTGTCAAACTGCGCAATCATCCCATAGGCCGCTGGATGGTGCTGACCTCCATGGCGGCCCTGCTGACCACTGCTGCTCCCATAAAGGCACAGGAGCAGACAGAAATCCCGCAAAACGGAGCGCATGCGATACCGCTGGAGGTGGTAATCGAAAGAGAACCTTTGGCCGTAAGAGAGGCATCGCAAAGCATAGCAACTGAGACTCACCAAGAAGCGGTTGTAAGTGAGGCTCCACAAGAAGTTGAAAAGGAAGTTGCTCAGAAAGATATAACTGAGGCTCCTCAGGAGGTACCGCAGGGGAATTCGGAGAAAAAAATCTCCCTGCAGGAGGCTGTTGAGCAGGCTCTGCAGCACAGCCCGAGACTCCGAATGGCAGCTACCGATGTGGCGCGGCTCAAAGCAGCACGAGGCGAATCATTCAGCCCGGGAGCTACGGAGGTAAGCTACTCCTGGGGGCAACTCAATGGTATAGAACGGAAGGACAAGGAACTGGGAGTGACGCAGCCCATCGGTTCTATCCTCACCCCTTTCTATAAAAACGCACTGACCAACCGACAGATACATACGGGCAACCTCTATCGATTGCTCGTAGAAAAGGAGGTTAAGGCTGAGGTGAAGCGGGCTTGGGCCTACTGCCAGTTTGCCTTGAACCAGCGAGAACTGTACCGCGAATGGAGTGAGATGGCCGACCGCATCGAACAGGCGGGTGCCTGCCGCTATGAGCAGGGGGAAACAACGCTCTTGGAGAAGAGCATGAGTGCCACCGTGGCGGCCCAGATGCGCAACCGACTCTTCCAGGCTGAGGAGGATCTGAAACTGGCAGAGCAGCGACTGCAATGGATCTGCTATGCGCCCGTGCCACTGCAACCGGAAGAGAGCACACCGACTCTCTTTGCAGTACCGATAGACAGCCTCTCGCTCTCTCAGACGCACCTCGACTACTTTGCCAGTCAGAAGGAGGAGAAACGGGCGGAACTGAAGCTGGAGAAGAGCCGATTCTTCCCTGAACTCTCGGTGGGCTATGTCCGACAGAATATCCTTCCGGACAAAGGACTGGACTCCTGGATGGTGGGGGTGAGCTTCCCCCTCTGGTTCGTACCTCAACACAGCAAGGTGCGGCAGGCACGCATGGAGCTGAGGAAGGCGGAGATAGCACAGGCGGAGGAGGAGCGGGCCTTGAGACAGAAGGTGACCGAACTGAAGGCTCTCCTTCGACGACATGCCTCCTCCATTGCTTGCTACACATCGAGCGCACTGGCCGAGGCGGAACAGCTGATGAAGAGCGCCAATGCACGGTTCCAGGCAAGCGAAATCAACATCTCGGACTATGTGCAGAGCCTGAATACGGCCCTCGATATCCGAAACGGATACCTGGAGACGGTCTATCAGTACAACATTGCGGCTCTGGAGTATGAGCTGTATCATTAAACCAACCCCTAACGTGAAGCATAACAACCCTAAGGTGTAACATATTAAAAGGTATATACAATGAAAACAATCTATCTGACTCTGGCAGTGATGCTGATGACTGCCTGCCACAATAATCAGCCGGACAAGAACACGGCAGACCACTCTTCCGACGGCTCAGCACGGGAACTGACTGCCACCGTATCCTCTTCTGCCGAGGAGGACGATAACCTGACCGACGGTACCTCACTTGACGAAAAGGGTCACGGTAATCAGGCAGAGGTGGATGGTGTGACGGGAGCTACGGCGGTAGCCAATCCGGCCTCGTTCAACGGCACGCTGATGATTCCACCGCAGCGATTGGCCACGATAAGCCTTCCGATGGATGGCATCGTCAAGGAGTTGCCGTTGCTCTCGGGCAGCTATGTGCAGAAAGGAGCGCTGATTGCTACCTTGAGCCATCCGGACTTTGTAGAGCTGCAACAGACCTATGTCGAGAGCCATGCCCAAGCGGAATATTTGGAGGCAGAGTATCAACGCCAGTTGAAACTGTCGCAACAGGAGGTGGCCTCGCAGAAAAGGTTACAGGAAAGCAAGGCGGAATATCTGGCCATGCAGAGCCGCATGGAGGCTTCACGGGCACGCCTTCAGCAGCTGGGCGTGGAGGCGGAGGGACTCACGGCAGACCATATCTCGGCATTGCTGCCTATCAAGGCTCCCATCAGCGGTTACCTCGCCGGATTGGAGGTCAACGTGGGGAGCTATCTCCATGCCGGTGATCCGCTCTGCCAGATTATCGACAAGAACCAGCTCATGCTACGTCTGATAGCCTACGAGAAGGACCTGAAGGATATCCAGGTGGGATATCACCTGAAATTCTATGTCAATGGACTGGGCGACAAGGAGTTTCATGCTACTATTGTCTCCATCGGGCAGCAGGTGGACAAGGCCAACCGCTCCATCGAGCTCTATGCCAAGGTCAACGAGAGCCACCCGCAGTTCCGTCCGGGTATGTATGTCTCTGCCCGCGTAGTCCAGTGAATGGCTTCTGCCATCGCATAGCTCCGGGCAAGCAGGTAGCAGATTGTACAGGTGCCGACGAGGTTTTCTGCAGAATTTGCACTATCTTAGCCACCTGAAAACTACAGCCTCAAAACCACAGCGTCATGACGGACAAGAAATATATCCTGCTCATAACCCTCGTCTCGGTGACGGTGGGTTTCCTGATCCACTTTCCCGAACTGCTTTCTCTGAGCGACGGGAATGGGGGACAGCCGATGTTCCCCCTCCTCTCCCCTACCGATGTGCTGTTTGAAGCGGGATATGCGGTCTTCTCTCTTGCTCTGCTCTTTGCCTTGAACAGCCGTCTGTTTGGCTTCCACCACCCGTGGGTGCATATCCCGTGGTGGAAGGTGGTACTCTCCTTTCTGCTGACCTGGGTGGTGAGCAAATGGTTAGGGGAGGCATTTGTGCTGCTGCACCACCACTTCAACGTGCCCGCCATTGACACCACGGTGCACCACTACCTCCACCCGATGCGCGACTTCATGATGAGTCTGGTGGTAACGGTGACCTGCTACATCAGCTACCTCATCGGACAGCGGCAACGGATGCTGGTGCAGAACGGGGAACTGCAGGCGGAAAATGCGCGTCAGCAGTATCTCGCACTCAAGAGCCAGCTCAATCCGCACACGCTCTTCAACTCGCTCAATACGCTACAATCGCTGGTGATGGAGTCTCCGGACAAGGCGCAGGAATATATCCGGCAGCTATCGCTCGTACTTCGCTACAACTTGCAGGAGGAGGAAAAGCATCTGGTGACTCTCAGAAGGGAGATGGAATCGGCTCAGGCCTACATCTACCTGATGCAGGTGCGCTACGAGGAGAACCTCCACTTTGACCTGCAGGTGGATCCGGCTCTGCTGGACCATCGGTTGCCTCCGATGAGCATACAGACTCTCATAGAGAATGCCATCAAGCACAACGAAATCAGCCACCGGAAACCCCTGACCCTGCATATCGTTACCGAAAGGGGGGAAGGGGGAACGGTGCTTCGGCTCAGCAACGTGCTACAACCCCGACGTACCCCTTCGGCGGGCAACGGCATTGGACTGGCCAATCTCTCCAAGCGCTACGTACTACTCACCGGACATGACATCAAGGTGAGCCGCACGGAGGACACCTTCCGTGTAATACTGCCCCTAATGGCCTCCAACTGAGTACAAATCTCCTTTCACCCCTAAAACATGAAGCCAAAAGATGATGAATTACCTGATTATCGAAGATGAAAAGGCGGCTGCACGTACGCTAAAGGCGATGCTTGAACAGGCCGACCCTACCCTGACTCTATCAGATACCATAGACAGCGTGGCGGATGCCATCGAGTGGTTCAGAAGTCACCCGATGCCTCAACTGCTCTTTGTGGATATCCATCTGGCCGATGGTTCGGCTTTTGAAATCTTTGACCATATTGACATCACCTGCCCCATCATCTTTACCACAGCCTACGATGAGTATGCCCTACAGGCATTCAAGGTGAACAGCATCGACTATCTGCTCAAGCCTATCTCTCAAAGCGAGGTGAACAGGGCGTTGGACAAGCTGCACCGGCTCAGCCGAAGCTCGGCCGCCAGCAACCTCCATGACGAGAGCTACAGCAAAGGGGAGGAAGAGCCTGAATGGAGCCAGAAGGAGAGCAGAAAAGGGGATTTGTCGGCTCTGCTGAGGTATATCCGGCAGGCGGAACGCTACCGAAGCCATTTCCTGATTCCGGTGAAGGGGGACAAACTGCTACCCTTGGCGGTTCGAAACATAGCCTATTTCTACATCGCAGAGGGTACCGTTAGTGCCGTTACCTCTGAAGGAATCTCCTACGTCATGAGCCAGACATTGGATGAACTGACGGATTGCCTTGACCCTCACCTTTTCTTCCGAGCCAACCGGCAGTTTCTCATCGCCAAAGATGCTGTGAAGGAGATAACCCTCTGGTTCAGCAATCGGATGGTGGTGACACTCCATCTTCCTACGCCAGAGAAGATTATCGTCAGCCGCCAACGGGCCGGCGAACTGAAGGAGTGGTTCACCGGCGGTGAGGGGTAAGATACAAAGAACCCGACCATTCTCCAGCATCGGATGGGATAGCAGGAGCGTGGTCGGGTTCCGTATGAAGTGATGTGTAATACTTATTCAGCTGACTCGCCAGCATTCTCTTCAGCCTTCTCCTCAAAATCGGTCATGCCAGCCTTCACCAGCAGGTTGTACCAGGAAATCAGCTTCTTGATATCGGATACATGAACACGGTCGCGGTCATAATTGGGCAGAGCCTCTGCCATGAAAGCCTTAAGTTCCTCTTGAGAAGCCTTCTTGATATCAATAGCCACCTCTTCACCATTGGCATTAGCCTTCACGGTAGCCAACACCTGAGACAGGGGTACGTCCTCTTCGTCGGTGTACATGGAAATTTCACCCAAAGAGACAATCTTGTCAGCTCCATAGGCAGGAAAGCGTTTTTTGTCACTCAAAGATTCTACAATCAGCATGTTACGTCCCTGCGAAACAAGCTTGTATAAACCGGGCTTACCGGCAATAGACAGAATGGTTTTCAACATGTTTTCTAATTTCGTTTAGTTTGGTATAAAGTTCGTTCCAACTTTGGCGGCGCAAAGTTAATCAATATTTTCAGATAGCAAAGCAATAAGGCGTAAAACCTGTGGAATAAGGGGGGATTTGTCGTCGTTGAGTAGCTGGTGATGGCTCATCGAGCGTTTTTCATCGTCACTCATCTGACGGGCTATCCGCTGCATCACCTGCTGGCGGTCGGCCCCATCCCTATGCATGGCCCGACGGATGCGAACCTCCAGGGGTGCCTTGACCATCACGACCTGATCGACCTCGGAGGCAAAACCTGCTTCGATGAGGATGGCAGACTCAATGGCTACCATCTGATGCTGGGCATGGGCTGCCACCCAACGACGAAAGTCGGCCTTGACACGCGGATGGACAATGGCGTTGATGCGTTGGGCATGGTCGGGTGAGGCAAAGAGGTAGGAGGCCACCAACGGACGGTTGAGCGCTCCACCCTGATAGACTTCACTTCCCAACAGCGCTACGAGGTCGCGCCGTATCGCTTCGTCACTCACCATAAGCCGACGACTCTCCAGGTCTGAATTATAGACGGGGATGCCCAACAGCTGCATCACCCTACATACGACACTCTTTCCGCTACCTATGCCCCCGGTAATGCCCAGCTTCAACGGGCCCCGCCTCGCTATCAGTTGCTGAGACTCACCCCGGTTCTGCTGCTGAG
>CAMGIP010000106.1 GCA_946056155.1 uncultured Mediterranea sp. | reverse complement strand
GAGTCGTTCGGCTTCTCCGCCCCCTACAAAGTACTCGATGAGAAACTCGGCTTCAATGCCGAAAATGTATATAAACAAGTTAAAGCAATATTATCATGAAGACAATAGGAATTTGCGCAGACCATGCCGGTTATCCCCTGAAACAGTACGTTGTACAATGGTTGGAAGAGCAGGGATGGGAATATAAGGATTTCGGTACCTACTCACCCGAAAGTTGCGACTATCCCGATGTAGCCCACCCCCTGGCCGAAGCCGTTGAGAGCGGTGAGTGCTATCCCGGTATCGCTATCTGCGGTAGCGGCAACGGCATCAGCATGACCCTCAACAAGCACCAGGGCATCCGTGCCGCCCTCTGCTGGAATGCAGACATCGCAGAGCTGGCCCGCCAGCACAATGATGCCAACGTATTGGTTATGCCCGGACGTTTCGTTACCAACCATGTAGCAGACACCATCCTGAAGAAATTCTTCTCCACCCCGTTTGAAGGCGGACGTCACCAGCGTCGTGTAGAAAAGATTCCCGTGAAATAACGGCAACCATATTGGAAGAAAGACACCCTTAGTGGTAATTTCAAGCCTTACTTAGCCCTAAATTCTTACATTTTGCTCATGTAGCGTAAGGATTTAGGGCTTTTTATCTATATACCTCAAAATTTCACAGAGGATATAGCTGTATTCCAAAAATAAAAGTTACCTTTGCAACAATTAGTAACGAAACTATCATCATGGAGTCATTAACCGACATCAGCACGCTCATTCTCCACGGAGAGGTAGAAGCAGCCATCCGACAGTTGGATGTACTGCTCCAGCGTGAGGATTATCCCGAGAAGGCCCGTGCCTATTATCTACGGGGCAATGCCTACCGCAAGCAAGGCAACTGGCAGCAGGCGCTCAACAACTACCGTGAAGCCATGGACCTTGACCCCGACTCCCCTGCCCATTCTGCCCATCGCATGGTAATGGACATCCTCAATTTCTACAATAAAGACATGTTCAATCAATAACTAATCTCTATTATATTATGGCAAAAATCAAAGGAGCAATCGTAGTTGATACGGAGCGGTGCAAGGGATGCAACCTCTGCGCAGTAGCCTGTCCCCTCCACGTCATCTCCATGTCCAAGGAGGTGAACTCCAAAGGCTATAACTATGCCAACCAAGTGTTGGAAGATACATGCAACGGCTGCGCCTCGTGCGCCACGGTATGCCCTGACGGTTGCATCTCAGTATATAAGGTAAAGTTAGAAAAATAAAGAAAAAACAGAGAGATATGACAGAAGAAGTTGTATTAATGAAGGGAAACGAAGCCATAGCCCATGCCGCTATTCGCTGTGGTGCAGACGGCTACTTCGGTTATCCCATCACTCCGCAATCGGAAGTATTGGAAACACTGGCTGAACTCAAGCCTTGGGAAACCACCGGTATGGTTGTGCTCCAGGCCGAGAGCGAGGTAGCTGCCATCAACATGGTCTATGGAGGAGCCGCCACCGGCAAGATGGTCATGACCTCCTCCTCCAGTCCTGGCGTCAGCCTCAAGCAGGAGGGTATCTCCTACCTTGCAGGCGCTGAGCTGCCCTGTCTGATTGTCAACGTGATGCGTGGTGGTCCCGGTTTGGGAACCATCCAGCCCAGTCAGGCCGACTACTTCCAGACCGTCAAGGGAGGAGGACACGGTGACTACCGCCTGATAGCCCTTGCCCCCGCTTCGGTGCAGGAGATGGCAGACTTCGTAGCACTTGGCTTTGAGTTGGCTTTCAAATACCGCAACCCCGCCATTATCTTGGCCGATGGAGTTGTCGGACAGATGATGGAGAAGGTGGTACTGCCCGCGCAAAAGCCTCGTCGTACGGAGGAGGAACTGATAGCCCAATGTCCGTGGGCCACTACAGGCCGTACCAAAGGACGTCGTCCTAACATCATCACCTCCTTAGAGCTCAAGCCCGAAGCCATGGAGCAGAACAACCTCCGCTTTCAGGCCAAGTATCGCCTCATCGAAGAGCATGAGGTACGCTACGAGACCATTGACTGCGAAGATGCCGACTACCTCATCGTAGCCTTCGGTTCCATGGCCCGTATCGGACAAAAGGCCATGGAGATAGCCCGTGAACAAGGCATCAAGGTAGGTATGCTCCGCCCCATCACCCTCTGGCCCTTCCCCTCGAAAGCCATTGCTGAGATAGCCGCCCGTACCAAAGGCATCCTCGTCACCGAGCTCAATGCCGGACAGATGATTGAGGATGTGAAGCTTGCGGTCAACGGCCAAGTAAAAGTAGAACATTTCGGACGCCTCGGAGGCATCGTACCCGATCCCGATGAAATCGTCAGCGTCCTTCACGATAAGCTGGTACAAGCATGAATCCCGATAAGATCAGATACGTGCTCAACATGATATTCTTGGTGTTGGCACTGGCCTCGTTTGTCACCTACTTCCTGGCCAAGGACGATTTCACCCTCTTTATCTACGTGTGTGGCGCCGCCATCTTCATTAAGCTGATGGAGTTCTTCATCCGGTTTACCAACCGCTGATACAAGCCCTTGCGGTTTGACGCCCTCCGAAACAACCTACAGTGAAAAAACTTCAGATTATGACGAAAGAAGAAATAATAAAGCCCGAAAACCTGGTTTACAAAAAACCAACGTTGATGAACGACAACCCCATGCACTACTGCCCCGGCTGTAGCCACGGTGTAGTACATAAGCTCATAGCCGAAGTCATCGAAGAGATGGGCATGGAAGAGAAAGCCATCGGCATCTCTCCCGTGGGATGTGCCGTGTTTATCTACAACTACATAGACATCGACTGGCAGGAAGCTGCTCATGGTCGCGCACCCGCCTTAGCCTCAGCCATCAAGCGCCTTTGGCCCGACCGCCTCGTCTTCACCTATCAGGGGGACGGTGACCTGGCCTGCATCGGTACGGCTGAAACCATCCATGCCCTCAACCGCGGCGAGAACATCACCATCATCTTCATCAACAATGCCATCTACGGCATGACCGGTGGACAGATGGCTCCCACCACACTGGTCGGACAGAAGACCGCCACCTGTCCTTACGGCCGTGATGTACATATCCACGGTTATCCCCTGAAGATGGCAGACATTGCCGCCCAGCTGGAAGGTACCGCCTACGTTACCCGTCAGAGCGTACAGTCCGTACCAGCCATCCGCAAAGCCAAGAAGGCCATCCGCAAAGCCTTTGAGAACTCCTTGGCCGGCAAGGGAAGCAACCTTGTAGAGATTGTCTCCACCTGCAACTCCGGCTGGAAACTCTCACCCGAGAAGGCCAACCAATGGATGGAAGAACACATGTTCCCCTTCTACCCCCTTGGCGACCTGAAAGACAAGGAATGACCTATATATTGAGTCTATAAACGAAAAGAACGAGAAACAATGAAAGAAGAAATCATCATATCCGGCTTCGGAGGACAAGGCGTACTCTCCATGGGTAAGATATTGGCCTACTCAGGCCTTATGGAAGGTAAAGAGGTCACCTGGATGCCCGCCTACGGTCCTGAACAGCGAGGCGGTACTGCCAACGTTACGGTCATCATCAGCGACGACCGCATCTCCTCCCCCATCCTCAGCAGCTACGATGCAGCCATCATCCTCAACCAGCCCTCGTTAGAGAAGTTCGAGAGCCGTATCAAACCCGGTGGCATACTCATCTACGATGGCTACGGCATTATCCATCCCCCCACGCGGAGCGACATCGAGATCTATCGCATCGATGCCATGGATGCCGCCAATGAAATGAACAACGCCAAAGCCTTCAACATGATAGTGCTTGGCGGACTGCTCAAGATCAAGCCGATGGTAACGCTCGAAAACGTGCTTAAAGGGCTGAAGAAGACCCTACCCGAGCGCCACCACCACCTCCTGCCCATGAACGAAGAGGCCATCAAGCGAGGCATGGAACTGATACAGCGCGTATAAAGCGCCCAAACAGGACAAAAAGTATGTTAACATACCGGGCAAAGTATGTTGACATACTTTTTTTTCACCCAAAAACTTTGCCCCTCCAAGCGAAATATCTCCGAAAAAATCTCGTTGAACCAAACTTTTGCCGTATCTTTGTTCCCTTGAAGAAGACAGTGGGCCGGTCTGTCGCCTGCACCCTTGCGTGCATGAGGAAAGTCCGGGCAACACAGAGCATTCCACTTCCTAACAGAAAGTTGTTCGTGAGGGCAAAGTAACGCAGAAGAAAATAACCGCCGTTGCCTCGTACAGCGGTAAGGGTGAGAAGGTGGGGTAAGAGCCCACCGGCTCTGTAGTGATGCAGAGGCCGTGCGTCTTGGAAGTTGTAAGGTCATGTAAACCGCGCGTTATGAGGGTTGCTCGCCCAAGCCGGAGGGTGGACCGCTAAAGCAGTATGGTGACATGCTACTCAGATAAATGACAGACACCTTCTCCTTCGTGAGGAGGTACAGAACCCGGCTTACAGGCCCTCTGTCTTCTTTTCTAATTCTAACACTTATTCATTCGCTATGAACAAGCGCATCAAGCAGATTTGGAAATTCCTGACCTACGACATTTGGCGTATCACCGAGGATGAAGTGACGAGAACCACCTTCTCGCTGCTCAACATCGTCAAGACCATCTTTCTCTGTATCGACATCTTCAACAAGGAGCGTCTGGCCAACAAAGCCTCCGCCCTCACCTACAGCACCCTGCTCGCCATTGTCCCCATCCTGGCCATTGTCTTTGCCATAGCCCGCGGCTTCGGCTTTGAACAGCTCATGGAGAGCCAGGTGATGCAAGGCTTCGGCGGCAATACCGAGACCGTACAGTACATCCTCAAGTTTGTCAACTCCACCATAGCAGAGACCAAGAACGGCATCTTCATCGGCATCGGCCTCGTCATGCTCTTCTGGTCGGTGCTTGTGCTGATCAACAACATGGAGATAACCTTCAACCAGATTTGGCAGGTCAAGAAGGCCCGCAGCGTCTATCGCAAGACCACCGACTACCTCTCCATGCTGCTCCTCATGCCCATCCTCATCGTTCTCTCCAGTGGACTCTCCATCTTCATCGGCACCATGGTGAAGAATTTCGAAGACTACACCCTTCTGGCCCCTCTCGGCAAGTTCCTCATCCGCATGATTCCCTTTGTCCTCACCTGGTGCATGTTCACCGCCCTCTACATCTTCATGCCCAATACCAAGGTGAAATTCAAGCATGCCCTCATCTCCGGCATTCTTGCCGGCTCCGCCTATCAGGCCTTCCAGTACCTCTACATCGGCAGCCAGATGTCCGTATCCCGCTACAATGCCATCTACGGAAGTTTTGCCGCCCTTCCCCTCTTCCTCCTTTGGGTACAGATCTCCTGGACCATCTGTCTCATCGGAGCCCAGCTTACCTTTGCCAGTCAGAACATCAGCAACTTCAGTTTCGATAAGGACACCCGCCACATCAGCCGCCGCTACCGCGACTTCATAGCCGTGCTCATCCTCTCCCGCATCGTGAAGCGATTTGCCCAGAACGAGACACCCTATACCGCACCCGAGCTGGGCGAGCAGTATCAGATACCTATTCGCCTGGTACACCAGACCCTCTATCAACTGCAGGAAATCCACCTCATCCACGAGGTAGCCACCGATGAAAAAAGTGAAGAGATTGGCTATCAGCCCTCCATGGATATCCATCAGCTCAGCGTGGGCCTGCTTTTGGACCGCTTGGACAAGCATGGTAGCGAAGATTTCAAGATTGATACCAACGAGACCTTCAGCCACGAGTGGAGCACCCTGCTTGAAGCTCGCCGCGCCTACTATGAGAACGCAGGCAATGTGCTACTGAAAGATTTGTAGGCGCTGCAAGGCAGAAGCCCCACAGCAGCCAACGACTCAGAGAATAATCACCGGACCTTCTTGACCCGAAAATAAGGATAGACTGCCAGAACAAAGAAGAGCATCGCCAGGATGCCCCAGCATACAGCATCCCGATGCAGCGAAGCGGCATCCGTCTCCCGGTAGGCCATGACCATGCCCATCATCACCCCCACCTCCGTAGAGAGATAACAGGTAGCGTTGGCCGTACCCCGCTGGCAATGGTGAGAGAGACGCACAAAGAGGCGAGTCAAGGGAACCGATAGCAAAGCCAGCAATCCCAGAGCCATGAGCGGACACTCATCCCCCGTAGCCAACAGCGGCACCAGAAGACCCGCTACCATCGAGAGCATTGTCAGACCAAGCGCAGGTACCCAGGCACGAGGCAGCAGGAAACGGTCCATCGTACATACCGGCACCCCGATTGGTGCACGGAAAGGAAGATAGACCCCTGCCCCAAGCAACATAGCCGGTACCGACAGTCCAGCCGCTACATACGCCCAGATTTGAGGACCGAAGAGCATATAGAGCCATACACCACCCCAAGCCCCTACCATCATTCCCATGCGAGCCATCCATACGTATAGCAGATTGCCCGCACTCCGCTGATGCGATGGAGTGATATCAATGGCCACCGTCAGACTCCCTACCACCGCCAACGCAAAGCCGGCTCCCTGCCAGAGAGCCAACAGCACCATCTGCCAGAACGAATCGGCATACAGATACCCCATCACCGCCATTGAACTCAACAACAGCGACCATACAAAAACCAGTTTCCTGCGGAACTCATCCCCCAGATGCGCATGAAAAGGCCCCACCGCCAGCATCCCGGCAGCAAAGGCCCCATAAATCCATACCCCATGCTCAGCTGCACTCCCCGTCCGCTCCTCAACCAGCAGAGGCAGCAGCGGAAGTGTCACATAGAGCGAGGCAAAGAGCAGGAAGTGCGCGATGCACATCCTCAAGAAGTTCCACGTCAGCAACCGGTCAGTACTGCTCCTTTTCATTCGGGAAGTCCAGATTCTTCACATCCGACACATAGTGGCTCACCGCATCCGTCATCACCGTAAAGAGGTCAGCATACCTGCGCAAGAAACGGGGGCGGAAACCGTTGTTCATCCCCAACATATCCTGCACAACCAGCACCTGGCCATCCACATCACCACCGGCACCAATACCAATCACCGGAATGGTCAGCTCCTTGGCCACACGAGCAGCCAGTGCAGCCGGAATCTTCTCCAGAACCAAGCCAAAGCAACCCGCCTCCTCCAAGAGGTGAGCATCCCGCACCAGCTTCTCAGCCTCCGCCTCGTCCTTGGCCCGCACCGTATAGGTACCATACTTATTGATGCTCTGCGGCATCAGTCCCAAGTGCCCCATCACCGGAATACCCGCACTCAAGATACGCTTCACCGTGCCGATGACCTCTTCTCCACCTTCCAACTTCAATGCGTCAGCGTGACTCTCCTTCATGATACGGATAGCCGAAGCCAAGCCCTCCAGTTCATTGCCCTGGTACGAGCCGAACGGCATATCCACAATCACCATCGCCCGCTTCACACCCCTTACCACCGACTTACCGTGGTAGATCATCTGGTCTAGCGTAATAGGCAATGTCGTGGTATTACCCGCCATCACATTCGAAGCCGAGTCACCCACCAGAATGACATCCACCCCAGCACCATCCACAATCTGCGCCATCGTATAGTCATACGAGGTCAACATTGATATCTTTTCGCCCCTTTGTTTCATCTCCACGAGGCGATGCGTAGTCACTTTACGTGTATCATCTGAAATATATCCAGCCATGACAATAATAAATTAAGATATAAAGATTTAGAAATAGTCCATAAAATAGAGATAGAACGGTCACCTTCCCACAGCCAGCATATCCTCAGCTGTAAACGCAGTGAAATCATCTATCACCCGATGGCAGAGCGGAGCCACCTGCTCCCGTCCGAAGGTCGTTGTCAGTCCGATGACATGTGCCCCGCTGGCCATGCCCGCCTTCAGTCCGTTGATGGAATCCTCGAAGACAAACGTAGTGTCCGGCGTGCCTCCCAGCAGTTCCATTCCCAACAGGTAGCAGTGCGGGTCCGGTTTCGATGCCCGGAACATCTCCGCTGTCAGAATCCGGTCAAACATCCCCTTCACCTGCGGATGCTTCTGATAGACCGCCTCCATCTTCTTCGTATTGCTGCTTGTCACCACAGCCGTAGCCACCCCTTTGCGGTGCAGTTCCTCGATAAAGTCCACCACACCCGGCACAAAGAAAAACTCCATCTCCGTCTCGAATCGGTCCAGAGCCTCCGTGATATGTCGTTGCTTCTCCGTCTGCCCCTGGAAGAAGGTATCGAAGATATACTTCAACGTCTGTCCCTTCACCCGGGCATCCAGCTGGTCAATCCCCTGTTCCACCCCCATCTGATGCCAGAAGTGGGTATATTGGCTCTCAGTGTCCATCACCACGCCATCAAAGTCAAACAGCGCAACGTAGTTCATTTCCTTACACATAATCTGTTGATTCCGTTAAAATCGGGGGACAAAGGTCGCAATAATCTGTGAAACGAGCAAGAAAAGCAGCAAAAGAACCACCTTTCCGATAAAAAAATAGCCCCAACCCCCAGGGTCAGAGCCATTCCATATCCTCAATTACTGTTCCAATTTGAACCTCATGCGCCACCGTTTCTGCTCCTCATCATAGCTGTGGCTCAAGATTTTCACCCGTCCAATCTCCGCTGTATGCTCCACGTGCGCCCCGATGCAGAGGCACTCATCATACTCCCCCACATGCACCACGCGCACCGTATCACTGGCCCCCTCCGGCAGCCGCTTCATATCAAACCGTCCGCAAGCCTCCTCCTGCGAGATAAACTCCGTGGTCACCGGGAGGTCCTGGGCAATCACCCCATTCACCTCCTCTTCCAGCCGTTTCACCTCCTCCTCAGTAGGCGCAGCAGGCAACGCATAGTCCAGTTTACTCTTCTTTCTTTCGATATGCGCCTCCACCGACCTTCCGCATCCGAAAAGCCGGTCCATTGCCTGATTGATGATATGCTCCGCCGTATGCATCGGCGGATA
>CAMGIP010000105.1 GCA_946056155.1 uncultured Mediterranea sp. | reverse complement strand
CATTTGATATTGTATTCTTATTTCTCTATGTGCTTATTTCACCTCCTCAAAGTCAGCATCCTGAACATTATCACCCTGCTTGGTGTTGTTCTGAGCACCGCTCTGGGCACCACCTTGGAAACCGGCGTCCTGAGGACCGGCCTGTCCTGCCTGTGCGCTGGCCTGGTACATCTTCTGGGCAGCAGCGTTGAGTTCGGCCGTAGCGGCATCAATGGCAGCCAAATCCTGAGCCTTGTGAGCATCCTTCATCTTCTGAATGGCAGCCTCTACCTCAGCCTTGATGTCGGCAGGCAACTTGTCACCATTCTCCTTGAGCATGTTTTCGGTCTGGAAAATCATGCTGTCGGCCTGATTGAGCTTGTCAATCTTCTCGCGCTCCTTCTTGTCGGCATCAGCATTGGCTTCAGCCTCAGCCTTCATACGTTCGATCTCTTCCTTGCTCAGACCGCTGGAAGCCTCGATACGGATGGCCTGCTCCTTACCGGTAGCCTTATCCTTGGCAGTTACCTTCAAGATACCGTTGGCATCGATGTCGAACGATACCTCAATCTGAGGCACACCACGACGAGCAGGAGTGATGCCGGTGAGGTTGAACTGACCGATGGACTTGTTCTGCGATGCCATAGGACGCTCGCCCTGCAGCACGTGGATGGTCACTTCGGTCTGGTTGTCGGCTGCGGTAGAGAAGACTTCGCTCTTCTTGCAGGGGATGGTGGTGTTGGCGTCAATCAGCTTGGTCATCACACCGCCCAGGGTCTCAATACCCATGGACAGAGGAGTAACGTCAAGCAGAACCACACCCTTGATTTCATCGGTGAGCACGGCACCCTGTACGGCAGCACCTACAGCCACTACCTCATCAGGGTTCACACCCTTGGAAGGAACCTTGCCGAAGAAGTCTTCAACCAGTTTCTGCACGGCAGGAATACGGCTCGAACCACCCACGAGGATAACCTCATCGATGTCTGAGTTGCTCAGACCGGCATCGCTCATAGCCTTCTTACAGGGCTCCAGACAGGCCTGGATAAGGCTGTGGGCCAGCATCTCAAACTTGGCACGGGTCAAGGTCTTTACCAAGTGCTTGGGCACACCGCCTACAGGCATGATGTAGGGCAGGTTGATTTCGGTGCTCGTAGAAGACGAAAGTTCAATCTTAGCCTTCTCGGCAGCCTCTTTCAGACGCTGCATAGCCATCGGATCAGCCGTAAGGTCGGCACCCTCATCATTCTTGAACTCCTGAACCAGCCAGTCGATGATAACCTGGTCAAAGTCGTCACCACCCAGGTGGGTATCACCATTGGTGCTCAACACTTCGAACACACCGCCACCGAACTCCAGGATAGAGATATCGAACGTACCGCCACCGAGGTCAAATACGGCCACCTTCATATCCTTGTTGCTCTTGTCCACACCGTAAGCCAGAGCAGCTGCGGTAGGCTCATTCACGATACGCTTCACTTCCAGACCGGCAATCTGTCCGGCTTCCTTCGTGGCCTGACGCTGAGAGTCAGAGAAGTAGGCAGGAACGGTGATAACGGCTTCAGTTACCTCCTGACCGAGATAGTCTTCGGCAGTCTTCTTCATCTTCTGGAGAATCATCGCTGAAATCTCCTGCGGAGTGTAGTGACGACCATCGATATCTACACGCGGCATGTTGTTCTCGTTCACTACGGAGTAGGGTACGCGGGCAATCTCTTTCTGCACTTGTGCCCAGTTCTCACCCATGAAACGTTTGATAGAATATATCGTGCGCTTGGGGTTGGTGATGGCCTGACGCTTGGCAGGATCGCCCACCTTACGCTCGCCGCCATCTACGAATGCCACTACAGAAGGAGTGGTGCGCTTACCTTCGCTGTTGGCTATAACGACAGGTTCGTTACCTTCAAATACAGATACGCAAGAGTTAGTCGTACCTAAGTCAATACCAATAATTTTTCCCATGATTGTTATCTTTTTTATTTGTTATTATTCAAGTTTACTCCGTCTAGCCTTGCGGCTGACGCTAAGAGAGAGACAAACGGCGTGCCAGAGAAAAAAGAGAGCCCCAACGTAAGCTGCGGTTGTCACAAAATGTGACATTATGGCAGAAAACGGGGGCTTTCTTATGTCAAGAAGAGGATAGAAACCTCCTTTTGGGATAAAATATCAAGAGGAATAATCACTGGGAAGATGATTACTGGTCTGCCGCCTTACGCTGGAGCACGGCCAATGGTTTGCTTGAACCGTCGTACAGACCCATCTGCTGTTCGTTGATGGGGCGTATCTGCTTGGCATCGCCCAAAACGGAGAGCACACGCTGCTCCAGTTCCATGTCGGGACACATCATCATGGTGGTGCCTACCTTGCTCAAGTCTAGCTTGCCAGGCTTCTCCTTGAGGTCAAAGGAGCCAATCAGGCTGTTGCAGCCGGCATTGCCATAGATACGGCCTTCGGTGGTGTCAAAGCCGATGAAGGGGAACTTCTGCTCCTGACCGGGCACTACGGTGCTACCTTTCAGCTCAATGATATTCCATTCACCCTCGATGGATGACCAGTTGTTGAGCTGTTGGGAAGATGAACAGGAGAAAAACAATGCAGGACAAAGAGCAGCACAGAGGCCGAAAGAACTCTTGCACAGAGCTTGGAAAAAATACTTCATAGGGTTGTTTTTTAGTTTTGGGTTATTGATTGATTTCAAGCCTATTCGCCAGTCTGACGGGCAGGCTCTATATAATATAATAGGTACAGCGAAGTAAAAATTCCACTTCGCGGCACAAATATAAGCATTATTTTGGTAATAATTTGAAGATTAGCCGTACCTTTGCGCCAAACTGTTGAAACTGATATGCACCTTCACCTCGTCATCATACGCATTATTACACTGATAATCTGCCTATTGTGCGGAATTTCAGGCCTTCTGGCACAAAACAATCCCTACAAGATTGATGACGAACTGTATAAGTACTACAAGAAGGCGTTTGGCCTGCGACACCAACCGGTAAGCCTTGCCATGGCCGACACGCTCTTTGACATGGCCGAGAAAAAGGGAGATGCCAAGGCACAATGTATGGCCTTGGTGATTCCCACCAACTACTATTTCAATCGCAAAGACGAGGAGCAGCTGCACGAAGCGGTAGAGAAATGCAAGGAGTTTGCACTCAAATCGGGCTATACCCAGTACTACTATCATGCCTTCTCTTTGGAAATCGGCAATCTGCTCAACATAGGGAAGCACATCAAAGCCATCAAGATGGCCGAAGAGCTGAAGACGGATGTGCTGAAACGGGACGACAAGTACGGTTTCTTCTGCTGCCTACGCACCATGGGAAACATCTATTTGATAAGAAATGAATTTTTCTTAGCCATACAGACTTTTGAGACGGCACTGGCCTACATGCAGAAACACCTCCCCGAACAGGACGAAGCCACCATTGCCAGCACCTTGGCGAGGGCTTGTTTTGCAGACTGGAGATTTAAGGAGGCGAGAGAATATGCTTCTCTGGCGATGCAGAAGGGGAAAACAGAAAAAGTGATTCTGGAGGCACAATGTATCTTCGCCTCCTCCTTGTATCTGGAAGAGAAATATGAGGAGTTCAAAGCCTTCTACGACCAGCACCTGAAAGAGTTAAAACCCAGCACGGCGATAGTGGAATCATGCCGCACCGCAGCATTCCGATGCCTCGTGGACAGCAACTACCAAAAGGCATACCAAATGGCGGATCTCCTGAAGGAAAGAGGCGAATGGAAAAGTTTGACACAAATAATCCTGCAACATCAAGGGAAGTACAAAGAGGCGCTGGAATTGGCAAGGACCTATCAAAGGCACAGAGACTCTACGCACACCGTAATACAGATCCGCGACGTGGCTGAATTTAACTCCGAACTGAACAATGAGCAGCTGAAACGCGAAGCGCAGGCGCTGCAATTGGCTAACACTCAGTTGAGCCTGAAAAATACGCAACTGAGCCTCAGCAATACGCAGCTGGATCTGCAGAACGCTCAGCTGAGACTCCGCTATGCAGAACTGGGCATGACGGAGTTGCGCACCAAGGCGCAGTTGGACAGCACACGCGCGGAACGTAATGCACTGGCCTTGCAGAAACGAAACATGGAACTGGCACAACTCCTGGCACTCAGCAGACAACAGAAACTGATAAACAACGGCATCTTCCTCTTCATCCTGGTGCTGGGCATGGGAGTAGCCATTTATATCTTCCAAAGGAAACGAGCAGAGAGGCTACTCAAAATCAAAAACTACGAACTGAAAATGGCCCGTGAAAGGGCGGAGGAGTCGGAACGGATGAAGACGCTCTTCATGCAGAATATGAGCCACGAAATACGTACACCACTCAACAGCATCGTGGGATTCAGCGAACTGCTCTCCACTCCGGGCCTGGAACTGGAAAATGAGGAACGAGAGGAGTACAGCAAGCTGATCAAACACAACTCGGCACTGCTGACCACCCTCATCAACGATGTCCTGGACCTCTCCTCCTTGGAGAGCGGGAAATATACACTCCACCCTACCCTCACGCGCATCAATGAACTCTGCAAGCAGTCCATTTCCACCGTACTACACAGGGTGCCCCACGGGGTGAAACTCTACTTTACCACGGAGTTGGCGGATGACTTCACCCTCAACGTGGATGCCGACCGGCTGCAGCAGGTCATCGTCAACTACCTGACCAATGCAGAGAAACATACCGAACAGGGAGAAATCCATCTCCATGCCTCCCTCACCGAGAATCCGAACCGTCTTACCTTCTCGGTAACCGACACGGGATGCGGCATACCCATCAAGGATCAGGAGCACCTCTTTGAGCGATTCAACAAGCTGAACAACTTCAAGCAAGGCACGGGACTAGGACTGAACATCTGCCGGCTGATAGCCCAACGGATGAATGGTGAGGCCAAGATTGACCCCTCCTACACCCATGGGGCAAGGTTCCTTTTCATCATCCCCTTGGAGGAGAATGGGTCGTACGGGAAATTGCCTGGAAAGAAAAAATAGGGTCGGCAAGATAGAGTTTCACAAAAAAGAGCTATATTTGCTCACCAATAATGTGAATATAACCAAACTGTAACATATTAATATCATCTATAAAGACAACATGGGTAAAGTTCTTATCATTGGTGCCGGCGGTGTAGGTACTGTCGTAGCACACAAAGTGGCTCAGAATCAGGATGTTTTCAACGAAATCATGATTGCAAGCCGTACCAAGTCGAAATGCGATGCCGTGGTCAAGGCCATCGGCAATCCCAATATCCGCACCGCTCAGGTGGATGCGGACAATGTGGATGATCTGGTGAGACTCTTCGAGAGCTTCCGACCGGACATCGTCATCAATGTGGCTCTGCCCTATCAGGACCTCACCATCATGGAGGCTTGTCTCAAGACGGGAGTCAACTACTTGGACACAGCCAATTATGAGCCCAAAGACGAGGCTCACTTTGAATACAGCTGGCAGTGGGCCTACAAGCAGCGCTTCGAGGAAGCCGGACTCACGGCTATTCTGGGATGCGGATTCGACCCGGGCGTGAGTGGCATCTATACAGCCTATGCGGCCAAGCATCACTTCGATGAGATTCACTACTTGGATATCGTGGACTGCAACGCCGGCAACCACCACAAGGCATTTGCCACCAACTTCAACCCCGAAATCAATATTCGGGAAATCACGCAGAAGGGCCTTTACTATAAGGATGGAGAATGGATTGAGACCGACCCGCTGTCGGTACACCAGCCCATCACCTACCCCAACATCGGTCCGCGCGAGAGCTACCTGATGCATCACGAAGAGCTGGAAAGCTTGGTCAAGAACTATCCGACCATCAAGCAGGCCCGCTTCTGGATGACCTTCGGACAGCAGTATCTGACCTATCTGGATGTAATCCAGAACATTGGCATGTCGCGCATCGATGAGATCGAGTACCAGGCTCCGCTGGCTGACGAAAGCGGCAAACAGGTGAAGGTGAAGATTGTGCCCCTGCAGTTCCTCAAGGCAGTGCTGCCCAACCCGCAGGATTTGGGCGAAAACTACGATGGAGAGACCTCCATCGGATGCCGCATTCGGGGTATCAAGGAAGGCAAGGAGCGCACCTACTATGTCTATAACAACTGCAGCCACCAGGCCGCCTACAAGGAGACAGGCATGCAGGGAGTAAGCTATACCACCGGAGTACCGGCCATGATTGGTGCCATGATGTTCCTCAAGGGACTCTGGAAGCGTCCGGGTGTATGGAACGTGGAAGAATTTGATCCCGATCCCTTCATGGAGCAGCTCAACAAGCAGGGACTGCCCTGGCACGAGGTATTTGATGGCAATCTGGAACTGTAATCGCTATAGGAGGTAACTATGAAAGTTGGAGATAAGGCACCCGAAATATTGGGTATCAATGAGAAGGGTGAGGAGATTCGCCTCAGCAACTATGTCGGCCGTAAGGTGGTGCTCTACTTCTACCCCAAAGACAGCACCTCGGGCTGCACAGCCCAGGCCTGCAGCCTGCGCGACAACTACAGCGAACTGCGCAAGGCAGGCTACGAGGTGATTGGCGTGAGTGTAGATAGCGAAAAGTCACACCAAAAGTTCATCGAGAAGAACCAGCTCCCCTTCACGCTGATAGCGGACACGGAGAAAAAGCTGGTGCAGGAGTTTGGCGTATGGGGCGAAAAGAGCATGTACGGACGCACCTACATGGGTACTTTCCGCACCACATTTATCCTCAACGAGGAGGGTGTGGTAGAGCGTATCATTGGTCCTAAAGAGGTGAAAACCAAGACTCATGCCGCACAGATTCTCTAAGTCAAGAGAATAAAGCAAAGGAACAGCTGACTGGTCAATGGAAAGCAAGACTCGCCAACGGAAAGAGAGACTCGCCAACTCATTGACAGAAAAGAACTTATCAATACAATTGTAAATTATAAATTGTAAATTGTAAATTGTAAATTGAAACATATGGCAAGAAAAGACGAACTCAATTTTGAAGAGGAAGAAACCCCCAAGGTTTCTGCCGACAAACTCAAGGCGCTACAGGCAGCCATGGCCAAAATCGAAAAAGACTTTGGCAAAGGATCCATCATGAAGATGGGCGACGAGCGCATTGAGGAGATTGACGTGATTCCTACCGGTTCCATCGGTCTGAATGCTGCCCTTGGTGTGGGTGGCTACCCGAGAGGACGTATCACGGAGATTTACGGACCGGAATCTTCCGGTAAGACGACACTGACTATCCACGCCATCGCGGAAGCGCAGAAGAGGGGGGGCATTGCAGCCTTTATCGATGCCGAACATGCCTTTGACCGCTTCTATGCAGCCAAACTTGGTGTGGACGTGGACAATCTGCTGATTTCACAACCCGACAATGGTGAACAGGCACTGGAGATTGCCGACCAACTGATTCGCTCGGCCGCCATCGACATCATCGTGATAGACTCTGTGGCTGCCCTCACGCCCAAAGCGGAGATTGAGGGTGACATGGGCGATAATAAGGTGGGTCTGCAGGCACGACTGATGTCACAGGCTCTGCGTAAACTGACGGCTACCGTGAGCAAGACGAGTACCTGCTGCATCTTCATCAACCAGCTGCGCGAGAAAATTGGCGTGATGTTCGGCAATCCCGAGACCACAACGGGCGGTAATGCGCTGAAGTTCTATGCTTCAGTACGAATCGATATCCGTGGCGGACAGGCCATCAAGAATGGTGACGAGGTACTGGGCAAGCAGACCAAAGTGAAGGTGGTGAAGAACAAAGTGGCTCCTCCCTTCCGTCGTGCCGAATTTGACATCATGTTTGGTGAGGGCATCTCCAAAGCGGGTGAAATCATCGACTTAGGTTCAGAGTTGGGCATCATCAAGAAGAGCGGCTCATGGTTCAGCTACAACGACACAAAGCTGGCCCAGGGACGCGATGCAGCCAAACAGGTGATTTTGGACAATCCTGAACTGGCCGAAGAGATTGAACAGCTGATTTTTGCTGAGTTGAAGAAGGAATCCCGATAAAGACGGAGATTGTTTTCTCAAGTTGAGCGAACCGTTGGCGAACATTCGGTCAAGCGGTTGAGGGGATGAACTCATCCACCCAAAATCAATAGATCAACCTGCCAACTAGAAAACCGAGTATATACTCATTCATTCAGCAACAGTTAAGGAAAGGGCTCTGGGGGCTTGTCAGTTTCAGCAACAGACAGGAATTCAGAGCCCGTTCTTTTGTCAAAGAACCATCTGAAGTAATGATGAAAAGGAATAGTTTCACAAGGAGATCAGCAACATTTGGACTGCTGGTTCTATTGCTCACCACGAGCAGCAACCTCTTTGCGCAAGAGGATAAAGGAGGAACAGAGGTAATGGAGAAAGACTCCATCTACATTGATCCTGCCCTGTTTATGGACAATACGCGCAGCTATGGCGGGTTTCTGATTGACATGAATCTCTTCAAGCCCACCACTGCTCAGCCTGCTCTTCCGGGCAAGATTGACCTCACCGCTCCCATGCCGGACTACGCTCATCTCTTCAGTCTGCCCTCAGGGGTCACCTATTCGCAGGGCACCTTCTACAGCCAGCCCAGTTGGAGCCTTACCCCCTGGGGAAGCACTCCCCAGCAGCTGCAGATGGGGCAGTTTCGAATCAACAACGGATGGAAACTCAACACCTACGGGCAGTACAATGCCCAAGGGTACCGCGTGATGGATCCCTCAGCCCTCCCCTGGCAACGTAACAACTTTCACGGTGCCTTTGAGCTGAAGAGCTCCAATGGTAGCTTCGGCATCCGCGTTGAGGTAAAAAGGGGAAATTACTAAGCAAAGAGGGGCATTTTCCGTTAACAGGCCTATATTCATGAAAAACTATGTTATAAAACATACGATTTTTCTTGGAAAATTTGCAGATAACGCAGAAAGCCGTACCTTTGCACTGTGTTTTTCATAGTATTAGATTTAAGGTTAACAAAGGTTGGAGTACAGCGGTAC
>CAMGIP010000104.1 GCA_946056155.1 uncultured Mediterranea sp. | reverse complement strand
GAGCACTAGCCTTCCAAGCTGGGGGTCGCGGGTTTGAGCCCCGTCTTCCGCTCCACAGAAAATCAGTCAACTACGATTCATGCAGTTGGCTGATTTTCGCGTTTTAGGGGGTTGCTGAAAACGATAATCTGAATTATTCATGGTTATTCTGAGTCAGTAGAAAATGAGTCAGCAGAAAATTAGTGGGGATAGACATATAGGGTCAGTAGAAATTAGCGGGACCACTCTCTGGTCAATATGTTATAACATTCAGCACCAGTTTCAGTACTAGTTATGTGATACTCCAATACCAGCACTACAGGTACTGGAGTATCAGATAATTGCGACTGTTTATGAAGCCAATTGACTTTTTTTATATATAGTTATTCTGCAAAAAGAACACGGGCAACAGCTACAGGAAGAGAGCCGTTGCCCGTGTTAAATATATCCAACTGTTCATTCGGACAGATACTCTCCAAGGTTATTTACAAAAATGGAGAGAACCGCTTTTCCTCAACAGAAATTACGCTTCATCAAGCAGGATTTCCAGAATTTGACAAGCAGAGTGAGCCACGTTGGTACCTGGACCAAAGATGGCAGCTACTCCAGCCTTGTAGAGGAAGTCGTAATCCTGGGCAGGAATCACTCCGCCAGCAATAACGATGATATCCTCACGACCCAGTTTCTTCAGTTCATCGATAATCTGGGGCACGAGAGTCTTATGACCGGCGGCCAAAGAAGATACACCCACTACATGGACATCATTCTCCACCGCTTCACGTGCTGCCTCTGCCGGAGTCTGGAAGAGCGGACCCATATCCACGTCAAATCCGCAGTCAGCATAACCCGTAGCTACCACTTTAGCACCACGGTCGTGACCATCCTGACCCATCTTTGCAATCATGATGCGGGGCTGACGACCCTCTTTCTTGGCGAACTGCTCGCACAACTTGCAGGCCTTCTCATAGTAGGCATCTGCTTTACTTTCTGATGAATACACGCCTGAAATAGTTCTGATTACTGCTTTATATCTTCCTACAATCTTCTCACAAGCCATAGAGATTTCACCCAGTGTGGCACGTACACGTGCAGCCTCCACAGCCAACTCCAGCAGGTTACCCTTGCCGGTACGTACACATTCGGTAATGGCCTCCAAAGCTTTATCCACCTCCTGCTGGTTTCTACCCTCACGGATACGTTTCAAGTTCTCAATCTGCTCCTGACGTACCGCCGTATTGTCAATCTCCAGGATGTCAATGGGTGCCTCTTTCTCCAAACGATACTTGTTCACACCCACAATCGTCTGCGAACCGCTGTCGATACGGGCCTGCGTGCGTGCAGCCGCCTCTTCGATACGCATCTTGGGAATGCCGGTCTCGATAGCCTTCGCCATACCGCCCAGCTTCTCAATTTCCTGGATATGCTCCCACGCACGGTGAGCGATCTCGTTCGTGAGGCTCTCCACATAGTAGGAGCCTCCCCAAGGATCCACATTCTTACAAATCTGCGTCTCCTCCTGAATATAGATCTGCGTATTACGGGCAATACGTGCCGAAAAATCAGTAGGCAATGCAATGGCCTCGTCGAGCGCATTGGTGTGGAGCGACTGTGTGTGACCCAAAGCTGCGGCCATAGCCTCGATACAGGTACGACCTACATTATTGAAAGGATCCTGTTCGGTAAGCGACCAACCAGATGTCTGCGAGTGTGTACGCAATGCCAGCGATTTGGGGTTCTTAGGATTGAACTGTTTTACGATCTTAGCCCACAGCATACGGGCAGCGCGCATCTTGGCAATCTCCATGAAGTGGTTGGTACCGATTGCCCAGAAGAAAGAGAGGCGTGGAGCAAAGGCATCAATATCCAATCCGGCAGCCACACCCGCACGCAGATACTCCAAACCATCGCTCAGCGTATAAGCCAGCTCAATGTCAGCCGTAGCACCCGCCTCCTGCATATGATAGCCCGAGATAGAGATGCTGTTGAACTTCGGCATCTTCTGCGAAGTATATTCAAAAATATCGCTGATGATCTTCATCGAGAACGAGGGCGGATAGATATAGGTATTGCGCACCATGAACTCCTTGAGGATATCATTCTGAATAGTACCTGCCATCTCCTCCAACTTGGCACCCTGTTCCAGTCCGGCATTGATATAGAAGGCCATGACGGGCAATACGGCACCATTCATCGTCATCGAGACAGACATCTTATTCAAGGGGATGCCGTCAAAGAGCACCTTCATGTTCTCTAACGAGCAGATAGAGACACCAGCCTTACCCACATCGCCCACTACACGCTCGTTGTCCGGGTCATAGCCTCGGTGAGTAGGAAGGTCAAAAGCCACCGAGAGTCCCTTCTGTCCGCTGGCCAGATTGCGGCGGTAGAAGGCATTAGACTCCTCAGCCGTTGAAAAGCCGGCATACTGACGGATTGTCCAGGGACGGAGGGTGTACATTACCGAATAAGGGCCACGCAAATAAGGCGGTATGCCGGCACCGAAATCAAGGTGCTCCATGCCCTCCAGATCCTCTTTGGTATAGACCGGCTTCACTTCAATATGTTCGGGCGTCTTCCAGTTGGTCTGGATGCCATTAGCTTTCTGCCACTCCATCCCGTCGGTAGGCTGAAAGGCAGCATAAATATCGAGATTTTTAAAATTCTTTCTCATGGTGTGAATAGACTATTTCTTAAGTAAGATATTGTTGTACGCTCTCAGAGTATCCAGCACATTGACGCGCACATGGATAAAGTTCTCGATACCTGCAGCCTGTAGGTCGGCCATGCAAGCAGGAGCACCGGCCACCACGAACATGGCACGACCAGCCAAAGCCTGGAAGGCAGGAACGGCATATTCGGCATACTCATCATCGCTGGAGCAGAGCACTACGATATCGGCTTTGGCAGCAAGAGCAGCCTCGATACCCTCTTCTACTGAAGCAAAGCCAAGGTTATCTACCACCTCATAACCGGCGCAAGCGAGGAAGTTGCAAGAGAACTGGGCGCGAGCCTGACGCATAGCCAAGTTACCGATGGTAAGCATGAAGGCCTTGGGACGACGACCTGAAGCCTCAGTTTCCAAACGAAGAGCCTCAAACTCGCTGGCTGCACGTCTGCCGTCAAGCACCTCCACATCCTTTTGGCAGCTATGAGCCGCATCACTACCGCAGCAGCAGGCTGCCTCCAAGGGCTGCTTGCCCTGTGCCAATTCGGTAAAGTTGGGATATTGGTTGGTACCCAGCAGAATCTCCTTGCGCTTAGCCACAGCCGCATGACGGGCTGTATTGCTTTCATTTACCGCTGCCTGAATCTTGCCAGCTTTAACAGATGCATAGAAGCCACCCTCCTCTTCTACGGCAAGGAAAAGTTTCCATGCCTGTTCAGCGATACTTACTGTAAGATTCTCGATGTAGTAGGAACCGGCTGCAGGGTCAATCACCTTGTCAAAGTGCGACTCCTCCTTAAGCAGCAGCTGCTGGTTGCGGGCCAGTCTTTCGCTGAACTCATCAGGTTGCTGATAGGCCTTGTCGAAGGGCACCACCGTCATCGAATCCACACCAGCCAAAGCTGCACTCATTGCCTCGGTCTGGGTACGCAGCAAGTTGACATAGGCATCAAACAGCGTCAGATTGTAGGTCGATGTCTCAGCGTGCACCTGCATCTTGGCTGCACAGCGGCACTCTCCATTGGCACCCTTGTTGGGGCAGTCGCGCAAGCATTGCGGTTCGTACGAAGCCACGATATTGGCCCAAAGCATACGAGCCGCACGGAACTTGGCCATCTCCAAGAAGTAGTTGCTGCTGATTCCGAAATTGAATTTGATTTTTTTGGCCACTGCAGCAGCAGGCAATCCGGCCTCCGTCAGTTGTTGAAGGTACTCGTTACCCCATGCCAAGGCATAGCCCAACTCCTGATAAATATAGGCACCAGCATTGTTCAGCGCCAATGCGCCAACCTGCAATACGCGATACTTGGGCAAATCAGCCGTAGCCTCCATCATTGCCTTGGACAAAGCCACAAAATCACCCTTTTCCTTCCCCCTTGTCAGCATCTTACCGATGAAATCAAACCCAATTGATCCGCGTAGTTTGGTCAGGTCATAATCCTTTTTCTTGAAATAGTCAGTCAAAAGGTTGGCCAGTTCCACTACGTGTCCTTGGCACGTAGAGAAGTTCAGTTCCACGCATTCAGCACAGATACCTTCGAGCAGCGTTTCGATATAGGCTGCATCCAAGTCCTTGGCCTTGATATGAAAAGCGATCGAATCCACACCCTTATTCAGGATATCCTTGGCTTTGGCATTAGCCTCTGCGGGACACTCCACACGAATCTCCTGGCGCACCAGCCAGGCATTGCTATCCTTATGCGTTCCTCTAAGGTAGGGGAACTCTCCGGGCAGTGCATCCGTAGTCTTCAGTCCTTCCAGGTCCTCCAATCGGTAGAAAGGTTTCACTTTAAATCCTTCGTTTGTTTTCCAAACGAGTTTCTTCTCGAAGTCGGCACCCTTAAGGTCCGCAGTCACTTTCTCCATCCATTGTTGTGTAGAAACTGGAGAGAAGTCTGAGAAGAGTTTTTCTTTTTTGTCTGCCATAGTTTATCTAATATTAAATTTAGTGTCATGCCGGCGCCCTCTTCAAAAGCGTAGCGACCTGCAAATATAATAAATAGGTGTAAACCAACCATCTTTTTAGCCATTTTTTTAGAGTTATGAGGGGGATAAAAGGTGAAATTTGCAGAGAAAAGAAGAAAAAAGAGGGATAGGGCGCAGAAAAGTGCAGAGGGAGAGATGAAAACGTTGAGCAGGGGATAGAGGAGCAAAGAAGAGGGTACAACAAAACGGAGCGCGAGAGAGAGGGAGAGATGAAAACGTTGAGCAGGGGATAGAGGAGCGAAGAAGAGGGTGCGGAACACCCTGGAGTGAGAAAAAAAGGTGGAGAAGGCGAAGAAGTAAAGGAGAGAGTGCATTTCTTGAGGGTGAGAAAGCAAAAAAACGGGGAAAGAAGGTGGAAAATCCACGATTCAACTCGATTATTCACAGATAATAGCTAACTTTGCAGCCGTTTTCAAGATTAACGGAATTATATTTTAAAGTATTATGGATTGGTTACAAACTCTCCTTTGGGACTCTTCCTCGGTGGCGCACATTGTAGCGCTTTACGCCTTCGTCATTTCGGTAGGCGTACTACTTGGGAAGATCAAGATTTTCGGGGTGTCGTTAGGCGTCACCTTTGTGCTGTTCACGGGTATTCTGATGGGTCATTTCGGTATGACTGGCGATACCCATATCCTCCATTTCATCCGTGAGTTCGGTCTGATACTCTTTGTATTCTGCATCGGACTTCAGGTGGGTCCCTCCTTCTTCACCTCCTTCAAGAAAGGCGGTATGACGCTCAATGCGTTGGCAGTTGGTATTGTGGTACTCAACATTGCCACAGCGCTCATTATCTACTTTGCCGACGGCACCATTGAGCTGCCCATGATTGTAGGTATTCTGTACGGTGCGGTGACCAACACCCCCGGTCTTGGTGCTGCCAATGAGGCGCTCAATCAGCTTCACTACACGGGCGACCCCATTGCTTTGGGTTATGCCTGCGCCTATCCCCTCGGTGTAGTCGGTATCATCGGCTCCATCATCGCTGTGCGCTACATCTGCCGTGTCAATTTCAAGAAAGAGGAAGAGGCACTTCATGCTCAGGACAGTGGCAACAAGCATAAGCCTCACATCCTGCACTTGGAGGTACGTAACGAATCCATCTCCGGCAAGACACTGATTCAGGTCAAGGAGTTCCTCGGACGCCCCTTTGTCTGCTCACGCATCCGCCACGACGGCCATGTGAGCATCCCCAATCATGAGACTACCTTCAACATCGGCGATCAGCTCTTCATCGTCTGCAACGACGAAGATGCTCCTGCCGTGACAGCCTTCATCGGCCGTGAGATTGAGGTCGATTGGGAGAAGCAAGACATGCCCATGGTATCACGCCGCATCCTCATCACCAAATCCGACATCAACGGAAAGAAGCTGGGCGACATGCACTTCCGCAGCATGTATGGAGTCAACATTACCCGTGTCAACCGTTCGGGTATGGACCTTTTTGCAGACCCCAACCTCACCCTTCAGGTGGGTGACCGCGTGATGGTCGTAGGCCAGCAGGACGCTGTAGATCGCGTGTCCAACGTGTTGGGTAACCAGTTGAAGCGTCTGGATACACCCAACATCGTCACCATCTTCGTAGGTATCTTCCTCGGCATCCTGTTCGGCAGTCTGCCCATCGCCATCCCCGGCATGCCTACTCCCGTGAAGCTAGGTTTGGCTGGCGGTCCGCTGGTGGTAGCCATTCTGATTGGCCGTTTCGGCTACAAGATGCACTTGGTGACCTATACCACCATGAGCGCCAACCTGATGCTCCGCGAGATCGGTATCGTGCTCTTCTTAGCCAGCGTAGGCATTGAAGCGGGCGAACATTTCGTACAGACGGTGGTCGAGGGTAGTGGTCTGCTCTATGTAGGCTATGGTTTCCTCATCACGGTAATCCCCCTGCTCATCATCGGCATGATAGCCCGCTGGTACTGCAAAATCAACTATTTCACGCTGATGGGACTGATAGCCGGTAGCAACACCGATCCCCCTGCATTGGCCTACAGCAACCAGACGGCTGGCAACGATGCCCCCGCTGTAGGTTACTCTACCGTATATCCGCTCACCATGTTCCTGCGCATTTTGGCCGGTCAGATGATACTGCTGACCATGATGTAATCCGGAAACTTCATGAGCGTGTGGAGTCGTCGGCCGAACGATTGACTATCACGAGAGCATCTCTGAAAAGAAGAAAGAAACATGTCAAAAAGTAGGTTTGTACACGAGCACCTACTGAGACAGAAATGACGCAGAGGCGGATACCTGGGGATAACCCTGAGCATCCGCCTCTTGGTATTCGTGTGTTATAGATAATCACCATATTTTCAAAAATTTATATTGTTACACTTAAAAAACGAAATTACCGTCTTCATCGTAATCCTTTTCTCATTTATTAGCTGCTAAAGTCATCATTTCATCATAGAGTAACAGTTGACATGAAGAACAATTATCGATTAAAAAGAGTGGTGTTGGCGTTCGACTCGTTCAAAGGGTGCCTCTCTGCGCGCGAGGCTTGCGCTGCGGCGGCCGAGGGGGTGCGTGCGGCAATTCACCAAGCAGAGATTGCGGAGTTGCCAGTCAGCGACGGTGGCGAGGGATTGGTCGCCTGCGTCAAGCGGCTCCTGCCTACCTCAGAGGTGAAGCTCAGGGTCCATGGTCCGCTGATGGATCCGCTGGAGTGCAGCTATGCCCTCTCTGCTGACGGCAAGACGGCCTATATGGAGATGGCGGCAGCCAGCGGACTGACGTTAGTGCCTGAAGAGAAGCGTAACCCGTTGCTGACCACCACCTTTGGCGTGGGCGAGATGCTGGCCGATGCTCTCAGCAAAGGGTGCGAATGTATTGTGATGGGCATCGGCGGAAGTGCCACGTGCGATGCCGGAGAGGGAATGCTCCAGGCACTCCGGCAGGCGGGATGCCTGCAGACCTCGTGCCGAATACTCGTAGCCTGCGATGTGGATAATCCGCTCTATGGGCCGAACGGGGCGGCCTATGTCTTCGCTCCGCAAAAGGGAGCCACACCCGAACAGGTAGCCCTGCTCGATGCCCGGCTTCGCCACTTTGCCCGGCAGACGGAAGAGGCAGGCATCACCTCCTCGGCCATGGCCTGCCATCCTGGTTCGGGCGCAGCAGGCGGATTGGGCTATGCGCTGCTCACCTACCTGCATGCCGATCTGCAATCGGGTATCGAGCTCCTCCTCAACTTGGCGGATTTCGACACCCTGATCCAGGATGCTGACCTGGTCATCACGGGCGAAGGGAAATCGGATGCGCAGACTCTGATGGGCAAGGTACCCTTCGGCATACTGAAGCGTTGCCGCCAGAAAGGAGTCGCATGCTGGCTGCTCTCTGGAGCCATTGACGACACAGAGGCGGTTCTATCCAGCCACTTCGACCTGGTGAAGAGCATCAACGAGGCAGATCCCCGTCCGCTGAGCCAACTGCTTCTCCCAGAGGTAGCCAGAGAAAACCTCCGCAAAGCGGTACAAAAGGCCCTCACCGCTCTGAGGTAACGTGAGTTCGACGCATACATAACCATATCACTCCAGGGGTGCATCACAGAATGAAAAAAGTATATTATTCTAACATCTTCATTGCAGTATGGGGCCTGATGCTATACCAATTGATGCCGTATCTCCATCGCAACTGATACCATACTTTGGTCGCAACTGATCGCATGTTTTCATTTGTACTGAAATGAGGGGTATTAGCGCAACTGAAACGAGTACATTGGCGCAACTGAAATGAAGACATTAGATCAGTTGCGCTAATTAGTTGTCTTAAAACAACTTTTTAATCACCTAATTACCAATATATTACAAATTGAAATTTGGTAAGAGTGTACTATTTTGGGGTTGTTTGGCCAAGGCATCGTTGACACGGGCACGGATAGGGTCGATGCTACCACCCCGTTCGCGACCTGCGAGCTTGACTAAGATATTTTTTAACACCTAAAATATGTCAATCTATGACCTTTATGATAGGATTGAGGCAAAACTACCCTAACTTCCATCCTATACGTACTACATCAAGAACATAGCCAACCTGCGCGACGACACCATCCGTCAGTGGATGCGCGAAGAGATCATTCAGAGAGCAAGCGCGATTTCATAAGATTACGAGAGTTTTAGGTAACTCGAAAGATTTGTAAGGTGTCATAGCTCTGTTGGTAGAGCAAAGGACTGAAAATCCTTGTGTCCCCGGTTCGCTTCCTGGTGGCACCACGTGAAAGAGAGTACTCAACAGAGTGATTCTATTTTTGTCCTTAATTCACGGGAGTTGATGATGATCTACTTTTCTGGCAAGTACTACTCCTTTTTCAGAGAAGATATACTTCTTTGGCAAAGTAAGATATACTTCTCGGGCAAAGTAAGATAATCTATTTCCGGAACACCTTCTTCAGGTCGCGACGTACCCATTGGTAGAGGTAGAGTTCCTTGTAGCGGTCATTCTTCTTGATCATGAGAT
>CAMGIP010000103.1 GCA_946056155.1 uncultured Mediterranea sp. | reverse complement strand
GCAGTATGCGTTATGCAGTTATGCAATATGCAGTGTGCGTTTGCGATGTGCAATATCCGTTGCGAGATACGCCATTACAATCCGAGGATATCGGTCTGTCGAGTGAGGTTATCAAACTGTCCGTTCAGGGCTTCTGCCTCCTTGGGGTTGAGTTCAAGACCCTTTTTCATATCCTCCGTAGCGCCATCCTTGTCGCCGAGAAGCAGTTTGGCCCTGCCCCGTTCGTGGTAGGCAGCCGCAAAATTAGGGTTCACCTCAATGGCCTCGTCAAAGAGGGCAACCGCTTTCTCAAGTGACTTCCGGTTGATATACAGCTTGCCCAGCGACAGATAGGCCTGCTCATAGAAGGGATTGAGTTCGATCAGGTGGAGATAGATCTGCTCTGCCTCCTCCTGCTTCTCCTCCATCTCCTTCATGGTTCCCTTCAGCCAGAGCGCACCCTCATTGTCCGCCTCCGCTGCCAGTACAGCCTCAATATCCTCCTGAGCCTCAGTCAGCTGTCCCATCTTCAGCAGCGCCTCCGCGCGAAGCAGCCGAGCCTCGATGAAATCCTCGCTCAGGGTAATAGCCTGGGTGAGATGGGCCACGCACATCAGTTCGTTGCCCATCCCATAGTCAGCCTTGCCCAAGAGGAAGTGGGCCGTAGCATTGCCCGCTTCGATAGCGATAGCCTGCTGTGCCGCCTTCGCCATGGCCTCATAATCCTCCTGCATAAAGCAGATGTGCGCCAGGGTGAGGAAGCTCTCGGTATGCGTAGGTTCGAGGTGCACCATCTGTTCCAGTTGTGCCCGCGCCTCCTCCAGTTTGCCGCTCTGCACATAGGCTCGAGCCAGATAGCTCATCGTCTCAAAATCAGACTGCAGGGCCAATGCCTGCGAAAAGCACTGGATGGCATAATCGGTACGTCCCATCCGCTGAGCCCTCATACCGTCATACTTCAATATCTCAAATTTCTTGTGAGCAGCCTTTGCATCCGCATCAGCCTCATGGTCACCCTTTCCGGTGAACAGGGATTTAAAGAAGCCCATAATCTATACTGTCATTACGTTTGGATTATCACGGGTAGTCATTTTCGTTTGACGAGAGTCATCACATCGGGGGTATCCCTTACAGCAGTCTCTCCTCCAGCTGCTTGGCCATCTGCGCCTGTACCTCCTGAGCCGCCTTACGTGAAGCTTCGGCAAAGGCCTCGCTCTTGTCCACATAGATGATGCCACGGCTGCTGTTCACAATCAAGCCACACTGCTTGTTCATGCCATACTTGCACACCTCTTCAAGCGAACCGCCCTGAGCACCTACACCGGGTACCAGGAGGAAGTGGTCAGGCACAATCTTGCGAATATCCTCAAAAGCACGTCCCTGGGTAGCACCCACCACGTACATCATCTGGTCATCGCCGGCCCACTGTTGGCTCTTGCGGAGCACCTTCTCGAAGAGACGTTCCCCTTCGGTATCGGCTGTCAGCTGGAAGTCGTGGCTACCTTTGTTGCTGGTCAGCGCTAAGAGAATCACCCACTTGCCGGGATAGGTCAGGAAGGGCGACACACTGTCCTCGCCCATGTAGGGAGCTACCGTCACCGAGTCGATGTCCAGCTCCTCGAAGAAGGAGCGAGCATACATGGCCGAGGTGTTGCCAATATCACCCCGCTTGGCATCAGCAATGATAAACTGGTCGGGATATTGGGTCTTGATATACTTCACCGTCTTCTCAAAGGCAATCCATCCCTTCACACCCAAACTTTCGTAGAAAGCTAAGTTGGGCTTATAGGCAATGCAGAGGTCCTGGGTAGCATCAATGATGGCCTTGTTGAAGGCAAAGATAGGGTCCTCCTCCTTGAGGAGATGTTCGGGAATCTTCTTAATATCGGTATCGAGACCTACGCAAAGGAAACTCTTTTTGCGGAGGATGTTCTGGAAAAGTTGTTCTTTCGTCATATTCATTACTATTTAGGGTTCTTACTAGGGTTATGTATTCAAGCTGCTCATCAGAAAATCATCTGCTGAAAGCTGCTGATCAGGAATCATCTGCTGAAAGCTGCTGAACAGAAAATAATCTACTGAAAGCCTCTCATCAGGAATCATCTGCTGGAAGCTGCTCATCTGAGGTCAAAACTGGCTCTCTTTTATGGAAACAGCCGGCCACTACAGCTCGCTGTCCTTCATCCGTTCTGCATTCTCGGCCACAATCAGGTGGTCGATGCAGTCCTGGATGTCGCCATCCATGAAAGCAGCCAAGTTGTAGATGGTATAGTTGATACGATGGTCCGTGATGCGTCCTTGCGGATAGTTGTAGGTACGGATCTTGGCCGACCTGTCTCCCGTGCTCACCATCGTCTTGCGCTTGGAAGCGATATCATCGATATATTTCTGATGCTCCTTGTCATAGATAAAGGTGCGCAGGCGCGAGAGCGCACGCTCCTTGTTCTTGGGTTGGTCACGCGTCTCGGTACACTCAATCAGGATCTCCTCCACCACTCCCGTGAGCGGATTCTTCCAGTTGTAGCGCAAGCGTACGCCCGACTCCACCTTATTCACATTCTGTCCGCCGGCGCCACCGCTACGGAAGGTATCCCATTTGATTTCGCCCTCATTGATGACCACATCAAACTCCTCCGCTTCCGGCAGAACGGCCACCGATGCAGCCGATGTATGCACCCGTCCCTGCGTCTCCGTAGCCGGCACCCGCTGTACGCGGTGCACTCCCGACTCATACTTGAGCGTGCCATAGACATTATCGCCGGTCACGGAGCAGATAATCTCCTTGAATCCCCCGGCCGCCCCCTCGTTGGCGCTCGACACCTCCATCTTCCACCCCTTGATGTCGCAATACTTGCTGTACATACGGAAGAGGTCGCCGGCAAAGAGAGCCGCCTCATCGCCTCCCGTACCGCCACGGATTTCGAGGATAGCGTTGCGGCTGTCCTGCGGATCGGCCGGCACCAGCATCAGCTTGATCTCCTCCTCCAACTGCGGTCTCCGCTCCTCGCTGGCAGCCATCTCCTCACGGGCCATTTCGCGGATGTCCGCATCCTCCTCCGTGGCCAGCAGATGTTTGTCCTCCTCGATATTGCCCAGCACCTGCAGGTACTCCTTTCGGGCAGCCATAAGGTCGCCCAGCTCCTTGTACTCCTTAGTAAGCTTGACATACCGCTTCTGGTCGGCAATGACTGCCGGGTCGGTAATCAGGGTCGATACCTCCTCGAATCGGGGTATCAGCCCCTCCAGTTTTTCTAATAATGTATTGTTGTTGTCAGCCATATCAGTTGTTCAGCCCCCAGGGGGCCTCTCTAAGTTCGTGATTATTGTCCGCCTCTCCCCTATCCCGGGCTATTTGCAGAGATACTTCGTCCAGCGGTACTGGCAGGTGACGATATTGAAAGTGATCACCAGCCAGCCGATGGTGCCGAGATAGAACGAGCAGGAGCGCAACGTAAAGGTATGCGCCCTGATCAGCATCCACGACTCATACCCCATATAGACCACGGCACAAATGCTGGTAATGCAGCAGAGGAAGAAGATAATTTTTCTCATACTTGACCCAATCTGTACGGTAACCCGACTTTAGTTCGCTATATGGATGGAGAGCCTCCGCTTCAATAGGTAAACTCACCAAACTCGCTGCGAATGATCAGCTCCTTGTGGTCGCTCTCCTCGATGCGACCCACAATCTGCGCATCGATATGGAACGACTTGCTGATGGCGATGACCTCCTCGGCATGTTCGGGTGAGAGATAGACCTCCAGACGATGGCCCATGTTGAACACCTTGTACATCTCCGCCCAATCGGTATTGCTCTGCTCCTTGATGGTGCGGAACAGGGGCGGAACGGGGAAGAGATTGTCCTTGATGACGCGGCAGTTGTCGCCCACAAAGTGGAGCACCTTGGTCTGTGCGCCACCCGAGCAGTGCACCATGCCGTGGATCTCCGAACGGAGCGCATCCAACAGCTTCTTCACCACCGGGGCGTAAGTACGTGTGGGCGAGAGCACCAGCTTGCCGGCATCCAACGGACTCCCCTCCACCGCATCGGTCAGTTTCAGTCCGCCGCTATATACCAGTTCCTCGGGCACCGCCTTGTCGAAGCTCTCGGGGTATTTCTCAGCGAGGTACTTGCTGAAGACATCATGTCGGGCGCTGGTCAGTCCGTTGCTGCCCATACCCCCGTTGTACTCCTTCTCGTAGGTAGCCTGTCCGTAAGAGGCCAGTCCCACGATGACGTCACCCGGGCGGATGTTGGCGTTATTGATCACCTCACTCCGCTTCATGCGGCAGGTCACCGTGCTATCCACGATGATGGTACGTACCAGGTCGCCCACGTCAGCCGTTTCGCCTCCCGTGGCATAGACCCCTACCCCCATCTCACGCAGTTCAGCCAGCAGTTCGTCCGTACCGTTGATGATGGCTGAGATCACCTCTCCGGGCACCAAGAGCTTGTTTCTTCCAATGGTGCTCGACACCAGGATATTATCCACGGCTCCCACACAGAGCAGGTCATCGATATTCATGATGAGTGCATCCTGAGCGATGCCCTTCCACACCGAGAGGTCGCCCGTCTCCTTCCAATACATGTAGGCCAGCGACGATTTCGTGCCCGCTCCATCGGCGTGCATAATGTTACAGTACTCCGGATCACCTCCCAGGATATCAGGGATAATCTTACAGAAAGCTTGCGGGAAAATACCCTTGTCAATGTTCTTGATGGCATTATGCACATCCTCTTTCGAAGCGCTTACACCGCGCATCATGTATCTCTGGTTGCTCATGCGATATAGTTTTTCTGTTTTATGCTGCAAAAATACATTTTTTCCGTGAGGTTTTGCCTCTACTCCCCTGTTTTTCTCATGCAACGGCCATATTTCGTCCGGCCGGGCCGATTATGCGGCTGTGCGAAACCGGTCATTTGGTTTTGATGCGGTCGAATCCGTCACCGTAGGCACCGATTACGGCACTTTGGGTCACGTAGGCGTTGGGGTCAATCTCGTTGATAAGCCGGAAGATGGTGGCGCTGTCCCTCTTCTTGGCCATGACAAAGAGCATCTTCACCTCATCTCCGCTATAGAACCCATTGGCGTTTATGACCGTCACCCCGCGGCGCGGTCCCACCACGATGCTGTGACCTATCTCCTTGTACTTCTTGCTGATAATCACAAACTGCACCGACTGACGGGCACTGTTCACCACCTGATCCAGCACAAAGCTGCAGATATAGAGGGTGACATATCCATACACCACCTTTTCCCAATCCTCAAAGACGATATAACTGGATGAGATGATGACGAGGTCGCAAAAGAGCATGACCCGGCCCAGGGTGATGTCACGATACTTGTTGATGATGGCGGCTATGATGTCCGTGCCGCCCGTACTGCCGTTGTGCGAGAAGGCGATGCCGATGCCCATACCACAGCAGGAGGCACCCAGCACACAAGCCATGAAGGGCTGGTCATGCAGCAGGTGAAGGCCCTGCGTAAACTGCTGGATTACACTCAGGAAGAAGGTGAGCGTAAAGACAGCATAAACCGTCTTGATGCTGAATTTCCACCCCAATACCCTGATGGAGAGGATGAGCAGAATGAAGTTGATGAAGAAGTAGGTGTACTGCACCGGAAACCCGGTGGCAAAGAAGACGATGGAGGCGATACCCGGCACTCCACCCGTGGTGATGTCGTTGGGCAGCAGAAAGACAGTCCACCCGATACCATACAGAATCAAGCCTAAGGCTATCGACACATAATCCTTGATCTCATTGAGCAACGCTTTACGAGACAGTTCTTTTCCAAAAATAGTCATTTGTTTTTGAGGTTTGGTTTCAGGGGCGCAAAGGTAGTCAATATCTTTGAAATCCAAACCTTTCCGGCCAAGAAAAAAATGGGGGCAAGACCACAGATTCTGCACCACGGACAGAGACGGCAGTCGCTCACTCCCCCTCGGGAAGAAAAGCCGTGCCGCTCCAGCGGTAGCGAAGCGCCCCCTTGAGGTGAGGCCTCAGCTTCTCGGCCTGCTCCGTCTCCATGTAGTCGGGCGTGGTAAGGAGTGCAGTCAGGTCGTTGTTGTCTGGGGCAAGGGTCCACCTGACCAGGTGCATATCGGCCCGGGAGAGTGCAGACAACGGACGTCCATACGCGTCTTTCAGCGAGTCAGCAGAGGCCACGAAGTCTCTGGTTTCGGGTCGTTTGGAGAGATAAACCGATGCCGGCAGAGGTCTCCATGAGGTAGTATAGAACTCGATGTGGCTGTCCGCCGTAGGCAGCTCCACCGTTGTCACCACACAGATGAGCGTATCCCCTTGGGCGGTAGGCAGCAGCTTCATCTGCCAGTCGGTCGATTCGGTCAGACGGATGCGCAGATAGGTAGGGGCCAGCTCCGTCATCTGCGACTTGCCTCCCAGCCGGTTGCTCACCTCGGCCTTCATCTTGCTCTCGATAAAATCAATGAAGTCGGCCCGGTTAACCTGCGTAAGCAGGGGACAGAGGCTGTCGGGCATCGCCGTAAAGAGCTGTTTAAGCTCCACCCCCGCAGTGTCCATCACCTGCGCACTCTCAGTTCCCGTCACCTCTGCACCCGCAGTTTCCGTCACCTCTGCATGCTGGGGTTCTGTCACCTCTGCAAGCTGAGTTTTGGCAGCCGCTCCCTGCGCACCGACCATCCCCATCCACAGCATGGTCCACATCCCCATCCTCATCATCCATATCCTCATCATAGATTGTCTCATTGTTATATTCTATACCTTATTATATATCACTCCAGTCTCGCTGGTCTCCTCCTCTTCCCTGTCCGTTCCCTATTTGGTGCCCAAATATAGGAAGAACATTCCAATCAGCACGAGAATGAGGTCAATAGCCTTGCTTTTTAAGTTCTTTTCACGGAACACCATCGCTCCGAAGAGGAACGACACCACCACACTGCCCCTGCGCACCATAGATACGATGCTGATCATCGAGTCGGGCAGGCTCAGCGAATAGAAATAGACAAAGTCGGCGGCACAGAGGAAGAGCGAGATCAGGGGGATGGTCCATTTCCAGCGAAACGGTGTGCTCTCCTTGCGCTTGGGCATCCAGAGCAGCAGGATGACGGGACACATGATGAAGACCTGGTAGATGTTGTACCAAGACTGCACCAGCATCGGATTGAGCTGCTTCATCAGGTACTTGTCATACAGACCGCTCACCGCCCCCGTCACAGCAGCCATCACGATAAAGAAAATCCAGCGGTTGTGCTTGAAGTCTATCCCCTCCTTCTTGCCCGAACGGCTCAGCATGAAGAAGGAGAGCACCGCCAGCGCCACACCTATCCACTGGTAGAGGTTGAGCCGTTCGCCGAAGAGCAGCATGGCCCCTACCAGCACCATCACCGGCCGGGTGGCATTGATGGGCCCCACGATGGTCAGCGGCAGATGCTTCATGCCGAAATAGCCGAAGATCCACGATGCGAGAACGATAAACGACTTCAGAACGATGTACCCGTGCGTCTGCCAGTCTGCCTCAGGCACCCAGAAGAGTCCGCCCTGCACTCCTTCGGGAGCCACACGGGAGAGGAGAATAAAGGGGAGAAACACCAGGCTGGAAAACAGCGTATTGAGAAAGAGCACCGGTAGCACCGCATTGTCCTTGAGCGACTGCTTCTTGAAGGCATCATAGAAGCCCAGCAGCGCGGCCGAGAGAAAAGCAAAAAGTAACCACATAGATATCGTGTATTAAAATAGTCCTCAACCAATCCCATCCCCCGGGGAGAGGGTTCATCCCCCCACCCTTGGGATTTTGCGGCGGCAAAGGTAGATAAAATCGGCGAGATTCTGTACCCGAAGGATAAAGAAAGAGATTTTTCTGTAGAGGAAAGATAGTGTATTTTGCGATACTTTTATCAAATATTAGGCAAGCCGATGGGAGATATACCAAAAGTAATCCCTATTTTTGCGGACTCTATGATTCAAAAACCGACGCACAATGAGCACATTTGCCCCCTTTGCACGGCCTCTGTATGTGATGGCCAAACCCGTAGGCTCTGTCTGTAACCTGGCCTGTACCTACTGTTATTACCTCGAAAAGAGTCACCTCTACAAGCAGGAGGACCCCGCTGGCCGCTTCACCATGAGCGATGAGCTGCTGGAGCTCTTCATCCGGCAGTACATCGAGTCGCAGACCATGCCCCAGGTGCTCTTCACCTGGCACGGTGGCGAGACCCTCATGCGCCCCCTCTCCTTCTACAAGCGGGTCATCGAGCTGCAGCGCAAGTATGCCGGCGGGCGCACCATCGACAACTCCATCCAGACCAACGGCACGCTGCTCACCGATGAGTGGTGCCGTTTCTTCGCGGAGAACCACTGGTTAGTGGGCATCTCGATAGACGGTCCGCAGGAGTTCCACGATGAGTACCGCCGCAACAAGCAGGGCCTCCCCTCCTTCCAGAAGGTGATGCGCGGCATCCAGCTGCTCAACAAGCACCACGTGGAGTGGAACGCGCTGGCCGTGGTCAACGACTTCAATGCCGACTACCCCTTGGACTTCTACCACTTCTTCAAGGAGATCGGTTGCCGTTACATCCAGTTCACCCCCATCGTGGAGCGGCTCCTGCCCCATGCTGACGGCCGTCATCTGGCCAGTCCGGCCGACCAGCAGGAGATACCGCTGGCCGACTTCTCGGTCACTCCCGAGCAGTGGGGCCATTTCCTCTGCACCATCTTCGACGAGTGGGTGCGCCACGATGTGGGCGAATACTTCATCCAGCTGTTCGACTCCACCTTGGCCAACTGGGTAGGTGAGCAGCCCGGTGTCTGCACCCTGGCCAAGAGCTGCGGTCATGCCGGTGTGTTAGAGTACAACGGCGACCTCTACGCCTGCGACCACTTTGTCTTCCCCGAGTATAAGTTGGGCAATATCCGCACGCAGACGCTCACGGAGATGATGTACAGCGAGCGTGAGCAGCAGTTCGGTGCCGCCAAGTACAGCACGTTGCCCACCCAGTGCCGCGAGTGCGACTACCTCTTTACCTGTCATGGCGAGTGTCCCAAGAACCGCTTCCTGCGTACGGCTACGGGTGAGCCGGGATTGAACTACCTCTGCAAGGGTTATCATCAGTTCTTTGCGCATGTAGCTCCCTATATGGACTTCATGAAGCGCGAACTCCTGGCGCAGCGTCCACCCGCCAACATCATGACGCAATACCCCTTCGAAAAAAAACGGTGAACTGCGATAGG
>CAMGIP010000102.1 GCA_946056155.1 uncultured Mediterranea sp. | reverse complement strand
CCTGGGCCCTCTCCCACCGCATCAATACCCTATCCACCATTGAAGCCGTGAAGCGCTACCGCTGCTGGAGCCTGCTGCGTCTGCTGCTGCTATGGATACCCATATTGGCCGGCAGCGTAACCTACCTCCTCTTCTCCAGTCTCACCGGCATACTCTGCATGAGCATTGCCCTGGTGGCAACCCTCTTTTGTCGTCCCACGATGAAAAACATCCTCAGGGAACTCCACCTCTCTGCCGAAGAAGAAGAGCAGATAGCATAGTTCGAATTTTGAAAAACAAAAGAAAGAAAACGATGAAAGCACTACTCGAAGGTCCACGCGTGCGGTTACGCGCATTGGAACCGGAAGACCTCTCCATCATGTACACCATAGAGAACGACACGACCACCTGGGACGTGTGCAACCTCAACGTACCCTACTCCTATCATGTGCTCAAGCAGTACATCACCGACACGCAGTATGACCTCTATGCCGACAAACAGCTGCGTCTGATGATTGTGCGCCTCTCCGACGGAGCGGTGATCGGTGCGATAGATCTCAGCAATTTCGAGCCATTCCACTCCAGAGCCGAAGTCGGCATCGTGATCCTGGAGACGTATCGCGGTGAGGGATATGCCACCGAGGCACTGCGTCTGCTCTGCGAGTATGCGTTCGACTTCCTCAACATGAATCAGCTCTGCGCCCACGTCAGTATGCAGAACAGTCGCAGTATGCAGCTCTTCCAATCCTGCGGATTCGTCCAATGCGGCCTGCTGAAACAGTGGTGGAAGGTACAAGGAGAGTATCAGGATGTCCTCATCATGCAACAGTTAAGGCCTAACAAGAGGAAAATTTAGAATGGTAAATCACTGATAACCAACAAGGATTAAAATTATTTTTAAATTTTCTTCGGAAAACGCTTGCAGGTTTGAAAAAAAGCTGTACCTTTGCACTCGCAATCGAGAGAGATTGTCAATAGCAAATTGCTTTTGGTGCGTTAGTTCAGTTGGTTAGAATACATGCCTGTCACGCATGGGGTCACGGGTTCGAGTCCCGTACGCACCGCACTTTTATTCGTAGGGTCTTTGAGCAGACAGCTCTGAGACCCTATTTTTTTGTATCCTGTCCCCATGCAACATGCTCTGCTCCGCATGATCCATCATCACGTAAAGATAAAAAGAAACCGCTACCTACGCCATTCGAATGCCATTCAAACAGAGTTTGTAGCGGTTTCTTGGAATGTGACCCGTTACTCCTCAGGAGCAAACATCGGATCCCATGCAGGCAACAGGATAGCCTTCTGCTTCAGCAGCTTGCTGATGCGTTCAGGCACATACTTCGTCTCCACCACCAAGCGGAACATATACTCGTTGAACCACTCATCGGTCATGATCAGATGGCCCTTGTAGCCAGATGAGGCGCCCCAGCTGTTCTCCACCATCCACTTCTTAGGCTGACCCTGTGCATCCAGGTCCACCGCCATGAGCGTCATGGCATGGCTTGAACCACTGGCAAAGGTCTCGATGCGCTGCTTCTTGTCCATATTGAAGCTGGTACCCATCAGCGAAGCATAGTCATAGTTGTTCAGATCCAGCAGTCCACGCTCGCTGTCGAGACACTTGCCCACGTCGCAAGAGAAGTACATCATCGTATTGTCCTTAAGCGAAGCAATAGCCATCTCCTTGATATCCTCGATGGGCAGATTGATGTATTTCCAGTTGTGTCCATCATAACTATGACGGTCAAAGTCAATCTCATACACCTTATAATATTCGCGCGAAGGGTCATTCATCAGCATCACATAGCTGCTCAGCAGCTGCGGATCACCATACTTCTCGAAGAAGCTCTTGGGGGTGTGATGCTCCACAGCCACAGGCGCCCCTTTGTCATCACGCACCGTGTAGTCAAACTCCGTGGGAGGTACACCGAGGCTAAGGGTGAGCATACGATAGACCGTGCCCAGCATAGCCGTCTTCTCCTTGGCCACTACACTCTTGCTCTTCCCCTGCTTTACCATGTCACGCAGTTGCAACGCCTGCTCCTTGAGCTTGAGAGCGATGAGCGAAGAGATGCGCGAAGTGTTCTCGCTGCTGAAAGTCTCCGGCATCACCTCCTTGGGCACGATGCCATACTTGCCCACCACATCGGCCACACCGGTAAAGGTGCCGCCATCGCTCAGCGGATTCTTGAACAGCCACTCCACCTGCCGGTCGCTCATCGGACGGTCGGCCGTCTCTATCACCCCTTGCAAGAAGAGGTTAGCCTTCTCCAACTGGTCATAGAAGAAGGAATAGACCTGCGAAAACTCACAGGAGGGGAGGTTATACTTGGCAATAGCCTTAGCCCTCATCACGTTCAGACCGGTAAAGAGCCAGCAGCGGCCGGAAGAGCGCTGATTGGTGATACCCTTGGAATTGACTTTGACACTGAAGTGGGTGTCCATAGCCTGACGGTTCTCCTGGTTCAAGGCCAGTTTCTTCAGGTCATTGCCACCTATGGCATTGCGTAACGCCTTGTCGGCAGGCGTGGCCTGGTAGCTACTGCTGATTTCACGCATCATCTCGGGAGTGATGCCACCCTGCTGGGCATGGAGCGCACCGCAAGCCATGGCAAGCAGGAAAAGGGATACATGTGTCTTTTTCATACTGCTGAATTTTATATTGCACAAAGTTAGCCGATTTCCCGATATTGAGCAACTCCTTTAGATTTATTAGCTTTCCAAGGCAGAGGGGAAAGAGCAAAAGAAGGGCTGAACAGGAGGGTTTATACAACTTTTCTTCAAAATATTTGTTATTTTGTGGATAAGTGAGTACATTTGGCGGTCTATATAACTGTTAAGTAGTTATATATCCCCCTCAGTGGTAAACAATCATTAAAATAAAGATACGTTATGTGTTGGGTAGATATATTGTTTTGGACGGCTTTGGCCATTGTGGTTTACACCTACGTAGGTTATGGTGTCGTATTGCGTCTGCTGGTGGCTGTCAAGGAGCTGCTCTTCGGCCGCACCCCCTCCGGCGCAAAGCCCTCGGATGAGGAGTTGCCGGAGATGACCCTCTTCATCGCAGCCTTCAACGAAGAGATGGTAGTGGATGAGAAGATGGCCAACTGTCTGAACTTGGACTATCCGCGGGAGAAGCTCCACATCGTCTGGTGTACCGATGGCAGCAACGACCATACGGTAAAGTGGCTCGGGCGCTGGCCCCAAGCCACCGTACTCCACTCACCCGAGCGGAGGGGAAAGACGGCGGCCATCAACCGCGGTATGCAGTATGTCCATACCCCCATCGTCACCTTCACCGATGCCAATACCATGCTCAACCGTGACGCGTTGCGCCTCATTGCCGGAGCCTTCCTCCAAGAGAAGGTGGGCTGCGTGTCTGGCGAAAAACGCATAGCGGCAGAAGGCGAGGTGGATGCTGCCCAAGGGGGCGAAGGACTATATTGGAAGTATGAGTCGGCCCTGAAGGAGTGGGACTCCCGCCTCTATTCGGCCACGGGAGCAGCCGGAGAGCTGTTTGCCATACGCCGCGAGCTCTTCCAGCCGATGGAAGAGGATACCCTGCTCGACGATTTCATACTCTCCATGCGCATCGTACAGCAGGGTTATACCATCGCCTACCTCAAGGATGCCTATGCCGTAGAGAAAGGGTCGGCCAACCTGCATGAAGAGGAGAAACGTAAGATACGCATTGCGGCTGGTGGACTGCAGTCCATTGCCCGGCTGATTCCGCTGCTCAACATCTTCCGCTACGGCATCTTCACCTTCCAGTACATCTCCCATCGGGTACTGCGCTGGAGCATCACCCCCATCCTGCTCTTCCTGCTGCTGCCGCTCAACCTCTACCTGCTGCTGCTCGGCCACTACATCCACCTGTACGGCATCCTCTGGCTGCTGCAGTCACTCTTCTATTGTGCCGGTAGCTACGGCTACTACCTGAGTATGAAGCGTACAAAGAACAAGCTACTATACATACCTTGCTACTTTCTTTTCATGAACTTCAACGTCCTCCGTGGCATGAGATACCTCAGCCGGCGCCGGAAGGAGCAGCAAGGAACGTGGGAAAAATCGGCCCGCGCCTAACTATTCTGATACCCCTAATCTACCATGAAAGAGATTCTGAACAACCCACAACACGCACTGAAGCTGCTGAGCTTCTACAACGACGCGATACTGGTTATTGACGCTCACGGTATCTGCCGAGAGGCGCAGTTCAATACCCACCCACCCTCCTTCATCCATGCGGAGGAGGTTTTGGGCTACAACTTCTATAAGCTGAATAGCATCGCCTCACTGGCCAATCTGATGAGTGACCATGAGGCGGTCTTGCAAAGCCAATGCCCCTCCTCCAAAGATTATGCCTTCACCGTGGCGAACACCACCTACTTCTTCGAGTGCTCCATGCACCCCTACGAAGGAATGGTTATCTGGTTCTGCAACAACATCACGGACCGGGTTCGCCAAAGCCGACAGTTGGAACACAAGAGCCGGCAGCTCTTTGAGGTGCAGACCGCAGCAGCCATCAGCATCTGGCGATACAACAGCAGACAGCACAGTTTCTCCTTTCAGGGCAAAATAGACGTCATCCATCCTCAGTTGCCCTATTCCATAAGTCTTTCCGATTTCAAGAGCCTCATCCTCATAGAGGATGTAGAGAATTTCCAGAACCATCTGAACAATTATGTAGAGGGTGATTTTTCAGAGGGTTCAGACTTCCGCATTCGAATGGATGGGGAGATTATCTACCTCCACACCCGGGCCTTCAGCCGCGAGGTGCTCTCCGACGGAAACATCATCCTGGAGGGCTATGCGCAAAATATCACCGAGATACAGCGCAACCGCAACGACATCAGCCTGCTGACTCATGCCATCAACAACTCGTCGGAGGACATATTTGCCGCCAAGCGCAACGGACAACTGGTCTTTGCCAACCGCAAGTTCCGCGCCCATCACAACATCCCCGAATCGACCGACCTGAGCAAGCTTTACTTCTACAACCTCTCCTCCTCGTCCAGAAACCCTGAGGTATGGGAAAGCCTGGTCAAATCGGTGAGCCGCGAGAAGGAGGAGAACCGCTTTGTGGTACATAATCCAGTAGAGGGACATCCGGAAATCCTGGCCTACGAAGGCAATGCCTACTGGGTAACCAGCGACCAGGGGGAAGAGGTACTGTGGGCCTTCGGAAGGGACATCTCCCAGCGCATACGCCAGGGACAGCAACTCAAACGGCTATCGTCCGTACTCAACAAAGTGGTGGAGTCGCTCCCCGCTGGCATCGTGGTAAAAGATCCGCAGAACGACTTCCGCTACCTCTACCGAAACCGAGAATCCCAACGGAGAGAACGTATTCATATAGAACAACTTCAGAATAGTGCGGCCAACAGCTGCAACCGTGAGAAATCCCCCCGCGGAAGCAACAGGACGGATGAAATCAAGATTCCCGCTTACAGCAGAAATGCCATTGGGCTGAACGACTTTGACTGCTTTCCTCCCGAAATGGCACAGGAGAAGCGGAATCAGGATATCCGCATCATCGAAACCGGACAGGAGATGCACTGGACAGCCGAAGAGGTGGCTCCAGAAGGAGGTATCCTCTATTTAGACAAACGTAAGATGCGCATTGCCGGCGACGACTTCCCGCCCCTGCTGCTGAGCATCGAGTGGAACATCACAGAGACGGAGCAGATGAGGCGCGAACTGGAAGTGGCCAAAGAGAAGGCAGAGACTTCCGACCGGCTGAAGTCGGCCTTTCTGGCCAACATGAGCCATGAGATACGCACACCGCTCAATGCCATAGTGGGCTTCTCACGGCTGATTGCCGAGAGCCACGACGAAGAGGAACGGCGCTACTTCTGCAATATTGTGGAGTCGAACAACGAGCGACTGCTCGGACTGATCAACGAAATTCTGGATCTCTCCAAGATTGAGGCCAACATGGTGGAATTTGACTTTACCCCCGTGCGGCTCAACCTGCTACTGGATGAGGTGTATGAGTCGCACCGACTGCGGGTGCCGGGAGGGGTGGAGCTGGTCAACGATGCACCGGCCGATTTCGATGTAATCATCAGCACCGACAAGAACCGCCTCTTTCAGGTTCTCTCCAACCTGATAGGCAACGCCTTTAAGTTTACCACTGAGGGATCGGTAACCTATGGCTACCGGGTGGAGGATGCACGAATCTACTTCTATGTGCGCGACACCGGACGCGGCATTGCTCCAGAGAAAATTGGGCGCGTCTTTGAGCGTTTCGTCAAGGCGGACAACTTCGTGCAGGGCACCGGTCTGGGACTCTCCATCAGCAAGACCATTGTGGAGCGTTTAGGCGGTGAGATCGGTGTGCGCTCGGAGGTGGACAAAGGCACGGAGTTTTACTTCTTTCTGCCGTTGCCCGAGGATGCCATACAGCAGGAGGAGGACTTCGACACGCTCATCCAGTCGCTACAGGCCAATGCCTCGGCCGATACCGTAGCCGATATGAAGGCTCACGGCGAGGTACCCGCTGCAGCAGAGGAGAAGGCAGACGATACAGCAGCCACAGAGAGAACGTCTGCTGATGAAAAAACGACGGAACAGCGTGGAGTGGCCCCTGCGGAGAAAACAGCTGCTGCAGAAGCTGCAAAGGCCAAGAAGCACCGGACAGACAAGTCGGATAAGAAACCGCTGATTCTGGTCGCCGAAGATATTGACAGCAACTACATCCTGATACAGGCCATACTGAAGCGGCACTACCGGATAGAGCGTGCCAAGGACGGCATCGAGGCAGTCAACCTCTACGAAGCGCTCCACCCTGACCTCATCTTCATGGACATGAAAATGCCCAACCTCGACGGACTGGATGCCACCCGCATCATCCGCCAGCTGGGCAACGTACCCATTGTTGCCCTTACAGCCTATGCCTACGATAGTGACCGCAAAGCGGCCAAGGAGGCGGGGTGCAACGACTTCATGACCAAGCCCTATACCCCCGAGCAGCTGCTCAAGATGGTGGAAAAGTATATCTGAAGCAAAGGAAAAGCGATTGTTAATAATCAACAATTTGTAGCTGTTAGGATGATTGAGAACAACTTTTCATCTACCTTTGCAGGCGAATAACAAAAACGAGAAAAGAGATTATGAAGAAAACTGCTTTTTTTATCTATGTATTGTGTGCATTGATGTTGCTGCCCAGTTGCGGCACTACCAACATGAACAATACCACCAAGGGGGGTATCATCGGCGGCGGCTCAGGAGCTGCTGTCGGAGCTGTCATCGGCGGTATAGTAGGTGGCAAGCACAAGGGTAAGAGTGCCGCCATCGGTGCGGTGATTGGCGCTGCTGTGGGCACCGGTGCCGGTGTGGTCATTGGCAAGAAGATGGATAAGAAGGCGGCCGAAGCTGCACGCATCGAGGGTGCTCAGGTGGAGCAGGTGACGGACCAGAACGGACTGCCTGCCGTCAAGGTCTCCTTCGCTGCCGGCATCCTTTTCGGCTTCAACTCGGCTGCACTGAGCAACGAGGCCAAGAACTCCCTGCGCGACTTAGCCAAGATCTTGCGCGATGACACCACAACGGATATTGCCATCATTGGACATACGGATAAGGTGGGCACCTACGAAGCCAACGTGAAGGTTTCCAAGAACCGTGCCTACAGCGTGGAGAACTACCTGCAGGAGTGTGGTGTATCGCCGGCCCAGTTCAAGGAGGTGAAAGGCGTAGCCTACGACCAGTACGATGAGAGCAAGACGGCCGACCAGAACCGCCGTGTGGAGGTCTATATGTATGCAAGCGAACGGATGATCAACGAAGCATCACAGTCGGCCAACTGATTCGACAGAAGGCTAACGGCCAACCGATTCAGTTGATTGCCCATAGCCTACAGGCCTGGGAGCAATGGTCTCCCCAATCGATACCCTATTTCATCGGGAGGAATTGTCCAACAAATCCTCCCGATTTTTTTGCTCAGTTCACTGCATAGTCGGCTTAAACCTAAATCGATTAACCCAAAATCAGTCATTGGCTTAGCAAAAACGCAGAAATCATCACAGGAGGAGACAGCAGTGTGCGTACGGATAGGTAGCATGGCGTAAAATTGCTCATTAAATTTCTGTAATCAAAAAATAAAGGCTATATTTGTAGCGGTAATCTGTTCACACAACGAGCAAAGGACTACCCAACTTTTAAAACAAGAACATACGAAACAGAGATAAATAGAGATATAACATATTGACATATAGCAACATCAGACTATCATTGTGGTGTTCCTGAATAAGCGTCGGAAACTTAACTCATGGATAAATGACCACATCAATGATGGTTGGCTGTGACGTATATACATGCGTCAGGAATCAAAAGGCCAATCCAAGAATGAAGATAGAAGATGTTTGCACCCAGCAATGGGTGTAAGCACTCTTATTCTTGGATGGGGTCCATAAGAATCCGACGCTTAGCCCCGGAACACCATAAGAGGTCGCTTGCACCCTCTTTTTATGCCTATGTCCGGGGAGTGTCATATACAACGCGACAGTGCCAGATGATAGTAGGATGATTACAGCTTACTATCATTTGGCATTTTTTATGATTACACGCTATCATGCCCGATATTACGCGGCCATGCTCTCGCAGAAGAGCATCGGAGGTGAGTTGGACTCGCTCTCGCAGTCGCTGCTCAGTTCCACGGTCGACATCAATCCCCATCAGATTGATGCCGCCCTATTTGCATTTCGTTCACCATTGTCTAAAGGTGTTGTCCTGGCCGACGAGGTGGGATTGGGCAAGACCATCGAGGCGGGTTTGGTGTTGTGTCAATATTGGTCAACGGGCAAGCGCAAGATAATCGTGGTTTGTCCTGCTTCGCTTCGCAAGCAGTGGGAAGCCGAATTGCAAGAAAAGTTTGGCATTCCCAGTGAGATACTCGACACCAAGAACTTCAACTCCTACATCAAAGAAGGCAAGAATCCGCTATCTTCTCGACGGGTGATTATCTGTTCATATAACTTCTGCTCCAAGCACAAGGGCGACATCGTGACCAATGGTTTCGACCTGGCCGTCATTGACGAAGCCCACAAGTTGCGTAATGTCTATCGCAAGTCGGCACGCACGGCAGCCGACGTGCGCGATGCCCTGTATGGAGTGAAGAAATTGCTGCTCACCGCCACACCCTTTCAGAACTCGCTGATGGAACTTTATGGATTGACCTCAGTCATTGACGATCGCTTCTTTGGCAGCGAGAAGAGTTTTCGCAACGAATATGGCAAGGGTGAAAACC